>NZ_JBSPUD010000004.1:171662-329838 GCF_056861525.1 Stenotrophomonas sp. 82F1
CATGCCCGGCGTCTCTTCCGCTGCGCTCGCCGGGCATGGCCCGGCGCTACCGTTACTTCTTCTGGTATTTCGGCACGAACACCTGGTTCACCGCTTCAGCCAGCTGGTCCGGCGGCAACAGGCCCTGGTCGAGCAGGAAGTTGTTGAACGCCAGGCGGTCGAACTTCGCGCCCAGTGCCAGCTCGGTCTGCATGCGCAGTTCGAGGATGCGGGTGTAGCCGTAGAAATAGCTGCCCGCTTGGCCCGGCATGCGCACCATGTAGCGGTCCAGTTCCTGGGTAGCCATCGCCTTGGACAGGCCCACCTGCTCGATCAGCACGCGCTCGCCGTTGGCACGGTCGGTCAGGCCAAGGTTGAGCATGGGGTCCAGCATGGCGCGGGCGGCACGCAGCAGGCGGAACTGCAGCGCGATCATCTGCCCGTCCAGCGGCTCGTACGGCACCATCTCCGCTTCGGCGTACAGCGCCCAGCCTTCCACGTTCACCGAATTGAACGCGAACATCGTGCGCGCCAGCGACACGCCGCGCTCGACCATCGCGGTGAACTGCAGTTCGTGACCCGGGCGGCCTTCATGCGCGCTCAGCGTCCAGGCCGCCGACCCGAAGTTGAAGTCGTCGTACTGCGCGCCCGCACCGGCCGCCGGGTTGCCCAGCGGCAGCACGAAGGTGCCCTGCTGCCCGGTGTTGTTGACCAGCGGCGCGGGCAGGAAGTGCGGTGCCGGGCTGGCAGCGCTTTCGGCGGCCGAGCCCAGGCGCATCTGCATTGCGCGCTGCGGCACATCGACGATGCGGTGCTCGCGGATCAACGGATCGATGGCATCGATCACCTTGCGGTAGTGACCTTCCAGCTGGTCATCGGCGATCTTCTCGCCCTTCAGCGCGCGGATCACCGCCACCGGGTCGCTCGGATCACTGACCTTCAGGCCCTTCTCTTTCGCGACAAGCGGCGCCAGCTGGCGCATCGCCGAGCGCGTTTCCATGAACTCCAGCTGCGCGCGCTGCATCAGCAGCTTCGGGTCGATGTCGATGCCGACCTGCTTGAGCTGATAGGCGTACAGCGGGGCCGGCAGGCGCGCATCGGCACGTGACTTCGGCAGCACCTCCTTGCGGGTCCATGCGGCGTAGTCCTTCATCTGTGCGGCGAGCGCCTTCATCGCCTCGTCGGCACCAGCAACCTGGTACTTCTTCAGCAGCGACTCGATACCGGTGATGTAGGTCTCGACGTTGTCCAGCGACTGCTGCACTTCGATCTTCGTCGGCTGCAGCAGCGTGCTGTCCTTCAACCGCTCTTCGTAGCGCTGGCGGGCCAGCGTGGTGAACGCGGTGCCACCCGGCTGCAGGCCCGCGTATGCCTTGAGGCGATCGACCGCCTTGGCCCGGCGCTCGGCCGGCACCTGGTCGGACAGCAGCAGGTTGAGGCCGCCGAACACGCTCTGCGGCGCATCGCGCCACGGCAGCAGGTACTTCTGGTTGAGCTCGCTGCCTTCGATGTTCTGGTTGGCGGCGGCGATCATGATCTCCAGGTCCTGGCGGACGTTGGGATCCTTCTCAGTGGCCAGTTTGGCCTTCAGTTCGTCGCGGGCCTTGGCCATCGCGGCGCGGTAGCGCTGGTCGTTGTCCGGGCCGAGGTCGGCGACCTTGTCGTCGTAGCCGGGCACGCCGAAGAAGCCGGTCTCCTCGGGCTGGAACGGGCCCTGGGCGTCCAGCAGGATCTGCGCCAGCGCGTTGCTGCGCGCGACCCAGGCCGGGCTGGCCGGCGTAGAGGCCTTGGCGGCCGGTGCGGCCAGGGCCGGTGGGGCCGACAGCAGCGGGGCGGCGGTCAGGGCCAGGGCGATGGCAAGCGCGATCGGCTTCATGGAGCACTCCAGGACAGGGTTGCCCGCACCCTACGCGCTCATGGCGGTGCCGACAATCGCCCGGACGTCACGGGTGCGGATATGAGGCATCGGGGTTCTGCGCTGGCGGATCCGGGTAGAAGCCGGCAACGACGCCTTTCGTCTCGCGCAGGACTCTTGCGTTGTCATGAAGATCAACCGATCCCGTTGGCACGCCTCCGTGCTGGATGAGCGGGGATGACCAGAGGTTCACCCGCGGGCAGGTCCGGTCACTGCATTCCAAGGCCATGACGGTACGCCAACCAGGCGCGTCTTCCGCGTTGAACTGATAGCCATGCCCGAATGCGAATCTGGGCGGATCAAGTGTCACGTTCTCGGGATCATGATCTGCTCCCAGCAAATGGCCGATCTCATGCGCAAGGGTGTGCTGGGCCAGGCATCTGCGCTCAACAGCGAGAAAGGCCGTTTCCCGGGTCGCCAATACCTGCTGGGCCAATCCGCATGCGGGAGCGCACGAATGTGTATCGATGATCATCACCATCACGTCGGCTCGCTCGCCCTCGCGCGCCACGTGCAGCAGCCAGAGTGGTCCGCGCCTACCCTTTGCGATGTCGTCGAGAGTCTGATCAAGCGTGGCTTCGCGGTATCCCGGAAGCGCGTTGGCCGCCGCCTGCAACTCCAATTCAATACCGCTTGCTGCAAATCCGGCATTCGCCTCGATCACTGCAGCCCTGACCTGCTCGATTGCCGGATCCAGCCCATCCACCAGCGCGCCTGCCGCAAAGCCGTACGCAACCCGAATCACATCGCGACCTTCGCCGCTCCCGCCGGCGGCAATTCCTGGAGGAAGGTCTGGAGCGGGCCGATCTGGTCGCCGGTCCCTCACATCGTCACGCTCGTCTCGTAGAGCGCGGCGCACATCGCGCTTTACCAGTCGATCACCGTCCAGCGTGTAATGCCAGAACCCAAGGGCGAATCTCGCATGTGTTCCTGAAGCGTCCGACCAGATTCTCACGTACGTGCGCTGCTCAAGCTTCCTTTCAGCATCCAGCGCTACGGACTTCACCTTACCCACCCACTGCAGGCCTGAGATCGAGCGCACCTCTCGTTGGGCACCTACGTCATCCGCAGGCCGGTAGATCACACTCTGGACGCTCTCGAACAGGGGTTCGGAAGGATCGCGGACAAGGTGAAGAACCCTGTCGTGGAGATCGACGGTGATCTCATCAGCAGCCAGGGCGGTCTCATTCACGCGAACCCGGCGCACCCACTCCACGTCGCCGCCTCCTCTGCGCAACCCCTGCTCGGCTTCAGCCAGCACTGCGTCTGGGAGCGCCTCCACGAATGGCTCGGCCGCTTTGGTCGGACCGACCGAAAGCAGCGCGAAGACCGTCAGTGCCACCGCGCTCCTGATTGCATACGTTCGCATTGCACGTTCCTTCCAGGATCAAGTGAAACGCTGCAGCCGAACAAACGCTGCAACGGATCAATGATTGGAATGAGTGTGCCTCAGCGTTCCGCGACGTCGCTCGCACTATCAATCCACCCTATCAAAGCGGCGAAAATTCATGGCGATACCAATGACGATCCAGCTGATCAGCGCCATGCAATGACGTGACTGAGCAGACTCCCACGAGAGGTGCTGAGCCGAGCCGAGGCTTGATCGGGAAGAGTGAATTCAACTGTGGCGGATCGCGACAGTCTCTGATTCCGCGCTCGGTCGTACAGTCACAGCGCGGCCGTCAGCGCACATTCCCCACGCGCGCGGCATTCCTGCAGTTCGCATTCGCCAGCCGCCTCGGCATCATCCAGTGCGCTCAGGTCGAAGGTCTGCTTGTCTTCCGCCAGCACGTACATCACCGGGTAATCCCACACGTCGTCGCTGCGGGTGCCCTTCACGAACAAGCGGCCATGCGCATGCGGTCCTTCCAGCGCCACGGTCAGGCCGACATCGCGCTCGCCGTTGATGGCGGTCTGCATGCTGCCCAGCGGCAGTGTGCCGGCCTGCAGCGGTTCGCCGAACACCTGCACCAGTTCGACGCTGCAGCCGGCGCGACGCATCGCCTCGCGCATCGGCGCACTGTCGTGCGCGGCCTCGGTCCAGCGCAGCACGCTCCAGGCGATGGCACCACCGAGGGCGGCCAGGAACAGCAGCACCGCCAGCGGCATCGCCCAGCGCCAATGCCGGCACCACCAGCCGGAGGCCAGGTTGGAGGGAGCAGGAATCGGCGGCGGCAGGGTCATGGGCGGGCTCCTTCCCGGATGATGATCAAGGCTTCAGGCAACGTCCCAGGAAGGCTTCGGCAACGCGGTAGCGATGCAGTGCGTCGGCACCGGACAGGCCGTGCTTGGCACCCGGATAGGTCATCAGTTCAAACGGCTGGCCACGCTTCTGCAGCGCGCTCATCAGGCTGGTCGAATTGGTGAACAGCACATTGTCGTCGGCCATGCCGTGGATCAGCAGCAGCGGCGAACGCAGGCCCTCGATGTGGGTCAGCACGCGTGCTTCGCGGTAGCCGGCATCGTTGCGCGCCGGCAGGTCCATGTAGCGCTCGGTGTAGTGGCTGTCGTACAGGCCCCAATCGGTCACCGGCGCGCCGGCCACACCGCAGGCGTAGCTGTCCGACGCCTTGGCCAGCAGCATCAGGGTCATGTAGCCGCCGTTGGACCAGCCCTGCACGCCGATGCGCGCCGGGTCCACCCACGGCTGCTGCTTCAACCACGCCACGCCGCGCAGCTGGTCGGCCACTTCCACCGTACCCTGCTTGCCATACAGCGCGCCGCCGAAGTCACGGCCACGGCGCGGGGTGCCGCGGTTGTCCAGCGAGAACACCACATAGCCCTGCTGGGCCAGGTACTGGTTGAACAGGTGGTCGCCACGGCCGGGCCAGCTGTCGGTGACGGTCTGGCTGGCCGGGCCGCCATACACGTACACCGCCACCGGGTAGCGCTTGGCCGGATCGAAGCCGGCCGGCTTGATCACGCTGTAGTTCAGTGGGGTCTTGCCGTCGGCAGCGGTGAGCGTGCCGAATTCGACCGGGCGCTGCGCCTCGCGGTAGCGCGCGTACGGATGCTTGGGATCGGCCAGATCGTTCTCGACCAGGGTGGCGATCTTCTCGCCATTGGCGCGGAACAGTTCGATCTGCGGCGGGGTGCTGCTGTTGGACCAGCTGTCCACGTACACGCTGGCGTTGCGCGCGAAGCTGGCGCTATGCATGCCCGGCGCCTTCGACAGGCGCTGCGGCGGGCCACCCTGCAGCGGCACGGCGTAGATCTGGCTTTCGCGCGCCGATTCGATGCCGGCACGGAAGTATGCCAGGCCGGCCTTTTCATCGACCGCCAGCAGTTCATCGACCGACCAGTTGCCGTGGGTCAGCGCAGTGGCCTTGCCCTTGCTGTCGATACGATACAGATGCTGGAAACCGGTGCGCTCGGACGACCACAGCACGCTGCCGTCGTCGAGGAAACGCAGGCTGTTGTGCAGCGGCACCCAGGTCGGGCTGGTTTCGTGGGCCAGCACGCGCTGCTGGTTCGAGGCCAGGGTGACTTCCACCAGGTCAAGCTTCTTCTGGTCGCGCGACTGGCGCTGGAAACTCAGGTGCTGCGGATCGCGCCAGTCGACGCGGGCCAGGTAGATGTCCTGCTCCTTGCCGAGGTCGATCCACTGCGTCTGCGCCTGTTCCACCGGCGAGATCACACCCAGCTTCACCTGCACGTTGGCATCGCCCGCGGCCGGGTAACGCTGTTCGATCACATCGGTGCGGTCGGCATAGACTTCGTAGCGCTTCTGCACCGGCACCGGGCTTTCGTCGATGCGGGCGTAGGCGATGGCCGAATCGTCCGGCGCCCACCAGTAACCGGTATGGCGGTCCATCTCCTCGTCGGCGACGAATTCGGCGATACCGTTGCCAATCGTCGTGCTGCCATCAGCGGTCAGCTGCATCTGCTTCCCACTGGCCAGCTCGATCACCCACAGGTTGCGGCCGCGGATGAAGCTGACGAAGCCGCCCTTGGGCGACAGCTTGGCATCGGTGGCAAAGCCTTCGCCGTGGGTCAGCTGGCGCACCGCTGCCTTGCCTTCCTGCTTGAGGTCGTACAGGTACAGCTCACCGCCCAGCGGGAACAGCAGGCGCTGCGCGTCCGGCGACCACTGGTAGTCGACGATGCCGGTCATCGCGGCGATGCGCTGGCGCTCGCGACGGGCCTTTTCTTCGTCACTGAGAGTTTCGGTACCGGGCAGCACCACCTTGGAATCGACCAGCAGGCGGGTCTGGCCGCTGCCGATGTCATAGCTCCACAGGTCCAGCTGGTTGCGGTCGCTGTCCTTGCCGCGCAGGAAGGTCACGCGCGAGCCGTCCGGTGCCACCTTCGGCTTCATCAGGGTCGGGCCGGACAACGGCAGCGGGCCGGTGATGGCTTCCAGAGTGAGTTTTTCAGCGTGGGCGACGGTAGCGGTGGCGAGCATGAGGGCGAGCGAGGCGAACAGATGGCGCATGGAGGATCCCGGCAAACGGCAGGTCCGTCACCGCGGCGGGCGCGGGACGGTCAGCCTCCATCCTAACCAAGCCGGTGCGGGAAGACAGCATGACCTTCTGCCCATGATGTCTTCCCATGATGAGTGCCGACCAACGGTCGGCACCCACCGTGCCGGGTCAGCGCTTGCCGAACAGGTGCTTGCGCTCTTCGTCGCTGAGCGGCTTGCCAGCGTCCGGGTTCACCTGCGTGCGCAGCGCATAGGCGCGCTGGGTGGCCGGACGGGCGGCGATGGCCTGGTGCCAGCGCTTGAGGTTCGGGAACGCGTCGAAGTCGGCCGGCAGCTTGTCGTAGGCGCCAACCCACGGGTAGCTGGCCATGTCGGCGATGGTGTAGTCCGCGCCGGCCAGGAAGGCGTGCTCGGCCAGGCGCTTGTCCATCACCCCGTGCAGGCGGCGCACTTCATTGTCGTAGCGCTCGATCGCGTACGGGATCTTCTCCGGCGCGTACACGTTGAAATGGCCCATCTGCCCGCTCATCGGGCCCAGCCCGGCCATCTGCCAGAACAGCCATTCCAGGGTGGTGACGCGGCCACGCGGATCGGCCGGCAGGAAGCGGCCGGTCTTCTCGGCCAGGTACAGCAGGATCGCGCCGGACTCGAACACGCTCTGCGGGGCGCCGCCGTCGGCCGGGGCGTGGTCAACGATGGCCGGCATCTTGTTGTTGGGGGAAATGGCCAGGAATTCCGGCTTGAACTGGTCGCCCGAGCCGATGTTGACCGGGTGGATGCGGTACTCCAGGCCAGCTTCTTCCAGCAGCAGGGTCACTTTGTGGCCGTTCGGGGTAGGCCAGTAATACAGGTCGATCATGGCGGCGGCTCTGGGGTACGGAAAGGAACCTGAAGTCTAGTGCGTGCGTTGGCTTGGCACCGTCATGGCGGGCCGGTAACCTCGCCTCTCCCCCGAAACGCAGCATCCTCCGCATGAGTGCAAACCGTCCGCTACTGTCCCCGCTGTCCAGCCTGATCTTCGCTACCCGCTGGCTGCAGCTGCCGCTGTACCTGGGTTTGATCGTTGCCCAGTGCGTTTACGTGTTCCTGTTCGGCAAGGAACTGTGGCACCTGATCTCGCACTCGGTGTCGATGGGCGAGCAGCAGATCATGCTGATCGTGCTGGGCCTGATCGACGTGGTGATGATCTCCAACCTGCTGGTGATGGTGATCGTCGGCGGCTATGAAACCTTCGTCTCGCGCCTGCGCCTGGAAGGCCACCCGGACCAGCCGGAATGGCTGAGCCACGTCAACGCCAGCGTGCTGAAGGTGAAGCTGGCGATGGCGATCATCGGCATCTCCTCGATCCACCTGTTGAAGACGTTCATTGCAGCCAGCCCGCTGAACGGCCTGCCGCTGTGCAAGCCGGAACAATGGGCGGCAGCGGCTTCGTCGGCATCGGCCAGCTTCTACAACGCCGGCCCCGATACCTGCACGACCCTGACCCCCGATGGTGTGCTGTGGCAGACCATCATCCACTGCGTGTTCATCCTGTCGGCGATCGGCATCGCCTGGACCGACAAGCTGATGTCCAACAGCCACAGCAAGGCTGCCGCGCACTGACGCCATCGCCGGCGGCGGCACGACTGCCGCTGCCGGCGCCGCTCCCGGCCCTTGTACGCAAGGGTGGCCGGGATGCTAGATTGCACCCTCGCTGCAGGCGACGGTGACGCTGGGAAACGTCCCCCGCCACGCCCGGATCTTCCGTTCCGGCCATGCGTATCTACGTTTTTCGTAACGTCGTCTTCTTAGAGGGGAGCAGGATGTCGCACGTCGCAATGATCGCTGCCGCGCGCCGGTGGTTGCCGGTCGCTCTGGCTTTGGCCCTGGCTGCCTGCTCGGGCAAGGAAGAAACACCGGCCCCGGCCGCGCAGGGTGCCACCGCCCCCGCCGCTGCAGCGCCAGCCGCACCAGCGGTGGCTGCCAAGGTGCAGTCGATGGGCACCGAGCAGCTGCGCGAATCGGCCAGCCAGGCACTGCGCGAGAACCGCATGTACGCCCCGGCCGGCGACAACGCCATCGAGTATTACCTGGCCCTGCGCGACAAGACCCCGGACGATGCCTCGGTGAAGAGCGCGCTGACCGACCTGCTGCCCTACACCCTGATCGCCGCCGAGCAGCACCTGGGCCGCGAGGACTTCACCGAAGCGCAGCGGCTGGTCGCCCTGATCGAAAAGGTCGACGCCTCGGCCCCGGCCCTGCCGCGCCTGAAAGAAGGCCTGAGCAAGGGCGTACAGATCGCGGCCAAGCGCACCGAAGACGAGACCGAGAAGGTCAAGAAGGACGCTGAAGACCGCACCAAGCAGCTGGCCGAGCAGCAGCGCCTGAGCGAACAGCGCGCCAAGGAAGCCGAGGCGGCCAAGCAGATTGCCGCGCAGCAGGATGTTGCCCGTCGTGACAGCGAGCGCCAGGAAGCCGAGCGCCAGGCCGCCGCCCGCCGTGATGCCGAGCAGAAGCAGCAGCAGGCCGCTGCCCAGCAGGCCAACGCCGCCCGCCAGGCCGCGACCGCCGCTGCGCCGAGCCTGCGCCCGGTCAGCACGCCGGCACCGCGTTACCCGGCCGAAGCGCTGCGTTCGGGTACCTCCGGCGAAGTGCTGGTGGAAATCACCGTCGGCACCGACGGCTCGGTGACCAACGCGCGCGTTCTGCGCGCGACGCCCTCGCGCGTTTTCGATCGCGAAGCCCTCAACGCGGTCAAGCGCTGGCGTTTCGAGCCGGTCAATGCCCCGGTCACCACCCGCCGCACGCTGGTGTTCGCACCGGGCGGCTGATGCCCAAGGCGGTAGCGCCGGGCCGCGCCCGGTGGTTCTGGAGCAAGGCCCGGCATGTCCGGGCCTTGTACGTTTCAGGCTGCGCCGTCGATCAACCGTTGCAGCGCCGGATCACGTGCGGCCAGCACCTGGAACAGGCCCAGTGCGTGCAGTCCCGGCAGCAGACTGCGCAGATCTGCTTCGGCGGCGACACGGGTGGCGGCATCACCGGCCGGGTCCTGCCAGTCGCGGACGCTGGCGAGAAAGGCGCCGACGCTGCCCTTGCGCACGGTAAGACCGTTCACCTGCACGTCGTTCTGGTGATCGGGAAGGATGTCCTGCGGTTGCATGGCGTGCTCCTGGGGAATGGACGACCAGTTTCAACGCTCGCCGCCGACTGTTCTGCCGTATAACTGCCAATAGATATGGCAAAGCAGACAGCCCAGACGCCGTTGATCGATCCTGCACTGGCCGATGCCAGCGGAGGACCGGCCCTGCTCGGCACGCAGTTGGCGATGCCGGGTTCACGCCGCACCCTTCGCCACCAGCATGCGCGCGGGCAACTGCTGGGCGCCCACACGGGCCTGCTGCGGATCGAGGCGGGCGACATCCACTGGCTGCTTCCGGCCGGACACGTGGCATGGCTTCCGCCGCAGCACCCGCATGCGCTGTCCAGCATCGGCAGCTTCGATGGCTGGAGCCTGTACTTCAGCAGGGAAGCCTGCGCGGGCTTGCCGACCACACCACGCATCTTCCAGCCCAGCGACCTGCTGCAGGTGGCGGTGCCGCGTGCACTGCGGTGGTCCGGGCAGGCGTTGGATGCGGTGCAGCAGCGGTTGGCGGGGGTGATCATCGATGAGATCGAAGCCGGCACGCCTTTGCCGCTGGCCCTGCAGCAACCCAGCGACCGCCGCCTGCGTCGCATCGCCTCGGCCCTGGCGCGCGCGCCGCATGACACCCGCAGCGTCGAGGGCTGGGCCGCAGCGAGCGGCCTGTCCAGTCGCAGCCTCGCCCGCCGCTGGCAGGCCGAGACCAACATGACCCTGACCCACTGGCGGCAGCGCCTGCGCGTGCTGCTGGCACTGCCGCGATTGCTGGCCGGTGAGCCGGTCACCACCGTCGCATTGTCATTGGGCTACGACACGCCCAGTTCCTTCATCGCCGTGTTCAAGCGCGAGATGGGAGTGACGCCGGCGCGGTATGGGGGAGGAAACGCCTCACTGCGCTGACATGAACAAGGCCCGGGATGACCGGGCCTCGTTCTGTATCCGCCGGGCATGGCCCGGCGCTACCGGTTACGCTCAGCCGGAAATCGCCAGGCGTTCGTTGTGGTAACGACGCACGGCAGCAAACCACAGCACTGCGGCCAGACCCAGGCTTGCGCCGAGGTAGACCGCCCAGATGGTCGGGCTGATCGCCTCGTGGCGGATCACCTTCAGCAGCATCTGGTTCTGCGACAGGAACGGCACTGCGTACTGCCACAGCTCGCTCTTCACCGGGTAGGCCATCAACGCGTAGCCGGGCAGCATCGGCAGCAGCACCAGCCAGGTCATGTGGCTCTGCGCTTCCTTCATGCTCTTGGCCGCGGCCGAGAGGAAGGTCAGCAGCGAGGTGCCGATCAGCAGCATCGGCACCATCACCAGCAGCATCTGCAACATCGAGCCGATGTTCATGTTGAGCTGCCGGCCGACATTGCCGGGCGCGATCTGCGCACTGGCCTTGAACGCGATCAACGTCAGCAGCAACGAGGCGAAGCCGACCACGCAGGCGGCGGCGATCTTGCCGCTGACGATGGCGCTGCGCGAACCCGGGGTCGCCAGCAGCGGCTCCAGCGATTGCCGCTCGCGCTCACCGGCGGTGGCATCCATCACCAGATAGGCGCCACCAATGAACGAGGTCAGCGTCAGCAGCACCGGCAGCAGCATCGACAGCATCATGCCGCGCTTGGCCTCGGCGCTGGCCATGTCCTGGGTAGCCACCTCCAGCGGCCGCGCCACCTGTGCGTCGACGCCACGTGCCATCAGCCGCAGTGCACCGACCTGGCCGTTGTAGGTCGCCAGGGCCGCCTGCAGGCGGGCGCTGGGCACCTCGGCGGCGCGCCGGGTACTGTCACGGATCACTTCCACCAGCGCGGGCTTGCCGTCGGCCCAGTCCTTGCCGAAATCGGGGCTGATGCGCAGCGCGACGTCGATCTCCTGCGAGCGGATCGACTCGGCCAGATCCTTGGGCGCCGGCGCGGTGTTCAGCCCCTGCGCGGCCAGGAAACGCACCAGGTTCGGCGCATTCTCGGCACCGATGGTCGGGATCTGCAGCGGCTGTTCAATCTGGATGCGCACACGGCTTTCGGCCAGCTTGCCCATGCCCAGGATCAGCAGCGGGTACAGCAAGGGGCCAAACAGCAGGGTCAGCATCAGGGTGCGGCGGTCACGCGAGAGGTCGCGCAGTTCCTTGCGCATCACCGTCATCATGGTCGACATCATGCTCATGCGTGCAGGCCCTCTTCGCTGCCGATCAGTTTCACGAACGCATCTTCCAGGTTGGGTTCGCCGGACTGCGCACGCAGTTCATCGGCACTGCCGGCGGCCATCACCGTGCCCTTGGCGATGATCACGATGTGGTCACACAGCGCACCGACCTCCTGCATGATGTGGCTGGACAGGATCACGCAACGCCCTTCCTCGCGCAGGCCCAGCAGGAATCGGCGAAGCGCGCGGGTGGTCATCACGTCCAGGCCGTTGGTGGGTTCGTCGAGGATCACGTTGCGCGGGTCGTGCACCAGCGCGCGGGCAATGGCGGTCTTGGTGCGCTGGCCCTGCGAGAAGCCATCGGTCTGGCGGTCGAGGATGTCGCCCATGTCCAGCGCATGCGACAGCACTTCGATGCGTTCGCGGATGCGCGACGCGGACAGGCCATGCAGCTCGCCGAAATAGGCGATGTTCTCGCGCGCGGTCAACCGCTTGTAGACGCCACGCGCGTCGGGCAGCACGCCGAGATGGCGACGCACTTCCACCGGATCGCGGGCGGCATCGATGCCATCGACGGTGATGCTGCCTTCATCCGGCGTCATCAGCGTGTACAGCATGCGCATGGTGGTGGTCTTGCCGGCGCCGTTCGGCCCGAGCAGGCCGGTGATGCGGCCATCCTCGGCGCGGAAGCCGACATCGGCCACCGCCTGGATACGGCCGGTGCGGGTGTTGAAGGCCTTGTGCAGGTTGTCGGCGACGATCATGGGGCCCATCCGTTGAACGAGGTGAACGCCGGCACGTAGCTCAGCGTGTCCAGGCAGCTGGCATCCAGCGCCTTGGCATCGGTGGTGTCGATGAACTGGCCGAGCAGGCGCGGCATGCAACCGGCGGTGAGGGTGCCGTGGCCTTGCCCGCGGGCGACCAGCGCGCGTCCCTTCGGCAGCCCCTTGAGCACCTGTTCGGCGTAACGCGGCGGCGTCACCGGGTCCAGCTCGCCGGACAGCAACAGCACCGGCAGATCGCTGCGCAGCGGCGCTGCCGCAGCGGCCGGCGCCGGCTGATGCGGCCACACCGGGCAGGCGGCGAAGAACGCACGCGCCGCTTCCGGCCCGAACAGCGCGTCTCCGCTTTCCGCCGGCGCCTGGTAGCGCGGTGCATCTTCGCTGCAGATCACCGACCACTGCATGCCACGGTTGATCTGGAAATCCATGCTGCGGGTCGCACCGCGTACCAGCGAGGCCAGTGGCGCATAACGCCCCTGCGCGGCCTCGTCCAGCACCAGTGGCAGCAGCGAGGAATACTGCGGCACGTAGGAGAAGGCGAACGCCAGGCCGACCACGCTGTCCGGGGTCAACACATCCTTGCGCGGCGCATTGGTACCCGGATCGCGGTACTCGACGGTAACCGGCGTGCGGCGCAGGGTGTCCGCAACGCTGCGTAGTTGTGCGCGGGTATCGACCGGGAAGCGCTTGCTGCAGGCAGCATCCTTGCGGCACTGCGCCGACTGCAGGGTGATGGCGTTGTCGAAGGTATTGGCGAACTCACCCCCTACCACCAGATCGTTCGGCACCACACCGTCGATGACGATGCTGCGGGTGTGTTGCGGGTAGGCCGCCGCATAGCGCTGGGCAACGCGGGTGCCGTACGAGCCGCCGACCAGGTTGAGCGTATCGGCGCCGAGCGCCTGGCGTACCGCGTCCAGATCGGCGATGGCCTCGGCGGTGGTATAGAACCGCGGGTCGGCACGGCCCTTCAGCGACGCAGCGCAGCGTTCGGCGTACTCGCGCAGCAGCGCTTCGCTGGGCGCAGCCTCTTCATCCATCGGCAGTTCCTTGCCATCCGCGCCCAGGCAGCTGAGCGGGTTGGAGCCGCCGGTGCCGCGCTGGTCAATCAGGAAGATGTCGCGCTGCTTGCGCACCTGGCGTAGTGCCGTATCGACGATGACGGCGACTTCGCTGGCCGCCTGGCCGGGGCCGCCGGCCAGGAAGAACACCGGGTCCGGCAGGCCGGAACCGCTGTTGCCCGACTCCAGCCAGGCCACGCGCAGGTCGATCCTGCGGCCATCCGGACGGGACCGGTCTTCCGGCACCTGGAACGTGGCGCACTGCGCCTCGACATTGTCGCTGGCGCCTTCAGTGGCCAGCGTGCAGGGACGGAAATCGATCTGGCCGTAGCGGCGGCTGGGCGTATCGCCTGCGCCGTCGGTGCCTGCCTGCGGCGGTGCGCTGCAGCCGGCAATCAGCATGCTGGCCAGCAACCCGGCCCGCGCGAAATGGTGTCGTTGCATCGTGCGTGATTCCCCTGGGAATGTTCCTGTCCACCACGACGGTGTGCCGCGGCAGATGTGACCAAACAGATGTGACCCAACTTACACGCGCCGGGCGCTGGCGGCGACAGGTGGATGTCCTAGGCCGGCGTCGGCACCGCCACCAGGCGGTTGCGGCCCTCGGCCTTGGCCCGGTACAGGGCGCTGTCGGCCAACGCGATCAGGCCGGAAAGATCGGTCCGGCCGTCGTCAAGCACCAGGCCGATGCTGGCGGTCACCGCCACCGGACCGGTGTCGAGCAGGGCCGGACGCTGCTGCAGCCCGTGGCGGATCGCGTCGGCCAGCGCCGTCGCCTCGCTGCCGTTGCTGCCAGGCAGCAGCAGCAGGAACTCCTCGCCTCCATAGCGGCTGAGCAGATGCACGCGGCCGATAGCGCAGCGCTGCAGCACCCCGGTGAAATGCTGCAGCACCTGGTCACCCGCCAGATGGCCCCAACGATCGTTGACCTGTTTGAAATGATCCACATCCAGCAGCAGCACCGCCAACGACGCACCGTGCCGGCGTCCCTGTTCCAGCTGCAGCTGCCCATCCGCCAGCACCGCGCTGCGATTGAGCAGGCCGGTAAGACCATCGATCTGTGCCGCCCGGCGCAGTTCCACCAGCATGCGTTCGACCAGCAGCAGCACCAGTGCGAAGCAACGGGCCAGCTCCAGCATCACCCCGGCCAGGTAGGTCGCGAACATCGGCGTGCCGGTACGCATGATGTCCTCGCCGGCGCCGGCCGCCACCGGCAGGAACAGGCGCACCACGTACAGCAGGCCCTCGGCGAGGAATACCGCCGCAGCCAGCCTGCAGCTGGTGCGTTGCTGTGGCGGGGCGTGGCGCAGCAGCAGCCAGGCGATCCAGCCATCGATGAGCGCAGCGAACACACTGAACACATGCAGGCGCACGACCAGGTTCGGCCACGGCACCAGGAACAGGAAGATGCCGGCCATGAACGCGGCCACCAGCAACAGCGGTCGCCATACCGGCAGGGGTTGGCCCAGATGCAGGGCCATGCCACGCAGCAGCAGCACCGCGCAGGCGGCCATCGCCGCGTTGCCGGCCAGAATCGCCGGCACCTGCGGCAGGTAGGGACGCAGCGCCAGCAGGGTCACCCCCAGGGTCAGGGCCCACAGGCTGAGCGTCCACAGCCGCAGCACCGGTTGACCGCGCAGCACCACCAGCAGCAACGAGAACCCCAGCGCGATGCCCACGCAGAGCAGGAAGCCAAGCACGGCGACGGTGGGGAAATCCAGGGACATGCGGCGCTGCATGAAGGGCGGCGCGCGCATCTTAGCGCCTTGTGGCGGCCGCACGGACCGTCGCACCTGGGCAGGGCCAGGCGGGCCATCGAATCCGGTGGCGGAAAATGGCGAGCACGCAGCCCGTGGCGGCGACAGAATGCGCGGAAAACCGGGAGACACTTCATGCATTCGTGGCAACTCAGTGGCATCGACCACCAGCCGTTCGAAGCGCTTTTCGAATCCAGCGACGATGCGTTGGCTGCACGGGGAATCGTGCGGCGGCGCGCAGGCGACGGTGGTGGCTACCCCTGCAGGGTCAGCCTGACCGACGCGCCTGCGGGTGCCGAACTGCTTCTGCTGCCTTACACACACCTGGCCACACGTTCGCCTTACCGCGCGTCGGGCCCGATCTTCGTGCAGCGCGGTGCCACCCGCTGCGTGCTGCCGGCAGGCGTGGTACCTGCCTACGTGCACCGTCGGCTGATTTCAGTGCGTGCCTATGACAGCGCGGACTTCATGCTGAGCGGCCTGGTCTGCCAAGGCACCGAGGTTGCTGCGCAGCTGGACCGGTTGTTTGCCGATACGACGGTGGCCTTCGTGCACCTGCACAACGCAGGGCATGGGTGCTTTTCGTGCCGGGTGGATCGGGCAGGCAATCACCGGGCATGACCGTGCGCGAACGTGATCGTTGCCGCGCTGCAGGCGTGACCGCCAACGCATTCGTTCAGTGTGGCGTGAAGCCTGCGGGAAGGGCTTCACACACGTAGTCACGGATCGGTGTTGACGTGGTTTCCCGCTGTGCGTTGCCGCTCGATACTCGCGGCGGTACCGCTCATTGTCCGTCGCGTAGCACAGCGCGGGTGCTGCGGTCACCGCTCCCTTCGACGATCACAAGGATGCGCCATGTCTCTGCGATACCCCCCCTTGCTGCTGGCTACCGTCTTCGTTGGCGCCGGTGTTGGCGTTGCCGGCAACGCGGCCGCACACGGCACGATGATCACCCCGGTCAGCCGCGTTTATGCCTGCTTCCAGGGCAACCCGGAAAACCCCACCAACCCGGCCTGCGCGGCCGCCAAAGCAGTGGCCGGCTCGCAGGCGTTCTACGACTGGAACGGCATCAACCAAGCCAACGCCAACGGCAACCACCAGGCCGTGGTGCCCGACGGCAAGCTGTGCAGCGGCAACAATCCGACTTTCCGCGGCCTGGACCTGGATCGCAGCGACTGGCAGACCACGCCGATCCAGCCGGATGCGAACGGCAAGTTCACCTTCGTGTTCAAAGCCACCGCCCCGCATGCCACGCGCGACTGGAAGTTCTTCGTCACCCGCGCCGGCTGGCAGCCCGGCAGCCCGCTGCGCTGGGCCGACCTGCAGGAGTTCTGCTCGCTGGGCAATACGCCGCTGTCGGCCGATGGCACCTACAAGCTGCAGTGCACGCTGCCGCAGCGCAGCGGCCAGCATGTGATCTACAACACCTGGCAGCGCTCGGATTCGACCGAAGCGTTCTACACCTGCATGGATGTGCGCTTTGAAGGCGGCGGTGGTACCACGCCGGTGCCGCAGTGGCAGGATGCCGGGCCGGTCACCGCGCGTACCGAGCTGCCGGTGGGCACCACGTTGGCCTTGCGTGTGTTCAATGCCAACGGCAACGACGTGGAACGTGTGGAAGCCACGCTGGCCGCAGGCCAGACCACGCCGGCACAGTGGCCGCTGGCGCTGGCCCGCAAGGTCAATGCCAGCGCCCAGCACGCGCGCGTGGGTGTGCTCAGCAACGGCGCGATCACGCCGACCGCCTCGGCCACCGACAACCGCGTGTATCTGAAGGACGGCAACCGCTTCCAGCTGGACACGAAGGTGCCGGACCCGGGCACGCCCTCACCCGGCGGAGACTTCGACCATGTGTATCCGGCCGGCATCGGCAGCTACGTGCCCGGGCAGACCGTAGTGAAGAGCAGCGACGGCAAGCTCTACGCCTGCCGCCCGTTCCCGGAAGGCGCGTGGTGCAACGTCAATGCCGAGGCGTACCGGCCGGGCGTGGGCGCGGCCTGGCGCGATGCCTGGGTGCCGTACTGACTGAGTGATGGAGCGGGAGCGGCGCCCTCGTGCCGCCCCGCTTCTGCAATCGGGCAGATGCAGATCCGCCGGAACGGCATCAAGTGTTAACCCGTTCGCGCTGGCAATGCACATTGCGTCGCAGCCTGCGGCTTTTCGGAATCGTTGAATGGATGGCGCTGTGCATCGTGTGGAGACTCGCTGGTCCTTCCACCGTTCACAGGATCCCCACCATGCAACCGCTCAATCGACTCGCTCTCGCGATGACTGCCATCGCCGGCCTGGGCGTCTCTGCCGGTGCGCTGGCACACGGCACCATGTCCAAACCCAGCAGCCGGGTCTATGCCTGCTTCCAGGGCAATCCGGAGAACCCGACCAATCCCGCCTGTGCCGCCGCAAAGGCGATCGGTGGCGCACAGCCGTTCTATGACTGGGCCGGCGTCAACCAAGCCAGCGCCAACGGCAACCACCAGGCCGTGGTGCCGGACGGGCAGTTGTGCAGCGGTGGCAACAGCAAGTACCGCGGCCTGGATCTGGATCGGTCCGACTGGTCGACCACGCCGATCCGTGCCGATGGAAACGGCCGCTACACCTTTGAATTCCTTGCCTCCGCCCCGCATGCCACCCGTGACTGGAAGTTCTATGTGACGCGCGAAGGATGGCAGCCAGGTACGCCCGTGGGCTGGTCGGATCTGCAGGAGTTCTGCGTCCTCGGCAACGTGCCGCTGTCGGAAGGTGGTGTCTACAAGCTGGACTGCCCGTTGCCCCAGCGCACCGGCCAGCATCTGATCTACAACACCTGGCAGCGCTCGGATTCGGCCGAGGCGTTCTACACCTGCATGGACGTGCGTTTCGAGGGGGGCGGTGGTGTGACGCCGCCGCCGCAATGGCACGATGCCGGCCCTGTCACCGCGCGCGGAGCCCTGGACGCGGGTACGACCCTCACCCTGCGCGTGTTCAACGCGAACGGCAATGATCTGGAACGCATCGACACCACGCTGACCACTGGCCAGACGCTGCCAACGCAGTGGCCGCTGACGTTGGCCCGTGCGGTCAATGCAGGTGCGCGGCATGCCCGTATCGGCGTGCTGGAGAATGGTGTGATCACGCCGATTGCTTCGGCAACGGCGAACCGCGTCTATCTGGCGCAGGGCCACCGGTTCCAGCTGGATACGAAGGTGCCTGATCCGGTGCAGCCGCCGGGCGACTTCGATTTCATCTATCCGGCCGGCATCGGCAGCTACGTGCCCGGGCAGACCGTGGTGAAGGGCAGCGACGGCAAGCTCTATGCCTGCCGCCCGTTCCCGGAAGGCGCGTGGTGCAACGTCAATGCCGAGGCGTACCGCCCGGGCGTGGGTTCGGCCTGGCGCGATGCCTGGGTGCCGTACTGAGGCATGGTCCGGGGGCGGCGTGATGCCGCCTCCGGTGAGGGCTTCGTGCGTCCATGAGGTTGCCGGCCAGCGGCCGGCACTACCTGGGCCTATTTGCTGCTGACGTACTTCTCGCGGCGGATCTGCGGATTGCCCAGGCCCGCCGCCTTCAGCGCTTCTGCACAGGCGTCGACCATGTCCGGGTTGCCGCACAGGTAGGCGATGTCGGTGGCCGGGTCCGGCGTGAACTCCGCCAGCGCCTGCTGCACGTAGCCATGGTGCACGTCCGGGTGCGGCTCGGCTGGCAGTTCCCGCGACAGGCACGGCACATAACGGAAGTTCGGGTGCTTTTCGGCGAAGCTGTAGAAGTCTTCGCTGTACAGCAGCTCGCCCGGGCTGCGTGCACCCTGCAGCAGGACCACCTGCACCCCGCGCTCGGCCATCGCCGTTGCCAGCAATGGCAGCATCGAGCGGTACGGGGTGACGCCGGTACCGGTGGCAATCAGCAGGTAGCGGCCGTTGTGGTCGCCGGGGTTCAGGCAGAACCGACCGTAGGGGCCGGACGCGCTGACCTGGCCGCCGATGTCCAGCGCCTCGAACAGGGCCGTGGCGGCGCCGCCGGGGACGAAGCTGACCGCGATATCCACCGCCTCGCCCGGGCCCAGCGCGTGGTCGTGGATGGTCGCCAGCGAATAGCTGCGCTTGGTTTCGGTGCCATCGGCGTAGCTGAAATGGACCTGGATGAACTGGCCGGGCTGGAAATCCAGCGGCTGGCCGTCGTCACGCACGAACTGGTAATGGCCGATGGAGGGCGCCAGCATGCGGCGGTCGACCAGTTTGATGGGGAATTGGACAGGCACGACTTTTCGGGACAGTGTGTAGCCGGGGCAAGCCCTCGGGGTCTTCTATAATAGACCTTCCCCGCCCCTCTCCAGCGCCAGCCCATGGGCGCGAAGGCTTCGAGCTTGGCTTCCCTGAACGATACGGCGCCCGCCCTGCGCGTGCGCGACCTGCGTAAAACCTATGACAACGGCACCCAGGCCCTGAAAGGGGTCTCGCTGGAAGTGGCCCCCGGCGACTTCTTTGCCCTGCTGGGCCCGAACGGCGCCGGCAAGTCCACCCTGATCGGCATCATCAGCTCCCTGGTCAACCTCAGCGAGGGCCAGGTGGAGGTGTTCGGCAGCGACCTGGTGCGCAACCGCAGCGCCACCATGCGCCTGATCGGGCTGGTGCCGCAGGAGATCAACTTCAACCTGTTCGAAAAGCCCTTCGACATCCTGGTGAACTACGCCGGTTTCTACGGCGTGCCGCGCGCGGAAGCCGAGCAGATGGCCGAGGTCGAACTCAAGCGCGCCCACCTGTGGGAGAAGGCGCAGGTGATGAGCCGCACCCTGTCCGGTGGCATGAAGCGCCGGCTGATGATCGCCCGCGCGATGATGACCCGCCCGCGCCTGCTGATCCTGGACGAACCGACCGCCGGCGTGGACATCGAGATCCGCCGCGACATGTGGCGGGTGCTGAAGGAGATCAACGCCGCCGGCACCACGATCATCCTGACCACCCACTACCTGGAAGAGGCCGAGCACCTGTGCCGCAATCTGGCCATCATCGACCATGGCCAGATCGTCACCCAGGGCCCGATGCGCGAACTGCTGGCCAAGCTTGATGTGGAAGGCTTCCTGCTGGACATCGACGGCGCCCTGCCCGCGCAGCTGCCGGTGATCGAGGGTGCGACCCTGATCGCCACCGACAGCCACACGCTGGACATCGACATGCCGCGCGCGATGGATCTGAACCGCGTGTTCGAAGCACTGAACGCAGCGGGCATCCGCGTGCGTTCGATGCGTACCAAGAGCAACCGCCTGGAGGAACTGTTCGTGCGCCTCACCGGCAACCAGGAGACGTCCGCATGAGCAGCACCCCGACCCCGGTCCTGACCGACGGGCAGCGCAACCGCATCGCACTGATGACCATCGTGCGCCGCGAAGTCGCCCGCATCATGCGCATCTGGGGCCAGACCCTGGTGCCGCCGGCGATCACCATGACCCTGTACTTCCTGATCTTCGGCGGCCTGATCGGTTCGCGCGTGGGCGACATGGGCGGCTACACCTACATGCAGTTCATCGTGCCGGGCCTGGTGATGATGAGCGTGATCCAGAACAGCTACGGCAACATCAGTTCGTCGTTCTTCGGCGCCAAGTTCGGCCGCCACGTGGAAGAGCTGCTGGTCAGCCCGATGCCGAACTGGGTGATCCTGTGGGGCTACGTGGCCGGTGCGGTGCTGCGCGGCCTGATGGTCGGCGTGATCGTGCTGATCATCGCGATGTTCTTCACCCCGGTGCGCATCCCGCATCCGCTGGTGACGCTGACCACGGTGATCCTGGGCGCGACGATCTTCTCGCTGGCCGGCTTCATCAACGCGGTCTATGCGAAGAAGTTCGATGACGTGGCAATCGTGCCGACCTTCATCCTGACCCCGCTGACCTACCTGGGCGGCGTGTTCTATTCGGTGAAGCTGCTGCCGCCATGGGCGGAGGCGGCCACGCACGCGAACCCGATCTTCTACATGGTCAACGCGTTCCGCTATGGCCTGCTGGGCAGCAGCGATGTGCCGGTGGTGGTGGCGTATGCGCTGATGATCGGTTTCGTGGTGGTGCTGACGGCGCTGGCGCTGTGGCTGCTGAAGCGTGGCGTGGGCATGCGCAGCTGAGGATGTCCTGCAGGGCCTGCGGCCCTGCACCCGCGGTGGTAGTGCCGGCCGCTGGCCGGCAACGTCAACGTCAAAGGCGAGATATCCGTGGGTTGGCGGGGTGGTGTCGGGCTGCGGGGACGCCGCAAGTACGTCCTTGTAGGCTTGGCCGCGCCATCCATGGCGCGGACACCCCGCAACCCGACACCACCCCGCCTTCGACAGTTTCCCGCTGCTGCCGGAACGGCGGTGTGTGCTGCTGTTGGTGGGTGTCGACCTTGGTCGACACGGTAGATCCACGCCATGCGTGGATGGCTGGAGATCATGTAGAGCCGAGCCAATGCTCGGCTCTTTTTGTTTGCGATCTGATGAATGTGGATCCACCGAAAGATGATCACGAGAAACGAGCGGAGCGACCCGCTGTTGCTTTTGATTTTCTTCTTTGTTTTCCGTGGTGGACGCACACGGAAACCGTCAGGGGTAGGGGGGGGGGGGGGGGACGGGGGGGGCGGCCCCCAGGGCGACCCCCCGGCCCCTCGTGGCCCGCCCCCCCCCCCCCCCCCCCCCCCCCCCGACCCAAACACGGCTTGTGCTTCAAACCACCACGAGGGGCGCAGCCGTTGGCCGCGAACTCCGGCACAATCACGGCAGTGAATCCCCCAACTGCGGTGAGCGTGCAATGCGTATCCTGATCCTCGGCGCCGGCGGTACCGGCGGTTACTTCGGTGGTCGCCTGGCCCAGGCGGGCGTGGACGTGACCTTCCTCGTGCGCCCGGCCCGCGCCGCGCAACTGGATCGGGATGGCCTGGTGGTGCGCAGCCCGGTGGGTGACGCCACGTTCCCGGTGCAGCATGTCACCGCTGAAGCTCTGCCTGCGCTGGCTGCGGAACAACCGTTCGATCTGGTGATCCTCAGCTGCAAGGCCTACGACCTGGACAGCTCGATCGATGCCATCGCACCGGCCGTGGGCGCGGGCACTACCGTGCTGCCGATCCTCAACGGCCTGCACCACTACAACGCGCTCGACGCACGCTTCGGCCGCGACGCAGTGCTCGGCGGGCTGTGCTTCATCAGTGCGACCAAGGCGCCCGATGGTGCCGTGCTGCATCTGGGCAAGCCGGCCAAGCTGACCTTCGGCGAACGCGATGGCGGTGCGATCTCCACGCGCGTGCAGGCATTCGCTGCAGCCTGTGCGCAGGCGAATCTCGATCATCTGGCCAGCGAACACATCGGCCAGGAACAGTGGATCAAGTACACGTTCCTCACCGCGCTGGCGGCGGCTACCTGCCTGCTGCGCGCGGACATCGGCACCATCATGGCCACCGATGACGGCGACACCATCGTGCGTGGGCTCTACGACGAATGCCTGGCGGTGGCCGAAGCCGCGGGCGAACCGGTGCCGCAGGCGGCGCAGGACACCGCGCGCAGCACCCTGACCCAGGCCGGTTCGGCGTTGAAGGCGTCGATGCTGCGCGACCTGGAAGCGGGCCAGCAGGTGGAAGCCGCGCAGATCGTTGGCGACATGCTGGCGCGTGCGCGCGCCGCGGGCCAGGAAGCGTTGCTGCTGCAGGTGGCCTACAGCAGCCTGCAGGCCTATCAGGCCCAGCGCGCGGCGTGATCCGATGAACACGCCTGGCCCGTTGCCGATGCGCGTACTGATCCTCGGCATGGGCTGGAGTGGGCGCGTGTTGGCTGCGCACCTTCAGGCCCTAGGCGTGCAGGTGGAAGGCACCGTGCGCGATCCGGCGTCAGCACCTGACGATGGCCTGCAGCGCCATCAACTGCAGGCCGACGCTGCGCTGTCACCCACCCTGCTCGATGCCATCGCACACGCAGACGCGGTGCTGTGCAGCGTGCCACCCGATGCCGAGGGCGACCCGGCACTGCGACTGCTGCATGCCGCGCTGCGCGACAGCGATTCATTGCGATGGCTCGGCTACCTGTCATCGACCTCGGTCTACGGCGACCGCGACGGTGGCTGGATCGACGAGAGCAGCGTTGCCGATGCCACAGAACCCGTGGGCATGCAGCGACAACTCGCCGAAGCGCAGTGGCGTGCGCTGGCGGAGGCGCGCGGCATCGCCTCGGCCGTGTTCCGCCTGCCGGGCCTCTATGGGCCTGGGCGCAATGCGCTGCTGCAGCTGGCGCAGGGCCGCGCGCGGCACGTGGTGCGCCCGGGGCTCGCGTTCAATCGCCTGCATGTGGACGACCTGGCAACGGTGGTGATCGCCGCGATGCGCCGCCCCATGGCCAATGCGCTGTATCTGCCGAGCGATGACGAGCCGGCGCCGTCGCAGG
Source organism: Stenotrophomonas sp. 82F1 (assembly GCF_056861525.1). Taxonomy (NCBI): domain Bacteria; kingdom Pseudomonadati; phylum Pseudomonadota; class Gammaproteobacteria; order Lysobacterales; family Lysobacteraceae; genus Stenotrophomonas; species Stenotrophomonas sp. 82F1. The sequence goes on from NZ_JBSPUD010000004.1 coordinate 195,195, forward strand.
ATGTACTGGCCTTCGCCGCGCAGCTGGGGGGCTTTGCCCTGCCGCCCGCAGTGGCCTGGGATGATCCAGCGCTCAGCGCGACGTTGCGGCGCTTCTACCAGAGCAACAAGCGCATCGACAGCCGCGGCACGCGCCAAGCGCTGGGCTGGACGCCGCAGTTTCCAACGTATCGGGAAGGGCTGACGGATCTTGCCGCTTCGCTCGCCGGGCATGGCCCGGCGCTACCGGATCCGGGCGTTCCCGGCTGACGGGTAGTGCCGATCAGGCAGCGTCGGGCAGGCGGAAGAACGCACGCGTCGCGGCCGTGGCGTTCGCCGCCGTGGTCTGCACATCCTCGCCACGGTCCCGCGCCAGCTCTTCCACGATGTGCGACAGGAACACCGGTTCGTTGCGGCGGTCCTTCGGCATCGGCTTCAAAGTACGCGGCAGCAGATACGGTGCGTCGGTCTCGATCATCAACCGGTTGGCCGGAATGTTCTTCACCAGCTCGCGCAGGTGCCCACCGCGGCGCTCGTCGCACAGCCAGCCGGTGATGCCGATGTACCAGTCCTGGTCCAGGTAATCGAACAGCTCCTGGCGCTCGCCGGTGAAGCAGTGCACCACGGCCGGACCGATGCGGCCTTCGAAGTTCTTCATCTGCGCCATGAAATCGGCATGCGCGTCGCGCTGGTGCAGGAACAACGGTTTTCCGTTGTCCGCAGCCAGCTGCAGCTGGCGCTCGAACGCGCGGTGCTGCGCCGGGCGCGGCGAGAAATCGCGGAAATAGTCGAGCCCGCACTCACCCACCGCCACCACCTCGGCATGGGCGTGCAGCGCGCGCATCTCCGCATCGCACTCGTCGGTGTACTCCACCGCGTGGTGCGGGTGCACGCCGGCGGTGGCGTACAGGAACCCCGGGTGCTGCTGCGCCAGCTGCAGGGCCAGCGGCGAGTGCTCGCGGCTGGCACCGGTGATGATCATCTGCACCACACCGGCCTGCCGTGCGCGGTCCAGCACGGCCTCGCGGTCGCGGTCGAAGGAGTCGTGGGTCAGGTTGGCGCCGATATCGATCAGATGCATGGGGGCAGCAGGGGCAGGAAAACCCGCGCATTGTACCCGTGCCCGTCATGGCCCCTTATCCTTTGCACATGAACGCCCCGCAATTCCCCATTTCTCCGCTGCTGCCGCAGATCCAGCAGCACCTGGCCGCGCACCCGCGGCTGGTGCTGGAAGCCCCACCCGGCGCCGGCAAGACCACCCAGGTGCCGTTGGCGCTGCTCGATGCGCCGTGGCTGCAGGGCCGCAGGATCATCCTGCTGGAACCGCGCCGGGTGGCCGCGCGCAGTGCCGCGATGTTCATGGCGCGCCAGCTCGGCGAAGAGGTCGGCGGCACCGTCGGCTACCGCATCCGTTTCGAGAACAAGGTATCGGCGCGCACGCGCATCGAGGTGGTCACCGAGGGCATCCTGACCCGGATGCTGCAGGACGACCCGATGCTGGAGACCGTCGGCGCGATCCTGTTCGATGAATTCCACGAGCGCCATCTCAGTGGTGATCTGGGCCTGGCGCTGGCGCTGGACGTGCAATCGCAGCTGCGCGATGACCTGCGCCTGCTGGTGATGTCGGCGACGCTGGACGGCGAGCGGCTGGCACGCTTCCTCGATGCACCGCGGTTGAGCAGCGAGGGCCGCAGCTATCCGGTGGCGATCAGCCACTTCCCGGCGCGGCGTGACGAGGCACTGGAGCTGCAGGTGCGGCGTGCCGTGCAGCAGGCGCTGGCCGAGCACCCGGGTGACCTGCTGGTGTTCCTGCCCGGCCAGCGTGAGATCGCGCGCGTGCAGGCCGGCCTGCAGGACAGTCTTGATGGCGCTGCGGTGGACGTGCTGGCCCTGCACGGTGAGCTGCCGGTGGAACAGCAGGCGCGCGTGCTGCAGGCCGCCAGCGACGGCCGCCGCCGCGTGGTACTGGCTACCAACGTGGCCGAGTCCTCGGTGACGCTGCCCGGCGTGCGTGTAGTCATCGACAGCGGTCAGGCACGCGAGCCACGCTACGACCCCAACAGCGGGTTCACCCGCCTGGACGTGGTCGCCATCGCGCAGGCCTCGGCCGACCAGCGTGCCGGCCGTGCCGGCCGTGTGGCAGAGGGCGTCGCCTGGCGGCTGTGGCCGCAGTCGCAACGGCTGGAGCCGCAGCGTCGCGCCGAGATCGACCAGGTTGAACTGGCCGGTCTTGCGCTGGAACTGGCCGCCTGGGGCAGCAGTGACCTGCGCTTCCTCGACCCACCACCGAGCGGGCCGATGGCCGCCGCACGCGAGCTGCTGCAGCGCCTGGCCGCGTTGTCCAGCAGCGGCGCGATCACTGCACTCGGCCGTCGTGTGCTGGCGCTGGGCACCCATCCACGGATGGCCGCGATGCTGCTGGCCGCACCCGATGCCCGCGCACAGGCCTTGGCCGCCGATCTTGCGGCGTTGCTGGAAGCCCGCGACCCATTGCGCCAGGGCGGTGATGCAGTGGCCGCGCGCTGGCGTGCGCTGGCGGCCTTCCGTAATGGCCGCGCGCCGGCCGATGCCAACCGCAGTGGCCTGGCCGCCATCGACACTGCTGCCAAGCAGTGGCGCCGCCGCCTGCGCTGTGAGGCCGCGCCACCGGCCAGCATCGAAGCGCACGAACTGGGCGACCTGCTGGCCCATGCCTTCCCCGACCGCATTGCCTTCCAGCATCCGAACGACCCGTTGCGCTACCTGCTGGCCAACGGCCGCAGTGCACGCCTGCATGAACTGAGCGACCTGCGGGGCGAACCGTGGCTGGTGGCCAGCGAACTGCGCTTCGAAGCCCGCGATGCGCTGCTGCTGCGCGCCGCACCGGTGGATGAAAGCTACCTGCGCAGGAACTGGCCCGACCGCTTCGTGACCGAAGACGTGGTGCGCTGGGATGACACGCGCCGCGCGCTGGTTGCGCTGCGCGAAACACGCTTCGACCGCATCGTGATGGACAGCCGTTCGGCGGGCCGGGTTGATCCGCAGCTGGCGGCGCAGGCGCTGACCGACGCCGTTGCCGAGCTCGGCCTGCAGGCATTGCCATGGACCGCGGGTCTGCGCCAGTGGCAGGCGCGGGTGGAATCGCTGCGGCGCTGGATGCCCGAGCTGGGCCTGCCCGACTGCAGTGACGCTGCATTGCTGGCCAACCGTGCGCAATGGCTGCAGCCGGCATTCGCTGGCAGGACACGTCTGGATGCGCTGGACGAGGCCAGTTTCGGCGAAGCGTTGAAGGCGCCACTGGAATGGTCGCAGCGGCAGCTGGTCGAGCGCCACGCGCCCACCCGGATCACCGTACCGTCAGGGCTGGAACGGCCGATCACCTACGCGCTGGACGGCGAAAGCGGCGAGCCGCTGCCGCCGGTGCTGGCGGTGAAGCTGCAGGAGTTGTTCGGGCTGGCCGACACGCCGCGTATCGCCGATGGCCGGGTGCCGCTGACCCTGCACCTGCTGTCACCAGGTGGCCGGCCGTTGCAGGTCACCCAGGATCTGCGCAATTTCTGGGAGAACACCTACGCCGAGGTGAAGAAGGAAATGAAGGGCCGTTACCCGCGCCACCCGTGGCCGGACGATCCGTGGACGGCCACGGCGACCCACCGGGCCAAGCCGCGCGGAACCTGAGTGGCGGGGTCGGATCCCTTTGCGTGGCAAAGGGCTCTGACCCCAAGGATGCGCGCCGGGGTCAGAGCCCTTTCCCAACGGAAAGGGATCCGACCCCAACCTGCCTGATCCTGAATGGCTGCGGTAGAGTCACACCACGCGCCCGCCTGACTGACATACCGTTTACGGGCAACAGGCGACACTGGACTTCGACCCGAGGCAAGGACACCCCCGCATGAGCAAGTTGACCGTAATCACCGACCGCGCCCTGGAGCGCGCCCTCGACCTGGCCCACACCGCCGGCGATGGCCTGAAGAGCGCCGGCGGCAGCCTGCGGCACCTCGGCCCGCAGGCCAGCGACTGGATCAAGACCGGCGCCGCGCTCGGCGCGGTGAAGACCGGCGGCAAGGTCGCCACCAAGTTCGCCCGCCGCAATCCGGCGGTGACCATCGCGGCGGCTGCGGTGGGCGTGGGCCTGCTGGGCTACGCGCTGTACCGCAAGCAGCAGAAGAAGAAGGCCGCCAATGGCCATGTCGTGAACGGCCAGGCCCAGCGCATCAATGCGCGCGATCGCCGCAACGACACCGTGGTCGACGAGCACAGCGATATCGGCAGCGACGCCTGATTGGCCGGGGTCGGATCCCTTCCGCAGGAAGGGCTCTGATCCCATGACGCTGCACGAGGGCCGGACGCCGCAAGGCCTCCGGCCCTTTTTCGTTTCAGCCGATCTGCCGCCACTGCCCCGGCTGCAGGTCATCCAGCCGGTACGGCCCCATCGCAGCGCGTACCAGGCGCAGCGTCGGCAGGTTCACGGCCGCGGTCATCCGCCGCACCTGGCGGTTGCGTCCTTCGCGGATCGTGATCGCCAGCCAGCTGTCGGGCACCGTCTTGCGGAAACGCACCGGTGGATCGCGCGGCCACAGCTCAGGCGCAGGATCGAGGCGCTCGATCTTCGCCGGCAGCGTCGGACCATCATTGAGCACCACGCCATCGCGCAGCTGCTGCAGCTGCTCCTCGCTAGGCGTGCCTTCCACCTGCACCCAGTAGAGCTTGTCCGCCTTGTGCTTCGGGTCGGTCAGCTTGTGCGCCAGCGTGCCGTTGTCGGTCAGCAGCAGCAGGCCTTCGCTGTCATGGTCGAGGCGGCCGGCAGCGTAGACGCGCGGCGGCAAGCCGAAACCGGCCAATGTCGGCCGCGGCGGCACGCTGCGGTCGGTGAACTGGCAGAGCACGTTGAACGGCTTGTTGAAGGCAATCAGCATTACGGGCGCGGCAGGCGGCGGGTAAGGCATTGTCCCACGCCGCGCGTCGTGCAACCGACCTGTAGAGCCGAGCCGATGCTCGGCTGCTGTTGCGATCCGTCGCGCTGTGCGCGATGAGCCGAGCATGGGCTCGGCTCTACACTGGGGAATCCGCGCTGGCAGTACGACGTGCCGGCTTACGGCTTGATGAAGCGCAGGGTCATGCGGTCACTTTCGCCGATCGCCTGGTACTTCGCATCATCGGCCTTGTCGTGCTGGTTGGTCGGCGGCAGGGTCCAGACGCCATTCGGATGGTCCTTGGTATCACGCGGGTTGGCATTGACCTCGGTGCGCGCATCCAGCTTGAAACCGGCAGCCTCGGCCATCGCGATCACCTGCTGCTGGCCGACATAGCCGGTGTCGTCAGCGTCGGCCACGTCGGCCTTGGCGCGGTGCTCGACCACGCCGAGCACGCCGCCCGGCTTGAGCACGTTGAAGAAGCCCTGGAACATGCCCTGCGCCTGGCCCGCCTTGCGCCAGTTGTGCACGTTGCGGAAGGTCAGCACCACATCGGCCGAGTTGGCCGCGCCGAACACCGGCTTGGCCGGGTCGTAGGCGACGACGGTGGTCTTGTCGAACTGTGCCGGTGCGGCGGCGTACTTCTTTTCCAGGCTGTCGCGGCTGCGCTGCTGGTAGTCGCGGCCGCGACCTTCCGCCACGGCCTGCGGATCGACCACCGCAGCGATGTAATGACCCTTGTCGCGCAGCAGCGGCGCCAGGATTTCCGAGTACCAGCCATTGCCGGGCGTGATCTCGATGACGGTCTTTTCCGGCGCCACGCCGAAGAAGCCCAGCGTCTGCGCAGGATGACGGAAACCGTCGCGCTTGACGTTGGCCGGGTCGCGGGTCGAGGCCTTCACCGCCGCATCGATCGCCGGCGACACCTGGATCTTTGCCGGTGCGACCGTGGCCGGTGCAGCGAATGCGGGAACGGCGACCAGCAGCGCCGAGGCAAGCAGCACGCGGCAACCACGCAGGGATGAGGCAGCAATCATCGGGACGACTCCAGCGGAAGATGCGGCGAGACTAGCAGCCGTCGCGCCGCAGGTGTTCACAAAACGTTAGCCGCGTGCGCGTCGCGGAACACAGTTTTGTGGTCAGCGCCGCAGCGCGGTCACACATCGCGCTCTATCCTGAAGGACTTCCCCCAAGGAGTCCGTGCCCATGACGGCAATCCGCGAACTGGGCCGTTCCGGCCTGCATGTAGCTCCGCTCGCCTTCGGTGGCAACGTATTCGGCTGGAGCGCCGATGAGAAGGCCAGCTTTGCGCTGCTGGATGCCTTCGTCGATGCCGGCTTCAACCTGGTCGACACCGCCGATGTGTATTCAGCGTGGGTGCCGGGCAACCAGGGTGGCGAGTCGGAGACGCTGCTCGGCAAGTGGTTCGCGCGCAGCGGCAAGCGCGACAAGGTGGTGCTGGCGACCAAGGTGGCCAAATGGGCCGAGCGGCCCGGCCTCACCCCGGACAACATCAATGCGGCCGTCGAAGATTCGCTGCGTCGGCTGCAGACCGATGTGATCGATCTGTACCAGGCTCACGAGGACGATGAATCCACGCCGCTGGAGGCCACCCTGGCTGCGTTCGGTCGCCTGATCGAGGCAGGCAAGGTGCGCGCCATCGGTGCGTCCAACTACAGCGCCACGCGCCTGGCTGAAGCGCTGAAGGTGTCCACCGACTACAAGCTGCCGCGTTACGAAACCCTGCAGCCGGAGTACAACCTGTACGACCGCGCCGGCTACGAGAAGGAACTGGAACCGCTGGTGCAGCGCGAGCAGATCGGCGTGATCAACTACTACGCATTGGCCAGTGGCTTTCTCAGTGGCAAGTACCGCACGCCGGACGATGCCGGCAAAAGCAGCGCGCGTGGTGCCACCGTGGTCAAGCGCTATCTGAACCCGCGCGGCCTGCGCATCCTGCAGGCGCTGGATGATGTGGCCAGCAAGCACAACGCCACTGCCGCGCAGATCGCGCTGGCCTGGCAGATCGCACGGCCGTCGATCACCGCACCGATCGTCAGCGCCACCAGCGTGGAGCAGCTGCACGACCTGCTGGCAGCGGCGAACGTCACGCTGAGCGTGCAGGACGTGGCGCAACTGGATGCGGCCAGCGTGGAAGGGTGAGGAAGGACAGTGCCGACCAACGTCGGCACCGTTCAGTAGATCCACGCCAGGCGTGGATGCAGTAGCTCAACGCGGCAGGCTGTCTTCGCCGACCAGCGCATGGTGCACGCCGATACCCGCGCGCACCCCTTCGGCCATGGCCAGGGTGATGTTGCCGACCGTGGTCGCATCACCGGCCGCATGGACGTTCGGCACCGAGGTCTGTTTCATCATGTCCACCTCGATCAGCACGCCCAGCGGACTTTCCACCAGCGCGCAGCCCAGCTGCTGCACCAGCGGCGTGGCCATCGCCTGGCCGGCAGGCACGAACAGCGCACGCTGGGCGACTCGGCGGCCATCGGCAAGTTCCACTTCCAGCCAGGTGGGCTGCTCACCGTGCACGCCGATGACCGGCGTGGTTTCAATCTGCACGCCGCGCTGCTGCATGGCGGCCAGTTCCTCGTCGCTGATCGGCAGGCCCTGGCTGAAGAAGGTGACGTTGCCCCAATCGGCGAACAGCGGCGCCTTGCCGGCCGACATCGGATGGCCGCCGAGCAGGCCGATCGAACCGCCACCCACTTCGTAGCCGTGGCAGTACGGGCAGTGCAGCACGGTGCTGCCCCAGCGTTCGGCCATGCCGGGCAGGTCGGGCAACTGGTCGGCGACACCGGTGGCCAGCAGCAGCTTGCGCGCCGTCAGCACCTGGCCGTCGGCGGTATGCACCTCCACGCCATCGGCGCTGGCGTTGGCCCGCACGGCTTCGGCATTCAGCCAACGCACGGTCGGGTAGTCCAGCAACTGCTGGCGTGCGTTCTTCAGCAACTCGGCGCCACTGATCCCGTCCATGCCCGGCACGCCGTGCGAATGGCTGGCGAAGCGGTTTCGCGGCGAACCCGCGTCGATGATCGTGACCGGCCGGCGCGCACGCGCCAGGATCAGACCGGCAGCGATGCCGGCGTAGCTGCCGCCGACGATGAGGACATCAGGATTCATGGTGCGCTTCCAGGGAACGGTGATGGGCAAGATGGCGGGCGAAGTCGGCGCCAAGCTGGTCGAGGGTGGTTGCCTGCAGCCGCTGTTCGAGCAGGCGCTGCGCTTCGCGGGCACTCTCCAGCAGGGCCTGGTTGACCAGCTGCTGGATCGGGCAGCCGCCCATCCCTTCGCGGGTGCCGACCTGGACCATCGGCGGCGCGCCGATGGCCTGGTAGACGTCGTGCAGGGTGATCGTGGCCGCATCGCGGGCGAGCTGGCTGCCGCCACCGTGGCCGCGCGTGCTGCGGACCAGGCCGGCCTTGTGCATCTGCGCCAGCAGGCGCCGGATCACCACCGGATGGGTCGGCAGGCAGGTCGCCAGCTGTTCGGAGGTTCGCGGCCCGGGCTGGCCGACCAGATGGGCCATCACGTGCAGGGCGTCGGAAAGCGGGTTCGCGGATTTCATGTAACTACAATAGTTACATTTAAACCAGCTGTCGAGGGTCTGCTTTCGTTCCATATGGACACATTTGTCCTATTAAACACACCCTTCACATCAATAAACAGAACGGGAATGTGACACGCATCGCACTTCAGAGACCTAAAGGATGGTCGATACCGCATCGCACCCCTTCCGAGATCTCGTCCCATGAAAGCCTCTTCCCATGCGCCGCGGCTGCAGTCGAAGCTGCTCGGCGCCGTTTCTGTTGGTCTGGCCGTTGTCCTGGTATGCGCCCTGGCGGGCCTGGCGTCTGCCTGGTTGAAGCTGTCCACCGAAGTCCCTCCGGAGGTCGCCCACAGCCGCGACGCCGAGCGCCTGCAGCGTGAGTTCCGCGGGCAGGTGCAGGAATGGAAGAACGTGCTGCTGCGCGGTCACGATGACGCGTTGCGCCAGCACCACCTGCAGGCCTTCGACAGCGAAGGCCGCCTCGTCGCCGAACTGGCCAAAGGCCTGGCGGCCAGCCCCGATGCGCGCACGCGTGAACTGGCGCAGGCGTTTTCCGGCCTGCACGCACAGCTGCAGCAGGATTACCACGCGGCACTGCAGGCCTTCGCTGACGCCGGCTACGATCCTGCGGCCGGCGATTCGCTGGTGCGTGGCAAAGACCGTCCGGTGGCGACCGCGCTGGATGCGTTGGGTACGCAGGCCACCCAGGTGGCCGAAGCCGCAGTGACCGCGCGTTCGCAGCAGGCACGACAGACGCTGCTGCTGTGCGCCGCACTGACCATTGGCGCGGCCGTGCTGCTGTTGATGGGCCTGGGCTGGTGGCTGCGGCGCGCCGTGGTGCAGCCGGTGCTGGCCGTGGAAGCGGCCGCACGTGCGGTCGCTGCCGGCGATCTCGACTACCGCGTGCAGGTACGCAGCCGCGACGAGATCGGTCGCCTGGCGCAGGCGATGCAGGCCGTGCAGAGCACCGTGCGCGGCGTGCTCGACGCGCAGACCGCGATGGCCAAGGCACACGACGCCGGCACGATCAGCCACCGCATGGACAGCAGCGCCTTCCCCGGCGCCTACGGCACGATGGTGGCCGACACCAACACCCTGGTCGATGCACACATCCAGGTGAAGATGCGCGCGATCGCGATCATGGGCCGCTATGCAGTGGGCGACCTCAGCCTGGACATGGAGCGCCTGCCGGGCGAAAAAGCCGTGATCACCCAGGCGCTGGATGCGGTCAAATCCAACCTCGGTGCGATCAACGGCGAGATCCGCCGCCTGGCCGAAGCCGCTGCCGCAGGCGACTTCAGCCAGCGCGGCGACAGCGCGCGCTTCGAGCATGATTTCCGCGCGATGGTCGATGGCCTGAACCGGTTGATGCAGACCACCGAACACAACCTCGGCGAGGTCTCGACCATGCTGCGCGCCATTGCCGATGGTCGCCTGGGGGCACGCATGCAGGGCGATTTCCAGGGCGTGTTCGCCCGCATTGCCGGCGATGCCAACACCACGGCGGCGCAGCTGGCCACGATCGTCACCGACATCAAGCACGCCTCGGGCAACATCCACACCGCCGCGGCCGAGATTGCCGCCGGCAACAACGACCTGTCGCGCCGCACCGAACAGCAGGCGGCGAACCTGGAAGAAACCGCTGCATCGATGGAAGAACTGACTTCCACCGTGCGCCAGAACGCCGAGCATGCGCGGCAGGCGAACCAGCTGGCGATCGGTGCGCACAGCGTGGCCTCGCACGGCGGTGAAGTGGTCGGCCAGGTGGTGGCGACGATGGATGCGATCGAAGGCTCCTCGCGGCAGATCGCCGACATCATCAGCGTGATCGACGGCATCGCATTCCAGACCAATATCCTGGCGTTGAATGCGGCGGTGGAAGCAGCGCGTGCCGGTGAGCAGGGCCGCGGCTTCGCGGTGGTCGCCAGTGAAGTGCGTACGCTGGCGCAGCGCTCGGCGGCGGCAGCCAAGGAAATCAAGTCGCTGATCGAGACGTCGGTGGAACAGGTGGGCCACGGTACGCAGCGTGTGCGCCAGGCCGGTGACACCATGGCCGAGATCGTCGCTTCGGTGCAGCGCGTGACCGACATCATGGCCGAGATCTCCGCTGCCTCGCAGGAGCAGTCGGCGGGCATCGAGCAGGTCAGCCAGACCATCATCCAGATGGACGGCACCACCCAGCAGAATGCTGCGCTGGTGGAAGAAGCGAGCGCGGCGGCACGCAGCCTGGAACAGCAGGCGAACCGGTTGATCGACTCGGTGGATGTGTTCGATCTGTCGACCACGGCGGCGGCAAAGGGTGCCTTGGCGCGGGCGGCCTGATCCTTTGCAGGCAGCCGAGCATGGGCTCGGCTCTACACCGGGCCGTCGGTCGTTCCGGGCTCGGCTCTACACCGGGCCGTCGGTCGTTCCGGGCTCGGCTCTACACCGGGCCGTCGATCGTTCCGGGCTCTGTAGAGCCGAGCCTACGCTCGGCTCACATCAGCGCAGGTAATCCGATGCGGCCATCGCTTCACCCAGGTAATCCAGGAACGAGCTGATCCGCGCCGACACGGCCGTGTTGCGGTAGTACACCGCATGGATCGGCTGGTACACATCCAGCGTCTGTGCGGCCAGCACCGGCACCAGCGTGCCGGCCGCACGATCACGTTCGGTCACGAAGTCGGACAGGCAGGTGATGCCCACGCCTTCCACCGCCAGCGTGCGCAGCGTCTCGCCGCTGGATACCGCGATATCCGGGCGCACCAGCAACTGCCCGTCGGCATCGCCCGGTAGCGGCCAGCGGTTCAGCGATTCCGGTTCGTTGAAGCTGAGCAGCGTGTGCTGGCCCAGCGCCGCCACGCTGGCCGGCTCTCCGTGCGCGGCCAGATAGCCCGGGCTGGCCAGCACCTGCAGCCGGCAGCGCCCCAGCGGCCGCGCATGCAGCGTGGAATCAGCCAGCGGGCCGATGCGGATCGCCAGGTCGGTACGCCGTTCCAGCAGGTCGATGTAGCGCTCGGAACTGTTCAACTCCAGCTGCACCTCCGGATAGCGCGCCCGGTAGCCAGCCACCAGCGGCGCGATCACGTGCAGCACGAACGGCATCGCCGCATCCACCCGCAGCCTGCCAGCCGGGCGCTCGCGGCGCGCGGCCATCTGTTCCTCGGCCGATTCCACTGCATCGATGATCGCCCGCGCATGACGCAGGTAGGCCTCGCCCTCGGCGGTCAGGTGCAGGCGACGGGTGGTACGGGTCAGCAGGGTCGTACCCAGCTTGTCCTCCAGCCGGCCCAGCGCGCGGCTCACGCCTGAAGGCGTCTGCCCCAGCTGCTCGGCGGCGGCGCTGATCGAACCGCTGTCGATCACCGCCAGGAAGGCCTGCATTTCGTCGAGGGTGGTTTTCATGCCGCCATTATTGACCACGCGGCAAGAGTGATTGGCGTGAAGACCGGTTTTTCGGCAAAGGTCGGCCGCGCACACTGCGCCCCTTCCTTCGCTCTGGACACTGTCATGATCCGTGGCATTCCGCTCGCCCTGCTGGCGCTGACCCTCGGCGCTTTCGCCATCGGCACCACCGAGTTCGTCATCGTCGGCCTGATCCCGACCATCGCCGCCGACCTCCAGGTCAGCCTGCCGTCGGCCGGCCTGCTGGTGTCCCTGTATGCGCTCGGCGTGGCCGTCGGCGCACCGGTGCTGACCGCGCTCACCGGCCGCGTACCGCGCAAGACCCTGCTGGTCGCGCTGATGGTGCTGTTCACCCTCGGCAACGTCATCGCATGGATGGCACCGGGCTATACCTCGCTGATCGTCGCCCGCATCCTCACCGGCCTGGCCCACGGGGTGTTCTTCTCCATCGGCTCGATCATCGCCACCGCCGTGGTGCCGAAGGAGAAGGCCGCCAGTGCCATCGCCATCATGTTCACCGGCCTGACCGTGGCACTGGTGACCGGCGTACCGCTGGGCACCTTCATCGGCCAGCACCTGGGCTGGCGCGCCACCTTCCTGGCGGTGGCCGGGCTGGGCGTGATCGCGCTGCTGGGTGCGCTGCTGTTCGTGCCGCGCGACCTGGCGCAGAGCGCGCCGGCCACCTTCCGCCAGCAACTGGGCGTGCTTGCGCAGCCGCGCCTGCTGATGGTCTACGCCATCACTGCACTCGGCTACGGCGGCACCTTCCTGTCCTTCACCTACCTGACGCCGATCCTGCAGGACGTCACCGGCTTCTCCGCCAACGCAGTCAGCCTGGTGCTGCTGGTGTATGGCGTGTCGGTGGCGATCGGCAACCTGTGGGGCGGCCGCATGGCCGACCGCATGGGCCCGGTGCCCGCGCTGAAGCGCATCTTCGCGCTGCTGGCCGTGGTGCTGCTGGTGATGACCTTTACCGCCCACAACACCTGGTTGATGCTGCTGACCGTACTGGCACTGGGCGCGGTGGCATTCGGCAACGTGCCCGGCCTGCAGGTGTATGTGGTCAAGCAGGCACAGCGCTACGCACCGCAGGCCACCGACGTGGCCTCGGGCCTGAACATCGCCGCGTTCAACATCGGCATCGCGCTGGGTGCATCGCTGGGCGGCCTGGTGGTCGAACACATCGGCCTGATGCACACGCCATGGCTGGGCGCACTGGTGGTGGTCGGCGCATATGGCCTGACCGTGCTGAGCGGTCGCCTGGACCGTCGCGACGGCATCGATGATCGCGCCGAAGGCATCACCATTGCGGCGCATTGATGAGCGCAATGCACCGTTGCCGGCATGCACACGGCCCCTGCCCTACCCTTTGTGATCACCTCCTTCCCCCGCTTTGGAGTTCCCCATGACTGTCCCCGCTTTCGGTCTCGGCACCTTCCGCCTGAAAGACCAGACCGTGATCGACTCGGTGCGCAACGCACTGGACGTCGGCTACCGCGCCATCGACACCGCGCAGATCTACGGCAACGAAGCCGAGGTCGGCCAGGCCATCGCCGAGTCCGGCGTGCCGCGTGACGAGATCTACCTGACCACCAAGGTGTGGATCACCGAGTTCAAGCGCGACGCACTGCTGGCGAGCCTGCGCACCAGCCTGGAAAAGCTGCGCACCGACCATGTCGACCTGGCGTTGATCCACTGGCCGTCGCCGAACGACAAGGTCGACACGCCGATGGAGGAGTACCTGACCGCGCTGGCTGAAGCCAAGGCACAGGGACTGACCCGCGAGATCGGCATCTCCAACTTCACCATCGCCCAGACCCGCAAGGCGATTGAGATCCTCGGTGCCGATGCGATCGCCACCAACCAGGTCGAGATTCATCCGTACCTGCAGAACCGCCTGCTGGTGAAGTTCCTGCAGGACAACGGCATCCGCGTCACCGCGTACATGAGCCTGGCCTATGGCGAGGTGATCAAGGACCCGGTGATCCAGGCCATCGCCGGCCGCCACCAGGCCAGCCCGGCGCAGATCGCGCTGGCGTGGGCGCTGCAGCAGGATTACGCGGTCATTCCGTCGTCGACCAAGCGCGAGAACCTGGCCAGCAACCTGGAAGCGGCAGCGATCCGCCTGACCGAGGACGACATGGCGCAGATCGCCAAGCTGGACCGCGGCCATCGCCTGGCCAACCCGGAAGGCATTGCGCCGGCCTGGGATTGAGCAAAAGCCGCCGGGCATGGCCCGGCGCTACCGGTAGGTGCCGACCTTGGTCGGCGCTTGCCTCTGTTCAATTGATGAAACAACGTGCCGATCAAGGTCGGCACCTACCAGAAGCGTGGGTTCAGCCCTCGCCCTGCAACAGCCACGCGCGCATCGCCGCACTCACCTCTTCCGGCTTTTCCATCGGCGCCAGGTGCCCGCAATCAGGCACCACCACCAGCTGCGAATGCGGCACCAGCGCGTGCATCTCTTCGCTCACCGCCAACGGCGTGATGCGGTCGTTCGCACCACAGACAATCAGCAGCGGATCACGGTAAGCGGCCAGCACGTCGTGGCCATCACTGCGTTCCAGCGCGCTCTGCCGCAGGAATACCTCCGCGCCCAGGCGTGCGGTCATGTCACGCACGCGCTGCACCAGCACGTAGTCGTCCAGCCGCGAGGCATCGATGTAGCTGCGCATCAGCACATCGCCAAAGCCATGGAATTTCCCCGGCAGGCGCACGCTGGCGCGCTGGCTGCGGCGTTGTTCGGCACGTTCCGGGGAGTCGGCATGGATCGAGGTGTCGATCAGGGCCAGCTGCAGCACGCGCTCAGGCGCCGTGCGCAGGATCTGCTGGGCGACGAAGCCACCCAGTGAGAAGCCGGCCAGCGCGAAACGCGCGGGCGCCTGCGCCAGCACGTCCTCGGCCACCGCCTGCAGCGTCTCGCCCCGGGTCTGGTCGCCCACGGTGCAGTCGGCGATATCGGCCAGGTCGGCCAGCTGCGCGCGCCAGAGTTCGGCATCGTTGAGCAGGCCCGGGAGCAGCAGCAGGGGAATGCGGTCGGTCATGGGGGTATTGTGGCGCCTTCAAACCCACAACACGACCACACAGCCATGGCCGATCCCTACAACAGTGGCACACCCACCACCTCCGCAGCGCGCTTCGATGATTCGATGGTCACCACCGCCTTCGAGCTGCCCGGCTACCGCATCGCACGCAACCTGGGCGTAGTGCGTGGCATCACCGTGCGCTCGCGCTCGATCGTCGGCAACTTCGTCGGCGGCCTGCAGACGATCTTCGGCGGCAACATCACCATCTACACCGAGCTGTGCGAGCAGGCGCGCGAGGAAACCTACCGAGACATGGTCAAGCACGCGCGGCAGCTGGGTGCCAACGCGATCATCGGCATGCGCTACGACGCCACCGATGTGATGACCGGCCTGACCGAAGTGCTGTGCTATGGCACGGCGGTGGTGGTCGAGCCGCTGCGCTGAATCCGGCGTTCCGCCGGGCATGGCATCAAGTGCAGCCGAGCGTGGGCTCGGCTCTACAGCAGAGGCGCAGCGACTTCCACCTGCTGCACCGGCAACGTCACCATCATCACCGTCGGGTCGTCCGGGTCCAGTTTGGTCTTGAAGCCCAGGCTCTGGCACATCGCCAGCATGGTGCTGTTCTCGCGCAGCACCTGGCCTTCCACCACGTCCAGGCCCAGCCACTTGGCGTACTCGATCATGATCGCCATCAGGCGCCAGCCGATGCCATGGCCCTTCAGGTCCGAGCGGATCAGGATGCCGTACTCGCCGCGGTGATAGTCCGCATCGGCATGCAGTCGCACCGCACCGAGCATTTCACCGGTGCGCGGCTCAATGGCCACCAATGCGATCGAGCGCGCGTAGTCCAGCTGGGTCAGGCGGGCAATGAACTCGTGGCTGAAGTGCTTGACGGACTGGAAGAAGCGCAGGCGTAGATCCTCGTCACTGACGCGCGCGAAGAACGCGCGGAACAACGCATCATCTTCAGGCCGCACCGGGCGTACGAAGGCGCGACCGCCATCGGACAGTTCGATGGTGCGCTCCCATTCCTTCGGATACGGGAACACGGCGAAGCGCGGATGGCCACGCCCTTTGTGCAGGATGCGCGACGGCGCGACCGCCACGCGCGCGTCCAGCGCCAGGATGCCCTTGCTGTCGACCAGCAACGGGTTGATGTCCAGCGTGCGTACTTCGGGAATATCCGCTGCCAGCTGCGCCAGCTTGACCAGCGCCAGCGCCAGTGCGCGCTCGTCGGCCGCTGGCACATCGCCGTAGGCCTTGAGGATGCGCGAGGCGCGGGTCTGGCCGATCAGCTCGTGGGCCAGACGCAGGTCCAGCGGTGGCAGTGCCAGTGCCTTGTCGTTGATCACTTCCACCGCCGTGCCTCCACGACCGACCACGATCACCGGGCCGAACGTGGCGTCGTCGGCGATGCCGACGATGAGCTCGCGTGCCTTCGGGCGGACGATGGTCGGTTGCACCAGCAGGCCGTCAATGCGCGCATCCGGCCGCAGCTGCCGCGCACGGGCAAGGATCGCCTTCGCAGCGCTCTGCACCGCCGGCAGCGTCGCCAGGTTCAGGCGCACGCCATCCACTTCGGATTTGTGCGGAATATCGGGCGACAGGATCTTCAGCGCGACGGTCGCGCCACGCTCCAGCAGCGGTTGCGCCAGGTCCATCGCCTCGTGCGCATCGCGTGCGTGCATCACCGGCGCAGAGGGGATGCCGTAGGCCTTCAGCAGTTCATGGGTGGCCAGTGGATCCAGCCAGCCTTGACCGTTGGCCAGCGCGGCCTCGACCAGCGCACGTGCACGCACGGTATCCACGCTGAAGTCCTGCGGCAGGCTGGGCGGCGTTTCCATCAACGCGTTCTGTGCTTCGCGGTAACGCACCAGATGCTGGAAACCGCGCACGGCCTCGGCTTCGGTGGGATAGGTCGGCACGCGCGCTGCATTGAGGGTGGCGGTGGCCTGGTCGTCGTTGCCCAGCCACACCGCGAATACCGGCTTGTCGCGGTGATGGCGCGGGCGCAGGCCGAGCGTGCGGGTCAGCGCCTGCGCGGCATCGGCCGAGGAGGTGAACGCCGTGGGCACGTTGACCACCAGCACCGCGTCGTTCTCGTTGTCGGCCAGCAGCGCCTCGATGGCCGTGGCATAGCGATCACCATCGGCATCGACCACGATGTCGACCGGGTTGCTGCGCGACCAGCCCTGCGGCAGTACCGCATCGAGCTTCTGCACGGTGCTGTCGGACAGCTGCGCCAGCGTGCCATGCAGGGCAATCAGCTGGTCCACCGCCAGGTGGCCGACACCGCCGCCGTTGCTGAGGATGGCCAGGCGACGACCGGGGAAGGTACCGAGGCGGCCCAGCGATTCGGCCGCGGTGAACAGTTCGTCCAGCGCGCTCACCCGCAGCAGGCCGGCACGGTTGAATGCCGCGCCGTAGACATCATCGGCACGCGCCAGGGCCTGCACGTGGGTATCGGCGCTGCCCGGCTGCACCCGTTCGGCGCGGCCGGACTTCACCACCACCACCGGCTTGGCACGCGCAGCGGCACGGGCGGCCGACATGAACTTGCGGGCGTCCTTGATCTGCTCGACGTAGAGCAGGATGGCGCGCGTGCGGTAGTCGGTAGCGAAATAGTCCAGCAGGTCGCCGAAGTCCACGTCCATGGTGTCGCCCAGCGAAACCACGGCAGAGAATCCCACCGAGCGCGCCACGCCCCACTCCACCAGGGCCGCGGCGATCGCCGAGGATTCGGAGATCAGCGCGAGGTCACCGGCCTGCGGGAAATGCGCGGCAATGCTGGCATTGAGCCGTGCATGCGGTGCGATCACGCCCAGGCAGTGCGGGCCGAGGATGCGCAGGCCATGCGCGCGCGCGGCCGCCTCCACCCGTGCCCACGGCGAACCCGGGCCTTCACCCAGATGCGCGGTGAGGATGATCGCGGCCTGCACGCCACGTTCGGCGGCAGTGCGTACCACCTGCGGCACGATGGCGGCCGGCGCGGTGATCACCACCAGCTCTGGTACCCAGTCGAGGTCCTTCAAGCGTTTGACCGTGCGGATACCATCGATCTCGGCGTGGCGCGGGTTGATCCATGCCACCTTGCCGGGGAAGCCGGTGCCACGCAGGTTGCGCATCACTGCGCGGCCGGCCGAGCGCTCACGCGGGCTGCCGCCGATCACCGCGACCGACTGCGGACGGAACACGGACTGCAGGTGGTAGGTACTCATGCGCCTACGTTACACGGACCGGCGCTGCGGCGGCATGATCGTGCGCAGGAACCTGGCATCGCATCCACGCATGGCGTGGATCTACTACGCCGGCCAGGACCAGTAGATCCACGCCATGCGTGGATGACGCCCCCGTTACAGCAGGGTGCCGTGCAGGATCATCGCGGCGATGCTGAAGTAGATCACCAGGCCGGTCACATCCACCAGGGTGGCGACGAACGGGGCCGAGGCGCTGGCCGGGTCGAAGCCCAGCCGCTTGAGGATGAACGGCAGCATCGACCCGGACAGCGAACCGAAGGTGACGATGCCCACCAGCGCGGCGCCGATGGTGATCGCCAGCAGAATCCAGTGCTCGCCGTAGTCATGGAAGCCACCAAGCTGCCAGATCACGATGCGTACGATGGCCAGGCAGCCGAGGATGGCGCCGAGCACCATGCCGGTGGGCACTTCGCGCAGGGCCACCTTCCACCAGTCGCGCAGGCGCAGCTCGCGCAGGGCCAGGCTGCGGATCAGCAGCGAGGTCGCCTGCGAACCGGAGTTGCCACCCGAGCTCATGATCAACGGAATGAACAGGGTCAGCACCACCGCGCGCGCCAGTTCGTCCTCGTAGTGCTGCATCGCGCTGGCGGTCAGCATCTCGCCCACGAACAGCACGCTCAGCCAGCCGGCGCGCTTGCGCAGCATCTCGAAAAAGCCGATCTGCATGTACGGCTTGTCCAGCGCTTCCATGCCGCCGAACTTGTGCGCGTCTTCGGTGGACTCTTCGATCAGTGCATCGAGGATGTCATCGACCGTGACGATGCCAAGCATGTGCTGCTGCGCGTCCACCACCGGGATCGCCAGCAGATCGTGGCGGCGGATCAGCCGTGCCACGTCTTCCTGGTCCATCTGCGCATCCACCATCACCGGCGGATTGACCTGGGCCACGTCCAGGATCGATTCCTCCGGCAGGCCGGTGATCAGCCGGCGCATGGTCACCACCTGCTGCAGCTGTTGGGTGGCCGGGTCGAGGACGTAGATCGCGTACACGGTCTCGCGCGTGCGCTCGACCTGGCGGATGTGCTGCAGGGTCTGGGCCACGGTCCAGGTGGCGGGCACGGCGACGAACTCGGTGGTCATCAGCGCACCGGCGGTGTTCGGCGGGTAGCTCAGCAGCTTCTGGATGGTCTGCCGGGCTTCGTTGCCCAGCAGCGGAATCAGCCGCGCGCGTTCTTCTTCATCCAGCTCGTGGACGATGTCGGTGGCACGGTCGTCGGCCATCAACCCCAGCAGCGCGGCGGCGCGTGCCGGCGGCAGCGCGGCAACCAGTTCGCCACTGCGGTGCAGCTCCGGCGCCTCCAGCATCTTCACTGCACGCGGCAACGACAGCGCAGCCAGCGTCTCGGCGGCGCGCTGCAGTTCGAGCGTGTTGAGGAATTCCACCGCGTCGGCGGTGTTGTAGTTCGCCAGCGGTGCCGACAATGCTGCGGCATCGGCCACCGGACGCAGCAATTGCTTCTGGTTCATGGTGATTCGCCTTCATGGGGTGCGACATCGCGCAACGCCAACGCAGGCAAACCGTCCCGATGTCAGGCGGTGGCCATCGCTGGCGTCGACCGAGGTCGACTTCTACTGTCGCTGGACATGGGTTGGGGACTCTGGAGGGGTGTACTGACGGACATGCCGGCAGCGGCGGGCAGTCTGGACCGGCGACCGGTGCAGGTCAACCCG
The DNA here is from genome assembly GCF_056861525.1 of Stenotrophomonas sp. 82F1. Lineage (NCBI taxonomy): Bacteria > Pseudomonadati > Pseudomonadota > Gammaproteobacteria > Lysobacterales > Lysobacteraceae > Stenotrophomonas > Stenotrophomonas sp. 82F1. The sequence goes on from NZ_JBSPUD010000004.1 coordinate 214,965, forward strand.
CAGCCGGTGACCGGGCGAGGGGCCCACTGCCGTTCTCGTGCGTACACAGCCGCGCGCGCATAATGGCCAGGTGGCCTCCGCCGCGCTTCCCCCCCGCCGAACGGACGCACAGCCGGCCTTCCGATGACCAGGTATTCCCATGCATAGCGGTGGTCTGGAACTGGCACTGGTGCTGCTGCTGGCCGCGGTGATCGCGGTGCCGGTGTTCAAGAAGTTCGGCTTCGGCGCGGTGCTGGGCTACCTGGCGGCCGGCGTGGTGCTGGGGCCGGATGGCCTCGGCTTCGTGCAGGATGCCGACCGCATCCTCGGCGCGGCCGAGATCGGCGTGGTGATGCTGCTGTTCGTGATCGGGCTGGAGCTGTCCCCTGCCCGGCTGAAGGTGATGCGGCGCTCGGTGTTCGGTGCGGGCGCAGCGCAGGTGGCGCTGTCCGGGCTGGTGCTGGGCGGGCTGCTGCTGCTCGATCACTTCCAGTGGAAGAGCGCGCTGGTGGTGGGCGTGGCACTGGCGCTGTCGTCGACCGCGGTCGGCCTGCAGCTGTTGTCCGAGCACAAGGCGATCAACAGCGACCACGGCCGGCTGGGGTTTGCCATCCTGCTGTTCCAGGACCTGATCGCCATTCCGCTGCTGGCCGCGATTCCGCTGCTGGGCGGGGTCAAGAACGAGACGCTGCGCTGGGAAGATGCGGCCGTCGCGCTGGGCGCGCTGGCGGTGGTGATCCTGTGTGGACGGCCGGTGCTGCGCCGCCTGTTCGGCATCATCGCGCGCACCCGCAGCCCGGAAGTGTTCACCGCTACTGCGCTGCTGGTGGTGCTGGGCACCGCCTGGTTCATGCAGGAAGCCGGCCTGAGCCCCAGCCTGGGAGCGTTCCTGGCCGGCGTGCTGCTGTCCGATTCGGAATTCCGGCACGAACTGGAATCGCAGATCGAGCCGTTCAAGGGCTTGCTGCTGGGCCTGTTCTTCATCGCCGTGGGCATGGGCATCGACCTCGACCGCATCGCCGCCGAGCCGTGGATGATCGCCGCGGGTGTGGCGATCCTGCTGGTGGTGAAGTTCAGCCTGCTGTACGCCATCGGCCGCATCGCCAAGCTCAGTTCGCGGCAGTCGCTGCTGCTGGGCAGCGTGTTGTGGCTGGGCGGCGAATTCGCCTTCGTGGTGTTCAACGAAGCGCAGCGTGCGCATCTGCTGGGCAATGCCAACCATGACCGGCTGGTGGCGATTGTCGGCCTGTCGATGGCGATCACCCCGTTGCTGATGATCGCCCTGCTGCGCCTGCTCGGCGAGGAGAAAGCCGCGCCACGGCAAGCGGCGGAGGCCGACAAGGTGGCGCCGGACAATCGCCCGAAGGTGCTGATTGCCGGCATGGGCCGCTTCGGCCAGGTGATCGCGCGCCTGCTGACCGCGCAGAAGGTGCCGTTCGTGGCGCTGGAAGCGAACCCGGACACCGTGGCCGACCTGCGCCGCTTCGGCAACCAGCTGTACTACGGCGACCCGACCCGGCCGGAGATGCTGCGCGCCGCCGGTGGCGAGCACATCGACGTGTTCGTGATCACCGTGGACGACCCGGAAACCAACCTGCGCGCGGTGCGCATGGTGCGCCGCCTGTACCCGGATGCGACGGTGCTGGCACGCGCACGCAACCGCCAGCATGCGTGGCGGTTGATGGACATGTCGGCCGAACCGTTCCGCGAAGTATTCGGTACCAGCCTGGAAATGAGCGGGCGCGTGCTGACCGCGCTGGGCGTGGCCCCGAACGTGGCCGAGCGCCATGTGCAGCAGTTCCGCGAACACGACGAGAAGCTGCTGCGCGACCAGTACCTGGTCTACGACGACGAGGCGGCGGTGATCCAGACTTCGCGCGATGCGCGCAACGACCTGATGCACCTGTTCGAAGCGGACGCGGAAAGCGACGACAAGTAGATCCACGCCATGCGTGGATGTTGTTGTTTCCGTGCGCGGCGATCATCCACGCATGGCGTGGATCTACTGCGTGGCGGGGTCAGAGCCCTTTCCGTTGGAAAGGGATCCGACCCCGGTCGGTCAGCCGTTGTCGCGCAGGAACCTGGCCATCGACGATACGCCCGGCACGCGCGGCTCGAACTCGGCGGCGACGTCGATGAAGCCGCGCATCACCGCGATCTCGCGCGGGCTGCGGTTCAAGCCATCGCGCGCTTCCGGATCGGCACCGGCGCGCAGCAGGCGCTGCACCAGCAGCGGCAACCCGTGCAGGGCGGCCAGGTGCAACGGGCCGAAGCCACGCGGGTCGCGCACGTCCAGGCTCACGTCTTCATCCAGCAGGCGCTCGACCGCGGCCATCACCACCTGCTCGTCGCAGGCGGTGCCCGGTTCGGCGCGCGCGCCCATCAGCAGCAGCAGCGGCGTGACCGCACCGGCGGCGGCCTGGTCCGGTTCTGCACCGGCCAGCAGCAGGGTGTCGAGCAGCGCCAGCAGGCGCGAACGGTCGCGCGCACTGAAGCCATACAGGGCGGCGCAGTGCAGCGGTGCCAGCTGCTGGGCATCGCCGGCATGCACGTTGGCACCGGCGGTGAGCAGGCGCGCCACGATGTCCGGCAGGCCCAGCGCCGAGGCCAGCATCAGCACGGTGACGCCGCCTGGCAGGCGGTGTTCGAGCTGCGCACCAGCATCAAGCAGGGCCGAGACGATCTCGACCTGGCGCATGCTGACCGCCGCCGACAACGGCGTCGCACCACTGGCAGCGGCATGCTGCGGATCGGCGCCGCGCGCCAGCAGCAGGTCGACCACGGCCAGATGGCCACCGCCGGCAGCACGCAGCAGCGCGGTGCAGCCCTGCGCATCGACGGCGTCGACGGCAAAGCCCAGATCATTCAAACGACGCACGGCATCGACATCACCGGCCATCGCGGCGGCCGGCAGATCGCCTTCGCGCAGGGTCCTGCGCGGCAGCGGCCAGACCCGCCAGTCCAGCCAGTCGGCCAGATCGCGACGACCGATCGACAGCGCCACGCCCAGCGGCGTCTGCCCATCTGCAGCACGCGCTTCGGGCGAGGCGCCGTGCTGCACCAGCAGCTTCAGGGCACTTTCGCGCGCCAGTGCGGTGGCCAGATGCAGCGCGGTCATGCCATGGCTGTCGCGTGCTTCACGGTCCACGCCGGTGGTGAGCAGGGCCTGCTGCAGGCGCAGCCAGCCCAGGCGCACGGCCAGTGACAACGGCGGATCACCGGCCGGCGAGGCAGCAAACGGATCGGCGCCGCGTTCCAGCAGTTCCAGCGCCAGCTGTTCCAGGCCACGCGCCGCCTGGTCGTGCTGCGCACAGGCGGCCAGGAAACGCGCCAGGCCACCACGGCCAGCCGGCGACAGGCCATGCTGCAGCATCACCTGCAGGGCCGGCACGGCATCGATGCCACGCGACAGCAGCGCGAACATCGGTGTATCGGCACAGGCGTCACGCACGTACGGATCGGCACCGTGGGCGAGCAGCCAGTCGACCGCACGCGGCTCCAGCGCCAGCTCCGGGTCGAGCAGCAGGCCACCCAGTTCTTCCGGCTGGCACAGCCTGGCCAGTGCGGCCATGCCATCGGTATTGCCGAACCCCAGCGCCTCGCGCAGCAGGGTCAACGGCGGACGATCAGGCAGCAGGCCGCTGGCACTGGCCGCCTCACCGCGCTCGGCCAGGCCATCGCTGACGGCGGCAGGCAACGGATAGGACGGATCCAGCAGGGCGACGATCGCCCAGCGACCGGCTTCGGCGGCGTAGTCCACCGCGCGTCGACCGGCCGGATCGCTGCCGTCGGCGGCGATGCCCAGTTCCAGCAGGCGCTTGATCAACAGCGGCGAAACGTCCTCGGCCATCGTTGCCAGCAGCACCGCGTTGCGGCCATCGGTGTCGACTGCAACCAGGTCGGGCTTGTGCGGCAGCAGGTGCTCGACCACGGCCGCGCGACCGGCACGGGCCGCTTCCAGCCACGGGGTACGGCCGAGCGCATCGCGCGCTTCCAGGTTGGCACCGGCGGCAAGCAGCACGCCGATGATGTCCACGTGGCCGGCCAGTGCCGCTTCATGCAGCGCGCTGCGGCGCTGGCGGTCACGCGCGTCGGCACGTGCCTTGTGCTTGAGCAGCAGCTGCACGCCGGCCGGATCATCGTCCTCGGTGGCGGCCGCGGCCAGCAGCACCGGGGTGCCGTCGGCCGGTTCGCTGCGCGCGCCGCGCTCCAGCAGGAAGCGCGCCAGACGCCAGTTGCCGACCTGGCAGGCTACCGCCAACGGCGACCAGCCATCACGGTTCAGTGCGTCGACTTCAGCGGCCGCGTCACGCAACAGCGCGGCCACGCCCGGGTCGGAACTGCGCGCGGCGTGATGCAGAGGCGTGTTGCCCTCGCTGTCGGTGGCGCGCGAATCGGCACCGTTGGCCAGCAGGGTCATCACCGCTTCCGGACGCCCATGCCAGCTGTCGCGGGTGGCGGCCAGCAGCGGGGTCATGCCGCGATGCGGCGCGTTCACATCGACGCCGCGGCCGATCAGCTCACGCAGCAGGCGCAGGTCCGGCAGGACGGCGGCGAGCACTGCCAGGCTGCGCTGGTCGCGCCAGTTCGGGTCAGGCAGGGAGTATGGATCGGCGCCGGCCTGCAGCAGCTGCAGCGCACGGTCGATACGGCCGTGGCGTGCGGCTTCGTACAGGGCCGGGGTCAGCTCCTGCGGCGCCAGGGCTTCCAGCGGCGTGGTGTCCACCACCGCGCTGAACAGCGTTTCGCGATCGACCGGCAGTTCCGCACCAAGCGGGCTGCGCAGCGACACCAGCGGCGCCTGCGCAATGCGCTGCAGCAGCAGGTGCAGCAGCGGCGACAGCAGCAGCACCGCCAGGGCCGACGGCCAACGCGCGCTTTCCGGCAGCAGGTCCGGCCAGGTCGGCAGTACCACCAGTGCCGCCAGGGCCATCACCAGGGCCGCCACGCCAAGACCACGCCAGGCGCTGAGGTCACGACCCGCCAGCGCCTGCCAATGCTGGGCCAGGCCACCATCGAGACGCTCGACATCGTTCCACAGCGGCCAGGTGCGCCATGCCGCCAGCAGGCCGGCGCTGACCAGCACGCTCAGGCCCAGCACCGCGGCCAGGCTGCCGCTGTCGCGCAGCGCGGCCAGCGGCCAGGCCAACAGCAGGGCCAGCAGCAACGGCGCGGCGGTCCACAGCGCCAGCAGGGCCGGCAGGTCCTGGCGGGCGATCACCTTCGGCGGCAGCAGCGCACGGCTGCGCCGCCACCACGAAATCCCCAGCGCGAACGCCGGTTGGGCCAGTGCCGCCAGCACCGCGCCGGGCAGGCCACCCAGCGCCGATCCCAGCGCCAGCAAGGCACCGACGGTGAAGGCCAGCGACAGGGCGCGGGATCGGGAAAGCTCAGTCATAGTGGCGCAGCATCATGCTGCTCACCGACGGCGGCACCTGCAGGTAGAACCCGCGCTCGGTCAGTTCGCTGCGCACCTTGGCCGGGTCGGCCTGGGCCAGCCGGCGCTGCGCGTCCAGGGTCACTTCCAGCACGAAGACGAGCGAACCCAACGACGCCGACAGCGGCGCAGGCAAAGCGCTGAAGTCATCGCGTCGGGCGAGATAGACGTAAGTGTCCGGCTTGAGTTGGCTTTTATAGACGTAGGCGTGCATGTCCACGGGACGATAACCCGGGAAGAGCCGTGATTGTGTCGGAAAGCCGACACCGGGGAAAGCCGTCACGCGACGATGGCGGCGTGATCGACGGCGTTTCCCCGGTGAGGTTCAGCAATGTGGCGATGCTGTTCAGCCAGCGCCACCGGTCGGCCGCGCTTACTTGACCTTGGCGTAGGTGCCCTTCAGGGCCACGCCGGCGACGAAGGTGCCGGCCCAGCACTCGTAGTTGGTCGCGCTCTTGAACTCGTTCTTCTTGTAGTAGCTGACGATGTCGACCACGGCGTTGGCGCCGCGCGACTTGGCACCGTCCTGCAGGGCCAGCAGCGCCGACAGGGCCACCCAGTTGCAGGCCTCGACGTCGCTCTTGTTGGCGGCGTTGGTCTTCTTGTTGGTCACGTCTTCGCCCAGGCGCTGCTGCACGCTGACCGGCTGGCCGGCCAGGTAGAAGCGAACGCTGCCGTCGATGCCGGCATCTTTGGCGGCCTGCGAACTGATCAGCTCGCGCAGGGACTGTTCGACGCGGGTATCGCGCGCCGAAGCGGTGGAAGTCAGGGCCAGCAGCGCGGTGGCAGTGGCGATCATCAGGGTGCGGCGCATCGGAACGTCTCCTTGTTGAGGTGCGGGTACGGCGGGATCACGCGCTCCAGCGGCGGAACACCAGCGAGGTGTTGATGCCGCCGAAGGCGAAGTTGTTGCTCATCACGTACTCGGCCTGCAGCTCGCGGCCTTGCCCGGTGATGAAGTCGAGCTGGCCGCAACGCGGGTCCACCTCGACCAGGTTCAGGGTCGGTGCGAACCAGCCGGCGCGCATCATCTCGATGCTCATCCAGGCTTCGAACGCACCGCAACCGCCCAGCATGTGGCCGACATAGCTCTTCAACGAGCTGATCGGCACGCGGCTGCCGAACACCTGGGCGGTGGCCTGGGTCTCGGCGATGTCGCCGTGGTCGGTGGCGGTGCCGTGGGCGTTCACGTAATCGACCTGTGCCGGTTGCAGGCCCGCGTCTTCCAATGCCAGGCGCATGGCCTGGGCCATGGTGTCGGCGCTGGGCTGGGTGACGTGCTGGCCGTCGCTGTTGGTGCCGTAGCCCACGATCTCGGCCAGGATGGTCGCGCCGCGTGCCTGCGCGTGCTCCAGATCTTCCAGGATCAGCGTGCAGGCGCCCTCGCCCAGCACCAGGCCGTCGCGGCCGGCATCGAACGGGCGCGGAGTGGTGTGCGGCGCGTCGTTGCGCGTGCTGGTGGCGAACAGGGTGTCGAACACTGCCGCGGCGGTGGCGTCGAGCTGCTCGGCGCCACCGGCCACCATCACCGTCTGCTTGCCGCTGCGGATCGCTTCGTAGCCGGCGCCCACGCCCTGGCTGCCCGACGTACAGGCGCTGGAGGTGGTGTAGACACGCCCGGACAAGCCGAAGAACACACCGATGTTGACCGGCGCGGTGTGGCTCATCATCTTCAGGTAGGTGGTGGCGCTGATGCCGTCGGTGGTGAACTCATGCAGCATGCGACCGAATTCGCCGGTGGCCTCGTGGCTGCCCGACGATGAGCCGTAGGCCACGCCGGTACGGCCGCTGCGCAGCACCGGGTGCTCGAACAGGCCTGCCTCACGCAGGGCGACCTCGGTGGCGCGCACCGACATGATCGCGACCTTGCCCATCGAGCGGGTGGTCTTGCGGTTGTAGTTCGGCGGCAGCTCATAGTCCTGCGCCGGTGCGGCCAGCTTGGTGTTCAGGCCCGCATACACATCCCATTCCGGCATCGAACGCACCGCGTTGCGGCAGCTGCGCAGATGGGCCTGGATGGTCGGCCAGTCGTGGCCGAGCGGACTGATGGCGGCGGCACCGGTGACCACCACGCGACGATCGGCGGCCATCAGATCATCCCCCCGTTGACCGAGATCACCTGGCGGGTGATGTAGCCGGCCGGCTCGGACAGCAGGAACGCGACCGTGGCCGCCACTTCCTCGGGACGGCCGACGCGGCCGGCCGGAATCAGCTTCAATGCGTGTTCGACCACTTCTTCGTTGAGCATGTCGGTCTCGATCAGGCCCGGGGCAACGCAGTTGACGGTGATCTGGCGGCTGGCCAGCTCCAGCGCCAATGCCTTGCTGGCACCGATGATGCCGGCCTTGGCTGCACTGTAATTGACCTGGCCCCGGTTGCCGGCCACGCCGGACACCGAGGACAGGGTGACGATGCGGCCCGGCTTGCGCCGCCGCACCATCGGCATGATCAGCGGATGCAGCACGTTGTAGAAGCCGTCCAGGTTGGTGTGGATCACCTGGTCCCAGTCGTCCTCGGACAGCGCCGGGAAGGCGCCGTCACGGGCGATGCCGGCATTGCACACCACGCCGTAATAGGCGCCATGTGCCTCCACGTCCGCTTCCAGCGCGGCGCGCGCGGCGGCACGGTCGGCCACGTCGAAGGCCAGCACGCGGGCCTGCTGGCCCAGTGCCTGGATCTCGTCGGCCACTGCCTGTGCTTCTTCCACACGGCTGCGGCAATGCACCACCACGTCGAAGCCATCGCGCGCGATACGCAGCGCAATGGCCCGGCCGATGCCCCGGCTCGCGCCGGTCACCAGCACGCTTCGATTTCCTGTCATGCCTGTCCACTCTCCAGATAGGCCATCGAGTCGGCCGGTTCGAACACCGACACGTTGGCAACCGCCCATTCTTCCTCGCCTGCCAGGATGCGGCAGGCGAACATCCCTAATCCATTGTCGCCCAACAGTTCGCAACGCGCCTGTACCTGCAGGCGGGTGCCGCTGGGGAAGCTGCTGCGCGTGCTGGCATAGCGCCGGCTGCCGAGCAGGAAGCCCAGCTGCGGCGGGTTGCCGGCCGTGCGCGCACGGCAGCCGGCCCAGGCGGCGATGGCCTGGGCCATGTATTCGATGCCGACCCAGGCCGGGACCGCTCCGTCTTCGATGAACAGGCCGGCCTCGGGCACCACCAGTTCCGCCTCGATGCTGTCCTGGTCCCAGCGCAGGATGCGGTCCAGCAGGCACATGTCCTGGCGGTGCGGCACCACCTCTTCGATTGCATACAGCGGCAGGTTCATCGGCGCTCCAGTGCCAGCACGGCATTGCTGCCGCCGAAGGCGAACGAATTGCTCAGCACACGCCGCGGCAGCTGCTGCAGGAAGGTCGCCGGGGCGACCAGCGGCAACGCCGGCAGCGCCGGATCGGCCACGCCGTCCCACCAGTGCGGCGGCAGCTGCTGCTGCGGATTCTCGGCCAGCAGGATCCAGCACAGCGCCGCTTCGATCGCACCGGACGCACCCAGCGTGTGGCCGGTCAGTGGTTTGGTCGAACTGGCGGGCACATCGGTGCCCAGCACCTGCGCCACCGCCAGGCTTTCCATCGCGTCGTTGTGGCCGGTCGCAGTGCCATGCAGATTCACGTAATCGACTTCCGAAGCCGCCCAGCCGGCACGCTGCAACGCCTGCTGCAGGGCATCGATGGCGCCCAGGCCCTGCGGGTCCGGTGCGGACATATGGTGCGCGTCGGCCGACTCACCCCAACCGGCCAGGCTGACCGCACCCGGTTCGCGGGTCAGCAGGAACAGCGCGGCGCCCTCGCCGATGTTGATCCCGCAGCGATGCTGCGAGAACGGATTGCAGCGCACGGCGGAGACCGATTCGAGCGCGCTGAATCCAGCCACGGTGAACCGGCACAGGGAATCGGCACCACCGGCGATGACCGCATCGACGACGCCCGAACGCAGCATGCGCGCGGCCGACATCAACGCCTTGGCGCTGGACGAACAGGCCGTCGACAGCGTCCAGGCGGGGCCCAGCGCACCACTGCGGGTTCGCACGAACTGCGCGGCGGTGCCCATTTCCTGCTGTGCGTAGTCGAACCCGTCGGGCCAACGGCCGTGCTCGGCGCGGGTACGCAGCGCCTGTTCGGATTCGCCAATGCCCGAGGTGCTGGTACCCAGCACCACGGCCACGCGTTCCGCACCGTAACGGCTGATGGCATCGGCAACGGCCGGCGCGATCTGCGCCAGGGCCACGTCCAGCAGCGCATTGTTGCGTCCCCGCAGGGACACCGGCAGTGCTTCCAGCGTCGGCAGCGGACTGTGCACCTCGCCCAGCGCCAAGGTGCGACCTGGCAGCAGGCTGGCGTTGTCGCTCAGCCCGCTTGGCGCATCAGCGAACAGCGCAGCGGCGACCGCGGCGCGACCCTCGCCCAGTGCGCAGACCACGCCGAGGTCGTTGAGGAAAATGGGCGCGCTCTTCATGGCTGGCCGGCCATGTCGATCGATTCGATGCGCAGCGTGTAGCCCTCGGCGCGGTTGTCCAGTTGCACGCTGCCATCGGCCAGGCGCTGCAGCTGCAGCCACACGGTGCCGTCGCGCGACAGGCTGCGCTGGCGGCCGTCATCGCTCACCCGCCAGCCGGCCGGCAGCGCGGCGGCAATCGCGGCGGTGGGCCACAGCGCGAACTGCAGATCGTCCAGCACGCGCTCGGCACGCACCTGTGGCGGCAGCCAGGGTGCACGCTGCTGGGTCAGCTGCTGGCCGTCCCACTGCAGGCGCACGCCGGTCTGGCCCATCGCCTGCACGGCCAGCTGCACCTGCTGCGCGTCGGCTTCCAGCAGCGCGTCCAGGTCACGCTCATGGCTGCCGAAGCGGAAGTGCAGCTGCTGCTGCAGGGCCAACGGCGCCGGCAGGCTGGATGGTGCCAACCGCAGCGGCGGCAGTTCGACCAGCGGCCGCGGCATGCGGCTGGCACAGGCGGCCAGCAGCAGGCACAGCAGGACCGCAGAAAGGCGGGCAATCAGGCGCTGCACAATTCCTCCAGCACACGCATGCGGCGGCCACTGTCATCGGCCACATACGGATTGTTGGTGTCCCAGGCGTAGCCGGCCAGGATGGAGCTGATCATGTCGCGCACCTGCGGCTGCTGGTTGGGGTGGTAGATGATCTTCTGGAAACCGCCCTGGTACCAGCTTTCGACGAAGCGGCGGAAGGTTTTCACGCCGGCACGCAGCGGAATCGAGAAGTCGCGTTCCCAGTCGACCGTTTCACCCGCGTAGCGGCGCTTCAGGCATTCGCTGGCCAGCTGCGCGGATTTGAACGCGATGGTGACGCCGGAGGAGAACACCGGATCGAGGAACTCGCCGGCGTTGCCCAGCAGCGCATAACCCGGGCCCCACAGCGAACTGACATTCGCCGAATAGCCGGTGATGCGGCGCACCGGCAGCACCGCCCACTCCGCGTTGGCCAGCAGCGAGGTCAGGTTCGGGTCCTCGCCGACGATGGCCTGCAGCTTCTGCAGGTCGTCGCCTTCGTAGCGTTCGAAGAATGACGGCTCGGCCACCACGCCCAGCGAGCAGCAACCGTTGGAGAACGGGATCGTCCAGTACCAGACGTCGATATGCTCGGGATGGGTGGTGATCAGGATCTTGTTGCGGTCGAAATCCGCTTCGGCCGGGATGTTGTCACGCACGTGGCAGAAGATGGCGCCACGCACCGGGAAGTTGGACGGCGATTCCAGGTCGAGCAGGCGCGGCAGCAGGCGTGCGAAGCCGGAGGCGTCGAGGATGAAATCGGCTTCGATGCGGTACTCGCTGCCATCCGGGCGGCGCACGTTCACCACCGGCTGTTCGCCCGGCTCGACCGCCAGCACTTCGTCGCCGAAGCGCAGGGTCGCGCCCATGCGCTCGGCGCCGCGCGCCAGCACGTTGTCGAAGTCGGCGCGCTGCACCTGGTAGGTGGTGCCCCAACCCGGCGAGAACTTCTTCCTGAAGTCGAACGCGGTGCGCGCGTCCCCGTGCACGAAGGCCGCGCCGTTCTTGTACTGGAAGCCCGCCTCGACCACGTCCTGCAGCAGACCCGCCGCTTCGATGTATTCCATGCTCTGCGGCAGCAGGCTCTCGCCGATGGAGAAGCGCGGGAACTGCTGGCGTTCCAGCATCAGCACCTTGCGCCCCTGCTGGCGCAGCATCGCCGCAGCCACCGAACCGGCCGGGCCGGCGCCGATGATCAGGATTTCGGTACGTTCCACGTCTTCGTGGCTGGAAGAATCAGCGGCATCCACAGCAGTAGTCATCGGTGCGTCCTTGTTGCTCGATCAGGTGGAAAAGCGGAGGAATCGGAATGAAGCGTGTCCGTTCAGGCCGGCGGCACGTCATGCGGTGGCGGCCGGAACAGCGGCGAGATCAGCCAGACCAGGCCGATGCCGAACAGCAGGGTGAGCCCGAACGCGCGCAACGCGGGTGTCTGCGAAAGACCCAGCAGGCCGAACGACAGCCACGTGCTGGCCGCACCCACGCAGACCGCCAGCCACGCACTGGCATCGCCGCGGTGCTCGATCAGGAAGATGCCGTAGTCGATGCCCATGCCCAGCAGCAGCATCAGTGCCAGCACATTGAACAGCTGCAGCGGCTGGCCGAACAGACCGAGCAGGCCCAGGGTGAGCGCACCGGCGACCAGGGTGGGGGCGAACACGCGCCAGGCATGGCGCCGATAGCGCAGCCACAGGGCGCCGAACACCAGCACGATGCCAACCAGCAGCAGGCCACCCATCAGCTTGCGGTAATGGCCCAGCAGCTGCGAGAAATCAGCGGTGCGGTCGACCCAGCGCACGCCGTCCAGGCCTTCGGCAGCGCCACGCAGGGTGGCCAGCGCATCGGCACGCGACAGGTCATCGACCATCACCACGCTGATCATCTGCCCGCCTACGTTGCCGACCCACAGGTGGCGGAACGGCTGCGAAGCCGGCGAGGCGAGGAAGGCCTCGGCGCTCAGCGGCGCCGCTGCGAATGCAGGGCGCTGCAAGGGCTCACCCACCGCTTCGCCGACCGCGGCCAGCACACCCGGTTCCACCCGGGCGGTCAGCGCCGCATCGGCCTGCTGTCGCGCGGGCGATGGCAACCAGTCGCTGATCGCGCGGTAGCCGCCGATGCGCTTGTCGTGGGTCAGTTCACGCAGGCGTTCGGTCAGTGCTTCTTCACGCTGCAACAGCTGTGCGGCGTCACTGCCCTGCACCAGGTAGAACTGCGCCGGGCTGGGCATGCCCAGCAGCTGGCTGAGGCGGATCTGCTGGGCCATCAGCGCCGGCGGCGACGATTGCAGGCTGCGCAGGTCGTCGTTGCTGTGCAGGCGGGCGATGCCGATGGCCGACACCAGCGCGGCCACGCCAAGGAAGATCGCCACCGGGCGACGCCCGTGCAGGCGCGGGAAGCGCTCCAGCGTATTGCCCAGCCACTGCGCGAAGCGGGTGGTTCGGATCTCGCCGCCGTCCAGCCACGGGAACCAGAAGATCACCGTGAGGAAGGCAGCGGCCAGACCGACCACCGAGAACAACGCCATCTGCCGCAGGCCGGGGAACGGCGCCAGGCCCAGTGCCAGGTAGGCCAGCGCGCTGGTCAGCAGCGCCAACCACAGGCCCGGCAGCAGATGCCGCAGCAGCTTCCAGCGGCGGTCGGCCGGTTCGGCCTGGCGCGAAGCAAACCAGTGGATGCCGTAGTCCTCGGCCACGCCGACCAGCGAAGCACCAAACACCAGGGTCAGCACATGCACCTTGTCGAACACCAGCACGGTGACCGCCAGCGCCACACCACAGCCGATCAGCAGCGAGGCGGCGACCAGCAGGATCGGCCGCAGCGAGCGGAACGCCAGCCACACCAGAAGCAGCACCGCCGCCAGCGAGCCCCAACCAATGGTGTTGATCTCCTGGTTGGCCTGCACCGCGGCGGCTTCGGCATGCAACGGCACGCCGGCATGCAGGATCTCCAGACCTGGCGCAGCGGCCTTGGCCGCTTCTCCGGCGCGTTCGAGCAGGCCATCGAGATGGCGCTCGCCATCCAGCCTGAAGGCCGAGCCCGGCGTATCGAACTGCAATGCCGCCCAATGCTTGCCCTCGGCCTCAAGCAGACCGTCATCGCCCAGGCGCAGCCCGGAGCCCTGGGCCTGCTGCTGCCACCACTGCGGCCACAGCGACAGCGGATCCTGCCGCCACTCGGTCAGGCGCGGCGCGCCCATCGGGCCGTACAGCGCGCCCAGCGCCTGTTCGGCCAGCGCAGCGGGTTCGGCCTGTTGCAGCTGCTCGCGCTGGGCCGGGGTCAGCAGGCGGTCGCGGTACGGTGCGTAGAACGCTCGCGCGTCATCGAACCAGCCTTCGATCGAACCACTGGGCACCAGCAGCGCGCTGTCGGCATCACTGGCCATTGCCGCAGCGAACGCCGCCTGCGCGCGCTTGGCAGCGGCTCCGTCGGTGCTGCCGAGCAGCACCACCACCTGCCGCGAGCTGCCATCGGCGATGCGCCGGGTGACGTCGCTGAGCAGGCGGTCGTGCGCGTCCTGCGGCAACAGGGCGAGGATGTCGGTGTCGATCCGCGACTCCTGGCTCCACAGGCGCCACTGCTGCGCGCCCAGCACCAGCAACAGCAGCAGCCAGGCGATGCCCAGCCAGTGCCACCAGCGGCGCAGGCGATCCGGTGCGGCGCTGTCACTCAAAGCGGCGCGCCTCGTCGGCGTTCAACGTTGCCGGAGCCTCGCTCAGCGCAGTGAACTGGATGCGGGTGCGATCCTGGTTGGCTTCGATGATCTCGACCTGGCGCACGTAACGGTCGCCCTGCAGTGTCAGCGACTGGAAGGCCTTGGCCAGCATCGCCGACTTCGGCGTCAGTTTCAGACGCCAGCCCTGCCCTTCACGCGTGGCCTGGACGTTGAACTGGCTGGACAGTGCCTGCACGTCACCGCTCAGCAACGCGAACATGATCGCGTTGACCGAGCGCATCGCCGGCTGCTGGCGCGCGTCCAGCTCGACGCGGGTGCTGCCATCGCGCTGGCGGCTGAGGATGCGGTCGGCGGTGACCACCACCTCGGACGGGAACGGCTTGAGCGTGGACCAGATCACGCCATGCTTGCGCGCGACCACGAACTGGCCCTGCGAGCGCAGCGGGTTCTTGAAGCCGCTGACCTGCTTTTCCTGGGTGAACTGCCCGCGCAGCACGTCCGGCCGGGCGACGGCCTGGGTGATGGCATCGACGGCGGGATCGGCGGCCTGCAGCAGCGGCGCGGCAACCAGCAGCAGCGCGCACAGCAGCACGCGCGGAAGACGAAGGATTCGGATCACGGGGCAGGCACTCCAAGACGCTGCCACAGCACCGGCGGGCACTGGTACAGCATTTCCTTGCTGGCCGCGTCGACCGCGACCTGGATGGTCATCGCGCGGGTCAGCACCTGGCCGCTTTCCGCATCGAGGATCTCGTATTCGATCTTCAGCCGGTTCTCCCACTCGACGATGCGCGAGCGCACGCGCAGCGCCTGCCCGAACAGCAAAGGCCGCACGTACTTCACCCGCGCATCGACCACCGGCCACAGGTAGCCCGATTCGAGCATCTGCGGATAGTCGTAGTCGTAGCGCTTCAGCAACGCGCAGCGCGCGATCTCGAAGTACTTGAAGTAGTTGCCATGCCAGACCACGTTCATCGGATCGCAGTCATGGAACGCAGGGGCCAGCTCAATTTCGCCGACCAGTTCGTTGCCTTCATTCACCGACATACAGCTCCCAGCGTTGCGCGCGGATCTCCACCAGCAGTTCCCGCAGTTCGCGATCCAGCGCGCGGTCTTCTTCGACCAGGGCGATGCGCTGCCCCAGGTCGGCGTACATGTCGGCCAGACTGCCATGCAGCTGCGCGTTCATGCCAACCCGTTCGCGCAGTGCCAGCCCCTGGCGGGCGGCGATCAGCATGGCCGCCACCACCTGTTCAGTCAGTTCGATCACGCGCAGGCAGTCGCGCGCGGCGATGGTGCCCATGCTGACCTTGTCCTGGTTGTGGCATTCGGTGGAGCGCGAGAACACGGAGGCCGGCATGGTCTGCTTCAGTGCCTCGGCTGTCCATGCGGAAACGCTGATCTGCAGCGCCTTCAGGCCATGGTTGATCGCCGCACGCGGGCCGGTCGCCGCCGACAGGTTGGCCGGCAGGCCATGGTTGTAGCGGGCATCGACCACCAGCGCCAGCTGCCGGTCAAGCAGGTCGGCGATGTTGGCCACGGTGTTCTTCAGCGTATCCATCGCCAGCGCGATGTGGCCGCCGTAGAAGTGGCCACCGTGCAGGATGCGCTCGCCGTCGGCATCGATCAGCGGGTTGTCATTGGCGCTGTTCAGCTCGGTTTCGATCAGCTGGCGCAGGAACGGCAGGGTGTCTTCCAGCACGCCGATCACGTGCGGCGCGCAGCGCAGCGAGTAGCGGTCCTGCAGGCGCTGCTCGTTGCGCGGCGGGCGCTCGCTGTGCAGGTCGCTGCGCAGGCGCGCGGCAATGCGCGACTGCCCCGGGTGCGGCTTGGCGGCGAACAGGGTTTCATCGAAGTGGTGCGCGTTGCCGTCGCTGGACAGCACGTTGAACGCGGTCAGGCGCGTGGCCATGCGTGCCAGGTAGTCGGCGCGCTGCCAGGCCAGGCAGGCCAGGCCGGTCATAACCGCGGTGCCGTTCATGATCGCCAGGCCTTCCTTCGGCCGCAGCTTCAGCGGGGTCATGCCGATCTTCGCCAGCACCTCGGCCGCCGGCTGCACGCGGCCGTCGTGCAGCACCTCGCGTTCGCCGCACAGCACGGCTGCCACGTACGACAGCGGGGTCAGGTCGCCACTGGCGCCCACCGAGCCTTCGGCGGGAATCAACGGCAGCACATCGTGCTGCAGCAGCGTGGCCAGGCCTTCCAGCAACGGCACGCTGACGCCGGACATGCCACGCACCAGCGAGGCCAGGCGCGCTGCCAGCACGGCACGGGTCTCGGCCGGGTCGAGGTAACGGCCCAGGCCGCAGCCATGGTAGGTGTACAGGTGGTGCGGCAGCTCGGCGACCAGTGCCGGCGGAATGTTCACCGTGCACGAATCGCCGTAGCCGGTGGTCACCCCGTAGATGACGCCATCCTCGCGCAGCAGGCGGTCGAGGAAGTCGGCACCACGCTGGATATGGGCGCGGAACGCCTGCACATCGCTCAGCGCGGCCTCGCATCTGCGCTGGGCCAGGGCGACCACGTCTTCGATGGTCAGCGGTGCATCGCCGAAACGGCACACGGGTACGGCGTCAATAGTCATGAGGAGCCTGATCCCAGAAGGGGAAGAAATTGAACCAGTCCAACGGGGACTGGATGACCTGGAGTTCCAGCCAGTGCGCGAAGCGCTGCGCCTGTTCGGCCAGTGCGGCATCGCGCGAACCGCGCGGCAGCACCACGCGCTCGGCGAACTGTTCGAAGGCCACCCGATAGCCGTCGCCCTGGTGCAGGCACGACATCGTGTAGACCGGGCAGCCCAGCGCGCCCGCCAGCACGTAGGCGCCGATCGGGAACGGCGCACGGTGGCCGAGGAAATCGGCCATCACGCTGCGTCCGCCCTGCACCGGCACGCGGTCGCCGACGATGGCGACGAAGCCACCGGAGGCGACCTTTTCGGCGAGCATCACAGCCGTGGCCGGGCCCATTTCGGTGACCTGCACCAGCTCCACCGCAGCCAGCGGGTCCAGCCGCTGCAGCAGGCGGTTGAAGCGCTGCGCGTGCGCGGTGTGCACCAGCACGGTGATGCGGAACCCCGGCACCTGCTCGGCCAGTACCTGGCACAGTTCCAGGCAGCCGATGTGCGCGGTCAGGATCAGGCCGCCTTCGCGGCGCGCGATCTTGCCCAGCACCAGGTCGCGCTGCAAGCGGATGCGCTCGGGCGGATAGCGGCCGCCAAGGCCCAGAATCTTGTCCAGCATCGTGTCGGCGAAGCTGAAGAAATGGCGCAGGCTGTCGCGCCGGGTCGGCGCATGGCCAATCGCCCCGGTATGCGCCTGCAACCGCTGCAGATACTGCATCGAGGCCTGGCGGCCGACGCGGTTGCCGAGCCAATGGCAGGCCACCACCGGCCACACGCACAGGCGGAACGGCCAGCGCCCGAACCAGCGATGTACCCAGCACAGGAACAACACGCCGGCCACCGAGGTGGACTCGCCGATATCGGCCCAGTGCGGGGCGCTCTGCGCGCGGCTCATCTCAGCCCTGCCCCCGCAGCCGGCGCCACAGCAGGCGCGGCGCACGCCAGAGCATGCCGAAGAACAGCCGGGTATGCATGCGGCTGATGCGCACGTTGTCGCGCCACACATCGAAATGCGAAACGCCGTCGGCCGGATAGGTCACGCGCGTGGCCAGGTGCTCGACCGGTACCTGCCGCCAGTACAGGCGCACCATCACTTCGGTGTCGAAATCCATGCGCCGGCCGATGGTTTCCTCACCAATCAGGCGCAGCACTGGCGGCAGCGGATACACGCGGAATCCGCACATGGTGTCGCGCAGGTGCAGCGACAGCGTATTGATCCACACCCAGATGTGGGTGGCGTAGCGACCATACAGGCGCGCCTTCGGCACGCTGGCATCGTAGGCCGGAATGCCGCAGATCACCGCGTCCGGGTGCGCGCGGGCGGCATCGATGAAACGCGGCAGGTCGCCGGTGTCGTGCTGGCCGTCGGCATCGATCTGCAACACGTGGGTATACCCACGACGCTGCGCTTCAGCGAAACCGGCCAGCATCGCCCCGCCCTTGCCCTGGTTCACGTCCAGCCGCAGCAGGTCGACGCCCGATCGCTGTGCAAGTTCGCGCAGCACCCGCGCGCAGGAGGACTGCGAGCCATCGTCGACCAGCAGGCAGGGCAGGCCCGCGGCCTGCACGCCGTCGACCACCGCGCCGATGGCGTGTTCGTGATCGTACACGGGAATGACCACCAGCGGCGCGAACGCGCCGCCAGCGGTGGCTGGTTCAATGCGCATCGGCGAAGACCACCCTGCCGCTGGCGTGCACGCCATGCACGGAGGTGTAGCGGAAGGTCAGCACGCCGCGTTCGGCGTCCCACTGCAGTTGCAGGGTCAGCTCGTCGCCGGGGCGGGCCACGCGCTGGAACTTCACCGCATCCATGCGCTGGAACCCGGCCGGCAGCACGAAGGCCTGCCGACCGAAGCGCACCGCCCAGTCCAGCTGGGCCACGCCGGGCAGGATCGCCGCCTGCGGGAAATGGCCCTGGAACGCGCGCAGCGCAGGGTCCAGCATCATCCGGAGGGTGGCCGCGGCCTCTTCGCGACAGTCCCAGACCGGCACCGGCAGCAGCGGCTGGAACAGCGCGACCAGCGCCGCCTGGGTGACCTTGCCCTGGGCATTGATCGGCAGCGATTCGACCAGGCGCCAGCGGCGCGGCCGGGTGACCGCGTCATGGCCCTGCGCCAGCCGCGTGCCCAATCGCTGTCCCAGCGCGCGCCGTGCGCTGTCGCCGGCACGTGCCAGCGCCGGATCGGCCGGCACCACTACTGCCGCCAGCTGCTCGCGCTGGCCCTGAAGCACAAGTACGCGCGCGTCCTCGACCTCGGGATCTTCGCGCAGGGCGCGCTCCAGTGCGTCCAGCGAAACGCGCCGTTCTTCGATCTTGACGATGCGGTCGGCGCGGCCCAGCAGGCGGAAGCGGCCATCGGCCAGTGCTTCCACGCGATCCTGGGTGCGCCACCAGTCCGACGTCTCCAGGTGCGGCGAGGCAACCGCCAGGCAGTCCTCCTCGATCCGCCACTGCACGCCCGGCAACGGCCGCCACGGCGGTGCATCGGCGTCCCAGCGGCGCCAGGCGATACCGCCGGTTTCGCTGCTGCCGTAAACCTCGGTGGGCGCCACGCCCAACCACTGGCGGACCTGGCGCGCGGCGTCCTCGGGCAGCGGGCCGCCGGAGGAAAACACCGCACGCAGGCGACCGTGCAGGCTGGCCCAGTCGAGCTGCTCGGGCAGGCGCTTGAGATGGGCCGGGGTGGCGACCAGCACCGTATCGGTACCGGCCAGCGCGCCCACCAGATCTTCGTGGAAGAAGCGCCGGGGCTGGATCGCACGGCCGGCGGCCAGCGGCCACAGCACGCGGAACAGCAGGCCATAGATATGCTGGTGGGACACGGTGCCATGCACCTGGGCGCCATCGAGCTGGGCGCCGAACGCGGCCTGCAGGGCATCGACCTCGCGCGCCAGCTGGTCCAGCCGCTTGCTGATGGCGCTGGGCTGGCCGGTGCTGCCGGAGGTGAACACGCACAGTTCGCAGGCGCGCTCGTCCAACGGCAGCAGCGCCGCATCGTCGGCAGCAGCGGCAGTGGCCTGCAAGGGCTGGTAATCGGCCGACAGGTCACCGGCAAAACCACTCACCTGCGGCTGCAGCGCCTGCAATGTCGCGGGCAGGTTGTCGGCAGCCAGGAAGACCCGCTTGCCGGCATGCCAGGCACCGAACAACGCCGCAGCGAAGGCCACGGTGTCATCGAAGTAAAGCGCCCAGTCGCGGCCTTCGGCAGTGCTGAAAGCGTCACGCCAGGCCAGCACGCGCAGGCGGAAGGCGACGTGGTCGACGGCAATGCCATCGCAGACACCGATGTCGCGGCCGGGCTGCGCCGTGATCAGCAGCCGATCCAGGGCGATCCAGTCAGCCATGCGCGTGCGCTGCCTTGACCCGACGCCGTACCAGCCATTCGCCCCCGAACAACAATCCCATCATCACGTACGCCAACAATCCGTTGTAGAGCATCCAGACCCGGTCCGACGCATACAGCGCGGTGAGCAGGGCGAGACCACCATTGAGAACGAAAAAGCCGCACCACACCTGGGTGACGCGACGGGTATAGATCACCGCGAACGGTGGCAGGTCCGGCTCCTGCAGGCGCGCCAGGCGTTCCACCAGCGGCGGACCGAAGCGCAGGCTGGTGGCGAACACCGTCAACATCACCACGTTCACCAGCGCCGGGTACAGCTTCAGCGGCAGCGCCTGGTTGAGCACGGTGGCCAGCCCGGCCAGCAGGCCCGCGCCGGCGGCGGCGGCCCACCACAAGGGTTGCCGGGTGCTCAGCGCGCGCAGCAGGGCCAGCGCGAACAGCAGCAGCGCCAGCCAGCGCGGCTCGAAGCGGCCCATCGCCACGTAGACCAGTACCGGATAGGCAAGCGAAATCGCTGCCACCACGACCATGCGTGCCCGTGCCATGGTCGCGGCGTCCGTGCTGCTGTCAGGCAGCGGCCTGACCGGGCAGCAGGCCGTGCACGACATCAACGATGTCCTGCACGGTGCGCACGGCCTTGAACGCTTCAGGCTGCAGGTTGCGGCCGAGCAGCGGCTTGAGCTGCACGATCAGGTCCACCGCATCGATGCTGTCGATGTCCAGGTCGTCGTACAGGCGCGACTCCGGGCTGATCCGCGCCGGCTCGATCTCGAAGCTGTCGGTCAGGATGCGGACGATGCGCTCGAACAATTCATTCTTGGTCATGGCAGTTCCTGGCGCCTTACGACTGGCGGGCGGCGACGAACTCGCCGAGCGCGCGCACGCTGGAGAAATGGCGACGGGTTTCTTCCGAGTCGGCCGAGAGGCTGACACCGTACTTCTTCTGCAGCGCCAGGCCCAGTTCCAGCGCATCGATCGAGTCCAGGCCGAGGCCTTCCACGAACAGAGGCGCGGTCGGATCGATGTCCTCCGGGGTGATGTCCTCCAGTGAAAGCGAGGAAATGATCAATTCCTTGATCTCGTGCTCAAGTGCTTGCACGGGTCGGATCTCCAGACAGGTCGAAATAACGAGTGAGGTGGTCGGTGACGCGACGGGCCGCCAGGGCATCCCCCCTTGGCGAGTCATCTTCGGCCAGGAACGGCGCGATCGGGATATCTTCGCCGATCTGCAGCTGAACGTGAAAACGACGTGAGGGTACACGATACCACTTCTGGCCCTTGGTCAACGTCGGCGGCGTGCAGGTGATGCGCACCGGGGTGATGTCCAGGCGCCCGCGCACGGCGATGTTGGCGGCGCCACGCTGCAGCCGCAGCGGCTGCCCGGGCACGCTGCGGGTGCCTTCCGGGAAGATGACCAGGGTGCCGCCGGCATGCACGGCCGCCGCGCAGTCATCGACCAGGCCGGCGCCGTCGTCATTGGAGATGTAGCCCGCCGCACGCACCGGCCCGCGCATGAACGGGTTGCAGGCCACCGCCCGCTTGACCACGCAGTCGGCGTTGGGCAGCAGGGCGATCAGGCACACCACGTCGATCAGGGTCGGGTGGTTGGCCAGCACCAGCAGGCCGTCGCGCTGCAGGCGTTCGCGCCCTTCCACCTGCAGGGTCATCACCCCCAGCCGGCACATCAGCCACACGTGGCTGGCGAAGGCGCGCTGGACCAGCCGGCGGGCCCGGCGTCGACGCGCGACCGGGTCGCGCATCAACAGCAGCACCGGCATCACCAGCACGCCCAGCAACAGGCCGCCGACGCCAAACGCGGCGAAGCTGAGGCCGGTGCCGAACACCCGCCAGGCATGATCGAGGCGGCGCAGCGCCTCAGCCACGGCGGCGCCAGGTCCAGCGCTGGCCTTGGGTCACGTGCTGCAGCAGCGGATCCCCGGCCAGCAGGAAGCGGTGCAGGTCCAGCGCATGCGGCAACACGCCCGGCACGCTCGGATCGACGTCGCCGGCGACCTGCCAGGACAGCGAAAGATCGGTGCCACCGGCGGTGCCGACGGGTGCCAGACGCCAGCACCAGGCGAAGAACGGGTCGGGTTCGTCGGCGAATTTGGCGTAAACGTCGGGCAATGGCGACTCATAGACCACGATCCGCACCTCACGCGCACCATCACCGAGCAGGCCGACGGCCTCTAGGCACGCCGCTTCCACCGTCGACTGGCCGGCAGACAACGCCAGGTAGTTGCCACGGTGGCCGCGGGCGATCGAATACAGCGCGGCGATGGCGTTGTGTACCGACAGGCCGAAGCCGGTGGGCGACAGCGGCTGATCGGCCACCAGCGAGCCCAGCAGGTCCATCGAACGGGCGACATCGCCATGGCGGCTGGCGAACACCAGCGGCACCAGGCTGTCAGCGCCCTGCCCGTCCTCGCACCAGCACGCGGCCTGGATCGCCATGCGGCCCAGGCGCTCGATACGGCGGCGCTGCATGGCCGGAATCTCGGCCAGCGCCGGCGTGTCCTCGCCCTGCGGCAGGAACGGCGACCCGGCCCAGCCCATCCATTGGCTACGCTCGGTCAGGCCAGGCGCCCAGGCGGCCCAGTCGACAACGGAAAATTCGATCATTACCGGTGATGTTTCGATGGGCGAACGAGAGTCTCGAGCCATTACGGCGACACGCGGCTGCCCCCCATTCCTGCAGCCATGCATCCGTCCAGGACGTCGCCGGCTGCCCCCCTGGCTGCCGGAAAGGAGCGCACGCTAGCACGTCCGACACAGGGATGACATGTTTCACAAAACACAACGGGGAGCGGTCAGCGACCGCCCCCCGCGTGGACTGCACCAGCGAACGGATTCAGTGATAGCCGGCGTCGGCGCGCACCTTGCCGCGGAACACCCGGTAGGACCAGGCCGTGTAGCCCAGGATCACCGGCAGCAGCAGCACCAGCCCGACCAGGGTGAAGCTGAGCGAAGAGGCCGGCGCGGCGGCCTGCCACAACGTCATCGACGGCGGCAGCAGGTACGGCCACATGCCCAGCACCAGGCCGGCGAAGCCAAGCACGAACAACGCCAGGCTGAGCAGGAACGGCGGCAGGTCGCGACGCGGATGGGTGGCACTGCGCCACAGCGCGATGGCCACCGCCAGGGTCAGCAACGGCACCGGCGACAGCCACCAGAAGTTGCCGTCGCTGAACCAGCGCTCCATCAGCCGCGACTGCAGGAACGGCAGCCAGCTGCTGACCAGGCCCATCGCCGCGATCACCGCCACCACCAGCGGCCGGGTCATCTGCCGGGCCAGCGCCTGCACACGACCTTCGGTCTTCAGGATCAGCCAAGTACTGCCCAGCAATGCGTAGCCGGCCACCAACGCGGCACCGGTCAGCATCGCGAACGGGCTGAACCAGCCGAACGCACCGCCCTCGTACACACCATCGACCAGCGGCAGGCCCTGCACCAGCGTGCCGAGGATCACGCCCTGGGCAAACGTGGCCAGCAACGAACCGAGGCCGAACGCCACGCTCCACAGCCGCCGCGAACGGTGCGCCTTGAAGCGGAACTCGAAGGCCACGCCACGGAACACCAGCGCCACCACCAGCAGCAGCACCGGCAGGTACAGCGCCGACAGCAGCACCGCGTAGGCCTTCGGGAACGCCGCCATCAGGCCGGCGCCGCCGAGCACCAGCCAGGTCTCGTTGCCATCCCAGATCGGCGCGGCGGTGTTCATCATAAGGTCCAGCTGTTCCTCATCTTCGGCGAACGGCGCGAGGATGCCGATGCCGAGCACGAAACCGTCCAGCACCACGTACATCAGCACGCCGAAGCCGATCACCGCGAACCATGCCACCGGCAGCCAGGTCATCAGGTCCATGTCAGCGCTCCTCCAGCGGTTCGTCGGCGGCCGACAGCGGCCGCGCCGGGGTGTGGCTGCCATGGTCCAGCGACGGGCCCGCGTCGTACGGCTGTGGGCCATGGCGCAGGATCTTCACCAGGTACCAGATGCCCCAGCCGAACACGAAGGCGTAGCCGACCACGTACACCGTCAGCGACAGCGCGGTCATCCATGCGCTCTGCGGGCCGACCGCATCGGCGGTGCGCAGCACACCGTAGACGACCCACGGCTGCCGTCCCATCTCGGTGACGAACCAGCCCGATATCAGCGCGATGAAGCCACTGGGCAGCATCCAGTTCCAGCCGCGCAGCAGCCACGGCGAATCCAGCAGCTTCTTCCGCCACAGCTGGAAGGCCGAGACCCAGGCCAGCACCAGCATCAGCGTGCCCAGGCCGACCATGATGCGGAAGGCGAAGAACACCGGCGTCACCGGCGGCCGCTCGCTGGCCGGCACCGACGTCAGCGGATCGAAGGTGCCGTCCAGGCTGTGGGTGAGAATCACGCTGCCCAGCTTCGGGATGGCCACTTCGAAATCGTTGCGCTCTTCCTTCTCGTTGGGCAGTGCGAACACCACCAGCGGCACGCCCTCGCCCTCCTTGGTCTCATGCCAGTGCGCTTCCATCGCCGCGATCTTCATCGGCTGGTGCTTGAGCGTGTTCAGGCCATGCATGTCGCCAACGAAGATCTGCAGCGGCACGGTCAGCGCCGCGAACGCGACGGCGGCGATCAACATGCGTCGGCCCGCTTCCACGTGCTGGCCACGACGCAGGTACCAGGCACCCACGCCACCGATCACGAAACAGGTGGTGATGAACGAACCCAGCGCCATGTGCGCCAACCGGTACGGGAAGGACGGGTTGAACACCACCTGCCACCAGTCCACGGGATGGACGATGCCGTTGACCATCTCGTAACCGGCCGGCGTATGCAGCCAGCTGTTGGACGCCAGGATCCAGAACGTCGAGAACAACGTGCCCAGCGCCACCATGCACGTGGACAGCCAATGCAGGCGCGGCGATACCCGGCCCCAACCGAACATCATCACGCCGAGGAAGCTGGCTTCGAGGAAGAACGCGGTCAGCACCTCATAGGTCAGCAGCGGGCCGATGACCGTGCCGGCCACTTCGCTCAGCCGCGGCCAGTTGGTGCCGAACTGGAAGGCCATCACGATGCCGCTGACCACGCCCATGCCGAACGACACCGCGAAGATCTTCTGCCAGAAGAAATACAGTTCGCGCCATACGGGCAGCTTCGTGCGCAGCCAGCGCCATTCGATGAAGGCCAGCCAGCTGGCCGTACCGATGGTGAAGGCCGGGAACAGTACGTGGAAACTGATGACGAATCCGAACTGGATCCGCGACAACAACAACGCGTCCAAGGGACGCCTCCTGCCAGGAGCCGGTGGGATACCAGACCACTTTAGGGGGATATCGTTAAGCCGGGATGCGACAGGGTGACGCGCTGCTTCACTTTGTCGCAGGTGGAGGTGGGTGAAGGGAGGGATGAATGGCTAGAAGGGCTTCAGCAAGGTCAACGGCTGCTCTTTGGCGATTCGCAGGGCCCTGGGCACCAAGGCAGCGAAACAGGCCGACATCACCAGCGCTGCAGCGATCAATCCCAGGACCCATGGTGAACCAGGAACGTCGTCCTGTGACGACCACACCCACGGCAACGTCATCGCGCCGAGCACAGCGCCAAACGTTGTAAACAGTGAAACCTCGAACATGATTTCTGCAAAGATCACGGACCCGCGAGCACCCAATGTGCGTCGGATCCCGATGGAGTGCCGACGTCGATCAAGCCACGCGCCTACGACTCCGGAAACACCGGCCATCAGCACACCGAGAACAACGGCCGTCATGATTGCGAGCACGGACGTAGCGAAGCGATCAGCTTTGACGTACGCGTCGCGATATCCCGCCAGCGTATCGATACCGGCCGGATTCACGATCCGATATGGCCGCTGCAGTACGTCGACAACGCGATCAAGCGATGACCGATCGACCTCCGACATCCACTTCGCCAGATAATAGCGACTCGCGCCCACGGGAAGTCCCGGAAGCAGCGCCCACTGCGAGTCTCGCTCATTGCCTACTGGTGCCGGCCCGGAAACAGATGCGAATACGCCCACGACGACCCGACTGCTGCCGGGGCCGAAATGCAGGTGCCGGCCAACGGCACTCTCCGTTCCGAACAGACTGGCAGCCAGTGCTTCACTGATCAGAACCACCTTGGCACCTTCAACCATGTCGTCCTCTGTGACAGCCCTTCCCAGGACGATTCCCGCGCCCAGCATCGACAGCAAGCCAGAGCTGGCAGTTACCACGGGAATGCGATCACATCCAGCAACGTCTGTCGTGCCCGCGTTCATCGAGTACGCCATAGCGGATTCACTGGTGCACACGCCGTATCGATTGGCTCTTCCTCCGAACGGAACAGAGTCGCTCACAACCGTGTCCTGTACACCGGGCAGCCGGATGGCGGACAGGTCTGCTCGTAACACTGCAGCATCCACGCCCTCTTCGGCATCCGAGACCCTGACCACACCAATCGATGCTGCCTCCCGGATGTTCCGAGTGTTCAATCTGGAGAAGCTGTCCAAAGCGGACTGCAGTGCGAATGCACATGCCAGGCTTGCAAGCCCTGTTTGTACTGCTAGAAGCGCGGCGCTCCCCATGTGCCGTCGGGTCTCCCTCATCGATTCGAACATTTCAGGCAGCCCCTTTCGCGAAGGTACTCGACAATGAGCTACCCCTGCAGATCTCAAACGATGGGAACAATGAACAGAGCAACGTCGTGGCGACCCCCAGGCCCGCCGCCGTCAGCATTGCCCCAGCATGCATCGACGTTATCGCACTGGGCAGAACGTCTCCCGAAGCAACCAGAAGGATTCCCAGCGTATAAGTGACCACAGCGAGCGCACTGCTTGCGAGTCCCGCTGCGATGGACTCCCACATGAGCTGGATGAACACGTCTCGGCGTCGCGCTCCCAGTGCACGTCGTATCGCGAGCTCCCGCCGACGACGACCCAGACTGAAGCTCAGCAACGCCGCAGCGTTGACAATGCACACGCAGAGAAGGATCAGTGACAGTCGGAGCTGCATCCTCGCCCGCTCCGGAACCAATCCCAGCCTGTCCAGCCAATCCATCAACGGCCAGAGTGCAACCTGCTTGGTGCCTGGCTCGATCCCAAGCCCCTTCTCCCTCGCATAGGCGTTCAGACTCGCGCTGTAAGCGGCGACATCGTGTGCGGTGGGCAGCCACACCCACAGTTGAAGCCAGGAAACGTTGGGCCCTGCGGGATCTGTGTCCTGATCACCTCCCCAGATCGTCGTTCCATCCACAACGGTCAGCTCGTCCGCGATTGCGGTTTCGACCGGCAGATAGATCTCATCGGGTCCCACAAAGGGTCGGCGTGTCAGATCTCCCTGAAACATGGGCACCGGATGCCAGTCCTCCGCGACACCCACCACGGTATAGGTGCGCATGTTCAGTTCCAACTGATGGCCCATGCAGTCACGCGCGCACTCCCGCTCTGCAAGCGCGCGTGAAAGGACCACCGTTCTGCTCGCGGCATGCCCCTCCTCGGCGGACCATGCCCGCCCTTGAACAACGGCAATGCCCAGGACACTGAAGACGTCGGATGTAGCGAACCTCGCGCGCAGTCTTGCGCTGGATTCTCCGGGCCGGGAAAGCGTTACCGCGCCTCCCGCCATAGCTGCCTGCTTCCACGTCCGGCCCTGGTTCAGAAGCGCCTTCGCGTCTGGCCAGGTCAATGCCTGCCCAGGATCCGGGGAGGCATTGCGCAGGGCATCTGGACGTGCGTCAAGATACGGGCGGAACAATGCGGAGCTCCGCTCTGGAACGGGATCCGAAGATGCCTGAAGAACAATGGAGAGCATCACAGTCGTGATCCCTACTCCGACACCCAGCATGAGAGCGATTGCGAGATGTGTGCCGATTCGTTGCTTGAATCGAATCAACGACATCTTGATGTAGTAACCGTGCACCTACCCTCCTTGGCCTTTGCAGAGCCCTCAACCTCAATTCGAAGGAACTCCCCGTAGAAGAAGTTGCTTCCCTTCTCTCAGCTCACCTACTCCTGCCATGTAAGGACTGCAGGCGCAGAAGGTCAGGATTTCATCCTCTTGGTACACCAGTATCTCGCCCATCCTGCTGTCGAACAGTTCCCGGCATGCGGATACGAGACCAGGAAAAGCCCCAAGATCCACCTCAGGCCATCCTCTCGGAAAACTCAGTGCGAACGCCTCTCCGTGATAGCTACACACGATTGGGATGCCCTGCGGCTGCTCGACGAAGAATGGATGCCACTGCTGCTCATCTTCTGCGACGTCAGAATCGCCATTCCACCGAAAGTAGGACCAGACCGACTTCTGCACGAATTTTTCCAGATGCGAGATATCGGGCATTCGATGACCGAACCCAAAGGCGAACTGTGGCGTCTTGATGCCAGGGATACGCCCGGAAAGAAGCTTCCATTGCACGTTCAAGGGGAGAAGCGATCTACTCACGCCGCGAGGACCAATACCGTGTGCCAGCGCGTGCGCTCGCGCCAGAACAGAGCCCAAAGCTGCGTGCGCCCAGTTCTCATGCAGACCAAATGCTCGAAGACGCAAGCCAATCTCGGTGCGAGAGAGCTCGAAGACCCTGTTGATGATGTAGGCAGAGCACAGGCTCGGAATCGACTGTTCCAGTACCGGTTCAATTACCTCAGCCTCCCGAACGCACCAGCTTCGAGTCAGCTCGTCCAGATGAATTACACTCACGCCCTGAACATCCCCAAGCAAGGCTGCGACAACGTCTTCCGGATCGGAGTGGATGACAATGGTTGGCGTCTTCATGCCACGTTCTCCAGCTTGTACTTCGGCATTCTTTGGCTGTACTCAGTCCTGATCTTCTCCTGAATTTCATTCACGACCGCCATCAGCTGCGGCGAAGCGGGTGACTCCAGTACGAATAGCGTGGAGATCTTCCGTTCGATGCAGAATCCGCCTGCAACGTGCATCAGTCGTCGCTTCATTCTCTTGCCGGCTTCTTCTCCAATGCCAGCTCCGATATCAACCAATATCCCGAGGAGCTGATGTATGGCGTAGTAGACAAAAACCGCGTGTGCCAGTGAATGGTTTGGAATGAAGTTGCCAGACCATGGTGAAACCGGGCGAACCCTGATTGCGCCTGACATGAACTTCCCGTGCACCTCTTCGTAGGCGGAAAGGTACGAGTGGATGGACTCATGCAGAATTGCCTCTGCGCAGAGATCCACGGTCATTTCTGGCCTATGGACATTGAGGATTCGGATGCAACCTGCATGAATCGGCCGATACTCGGACCCAAGATTCAGAGGTGAAACCTGATCACCCGGCTGGATCGACTTCCT
This sequence comes from Stenotrophomonas sp. 82F1, assembly GCF_056861525.1. Classification (NCBI taxonomy): domain Bacteria; kingdom Pseudomonadati; phylum Pseudomonadota; class Gammaproteobacteria; order Lysobacterales; family Lysobacteraceae; genus Stenotrophomonas; species Stenotrophomonas sp. 82F1. Next base: position 244,313 of record NZ_JBSPUD010000004.1, read on the forward strand.
CACAAGCACACGCCTTGTGAATGTTCGAATCAGGAGACCTAGATGTGGAGTGGCTTCGTCCACAAGCCCTATGGCTGCTTCCAGCTTCTCCTGGATTACGACAAGCTCTTCTGATGAGATACTCAGGAATGGATTGCAGAACGTTCCACTCTCTGGCTCGTTTCGACGCGCCAGCCCACTATCCACGTCCAGAGCGATCACACCTCCCACTTTTGCGCGCTCAACTTTTTCAAATCCGGATTCATGCCGTCTGAGCACCCACTCCCCCAGCGGGCTTTCGACTCCCCTCCCTTGGTGCAATTTTCCCATTCCGTCATTGATGGGAGCAACTAGAAACTCGGCCGTTGCGGCGAGGTGAAGCGCTTCGATGGTTGAGACAGACCGTCCATCTGGATCTTCATGAGAAACTCCATCTGGATCATCCATGAATCCGGAGACCCAAGGGGAGCCAAGCAATCTTCTTCTCGCCGCGGGATCCAACTGTTTGAACGTTTTTTCAAAGTTTTCCACACGCCCTTGATTCTCAATCCGCTTATCTCTGAATCTAGAAAGAGCCTCACTCAAACGACGCGGAGTGACTTCAAGCCACGCATCCAGCAGCACTGAGCAAACGTCAACCGTTCTATGCGGATCTTCAATCGCTCTCCTAAGATCCTCTATGGAAGTTCTCATCAACTTCTCCTTGGTGACGGACGGCCACCCCATGGGCGACCGTCCGCGTTCTTAGACGTTGAACTTCTGGACTTCAGGAACAACATGAGCGAACTGGAGCTCTTCTGCGTCGCCTGACGAATAGTGACCGCAGTGAGTGCCACCACTTGAGTAGTTGGTGCATTGAACACCTGCGATCTCGTTATCGCCGATTCCTTCTTTCAACTCCGTTCCGCTGACGAGATTGATGTCCAGCACAGGGACGTTGTGGTTCTGCGCGAGTTCATTTGGTGCACTTTCATGCGCAGCAGATGCGATGCCAGATAGACCAAGCATTGCAATGAGTGCCGGAGGGAGAAGCACGGACTTGCCGATCTTCGACATTATTCAGCTCCTTTGATGTTGATACTGCTGGATATAGCCGTGAGCTTGCACAGCTCCCGGCCAGCGTCAGCGAATGCCGACGATTTAGGTTTTTCCAGCAGAATCATCGGCATCAACAGAAGAGGATTCCTTTGCAACTATCCTCAGCACAGGGCCTTTCACTTAGCGTCTGAAGATGACGCGATCCGTCGGACGCGGGGGATTTTCCGAAATTTAATGTTGGAGTGGCGGAAGAAAATTCACGCCGGATGCGACTGACGTCTTATCAATCAGCCTCTCAGCGCCAAAAGTACCAGACGCCCCCAGCCACAAGCGCCCCCAGCAACACCACCTGCACCACGACATAGCCCACGCCGCTATCGCGCGATTCGGAGACAATGCGCTTCCGCAGCGCCTCACTCACATCCGGTGTCTCTTCCTGCTGCGCCTGCTCACGCAACGCCTCTGCCAGCGCGCGCTCTTCCGCATCACGGGAATCGGTCGGTCGGTTCACAGCAGCTCTCCGGCGGTGGCGTGCCGCACCAGTTCCTGCTTCAGGACCTGGCGCGCACGGTACAGGTGGCTCTTGATGGTACCGCGGGCCAGGCCGGTCACCTGTTCGATCTCGGCCAGATCGAAATCCTCCAGATAGTGCAGGCCTACGATCAGGCGCTGCGGCGCACTCAATCGTTCCAGCGCCGCCCCGAGGTGGCGGCCGGCCTGCAATGTCTCGCTGATTTCCGCCGGGCCCGGCCCGTCGTCACCAATCCCCAGTTCCTCGGGCGCTTCCACCGCCACCATCCACTGCGCCTCCAGCCGCCGCCGTCGCAGGTACTGAAGCGCGGTGGTGTAGGCCACGCGCGAAATCCAGGTACGCAGCGAGGATTCGAAACGGAACCGGTGCAGCTGGCGGAATACCGCCAGGAACGTTTCCTGCAGCAGGTCGGCCACCTGGTCGCGGTCGCCGACCATGCGGTCGATCACATGCGCGCAGGTGCGCTGGTGTGTTTCCACCAGCTGCTCGAAGGCCGGTTGCGAGCCGTCGATGATGGCGCGCACCAGCGCCTGGTCCGCATCCAGCGGCTCGGCAGGGGTGGTCGCGGCCGCGGCATCCTGTCGATGCCGCCCCCGCAATGCGGCCAGCGCTTCCCCCAGCAGGCTCATGCGTGGGGCTCCTCCTGTGCCCGCAACATGCGCCGGCTCAGCCCTTGCGTGCTGCGGGGCGGGTGAAGTACCAGGCCAGCAGCTGACCCAGGCCGGCGCTGCCGACCATCGCGGCGGCGGCGCCGAACGTCAGGTCGCGTGCACCGATCGCCTCCAGCAGCGCCATGGCCAGTGCCAGGCACACCAGGCTGATGCCCCAGCGCAGCGCGCCCTGGCGGCGGCGCTCCTCTTCCAATACCGCCAGCGAGCGGATCACCTCTTCCGGCACGTGCGGCGCCACCAGCTTGCTGCGCGCACGCGCATCGGCGATGGCATGGATCGCATAGGCGGTGCAGATGAAGAGAGTGATCGGGATGAGTTCCTGCATGGTCGTGCTCCTGTCCGCTGGATGATGCGGGTTCAGGAGATTGGATGCGCGACCCTGCCGACCGGTTGCACCGCTTTGCCGATCCCGCTGCCATGACCTGTGGCCCCCTCCCCCGGCCCTTGCGGCTGCTACGCTTGCCCGGTTTCCTCTTCTGGTGCTGTCCGCCCATGTCCCGAGTGCTGCCCCTGTCCCTCCTGCTGTCTGCCGTGCTGGCCGCTCCGGCCGCCCAGGCCGCGCCGACGCCGATCACCATCGAACAGGCCATGGCCGATCCGGACTGGATCGGTCCGCCGGTGGAGAAGGCCTGGTGGTCGTGGAACAGCCAGCAGGTGGAATACCAGCTCAAGCGCAACGGCAGCCCGGTGCGCGACACCTTCCGCCAGCCGGTGGCCGGTGGCGTGGCCGCACAGGTGGCCGATGACCAGCGCGGCAGCCTCGACGTGGCCGATCCGGTCTATGACCGCAGCCGCAGCCGCAGCGCCTTCGTGCGCAACGGCGACGTGTTCGTCCGCGACCTGCGCAGCGGCGCGCTGACCCAGCTGACCCGCAGCAACGAACGCGCTGCCGGTGTGAACTTCGCTGCCGACAACGGCGTGATCTGGCGCGTCGGCCAGAACTGGTTCCACTGGACCGCCGCCAGCGGTGTGCAGCAGGTGGCCAGCCTGAAGGCCGACAAGGATCCGAGCACGCCGCCGAAGGCCGACGTGCTGCGCGACCAGCAGCTGCGCACGCTGGAAACCCTGCGCCGCGACCGCGAACAGCGCGAGGCGCTGAAGGACCAGGACCAGCGCTGGCGCCAGGCCGACCCGACCCGCGCACCTGGCCCGGTGTTCCTCGGCGCCGACGTGGAGATCGTCGACAGCGTGCTGTCGCCGGACCTGGGCCACCTGATCGTGACCACCAAGCCGAAGGACTTCGATGACGGCCGCGGCGGCAAGATGCCGCTGTACGTGACCGAGTCGGGCTACGAGGAAACCGAGGACACCCGCACCCGCGTCGGCCGCAACGGCTTCGAGCCGCACACCCTGTGGTTCGTGGATGTACGCAGCGGCAAGGCCGAGAAGCTGTCGCTGTCCAGCCTGCCGGGCATCGGCACCGATCCGCTGGCCGAGCTGCGCCGCAAGGCCGGCAAGGACGCGCTGAAGGGCGAGCGCAGTGTGCAGGTGATGAGCGACTTCATGGGCGGTGGCATCCGCTGGAGCGCTGATGGCCAGCAGGCCGCGGTGATGCTGCGCGCCAACGACAACAAGGATCGCTGGATCGTCAGCGTTGCCGCTGCCGACGGCCGCGTGCAGAACCGCCACCGGCTGACCGACAACGCCTGGATCAACTGGGGCTTCAACGATTTCGGCTGGATGGCCGATGGCCGCACGCTGTGGCTGCTGTCCGAGGAATCGGGCTTCTCGCACCTGTACACCCAGGCCGGTGGCAGCAAGCCGCAGGCGTTGACCAGTGGCAAGTGGGAGACCTCGGCGCCGGTGCTGTCGGCGGACGGCAAGGGCTTCTACTTCCTGTGCAACCAGCAGGCCCCGCATGACTACGAAGTCTGCGCGGTCGATACCGCCGCCCGCCAGGTGCGCGAGCTGACCAACCTCAATGGCGTGGAAGACTTCTCGCTGTCGCCGGACGGCCAGCAGCTGCTGGTGCGCTACTCCGGTGCCTACCTGCCTGCGCAGCTGGCGGTGGTGCCGAGCACCGGCGCTGGCCAGGCGCGCGTGCTGACCGATACCCGCACCGCCGAGTACAAGGCGCGCCAGTGGGTCCAGCCGAAGCTGGTGGCGGTGCCGTCCAAGCACGGCGCCGGCGTGGTCTGGGCCAAGTACTACGAGCCGGAAAACAAGGAACCGGGGAAGAAGTACCCGATCGTGATGTTCGTGCACGGTGCCGGCTACCTGCAGAACGTGCACCAGCGCTACCCGGCCTACTTCCGCGAGCAGATGTTCCACAACCTGCTGGTGCAGAAGGGCTACATCGTGCTGGACATGGACTACCGCGGCAGCGAGGGCTATGGCCGCGACTGGCGCACGGCGATCTACCGCAACATGGGCCATCCGGAACTGGAAGACTACAAGGACGGCCTGGATTGGCTGGTCGACACCCAGCAGGGTGACCGTGACCATGCCGGCATCTACGGCGGTTCCTATGGCGGTTTCATGACCTTCATGGCGCTGTTCCGCTCGCCGGGCACGTTCAAGGCCGGTGCCGCGCTGCGCCCGGTGGTCGACTGGCACCAGTACAACCACGGCTACACCAGCAACATCCTCAACACCCCGGACATCGATCCGGAGGCGTACCGCGTGTCGTCGCCGATCGAGTACGCGCAGAACCTGCAGGACAACCTGCTGATCGCCCACGGCATGATGGACGACAACGTGTTCTTCCAGGATTCGGTGAACCTGACCCAGCGCCTGATCGAGCTGCACAAGGACAACTGGTCGATCGCGCCGTACCCGCTGGAGCGCCACGGCTACGTGCGTGCCGACTCCTGGCTGGACCAGTACAAGCGCATCCTCAAGCTGTTCGAGCAGAACCTGAAGTGAGTGCTGCCGCGGCCACGATCCACATCGTGGCCGCGGTCATCCTCGATGATCGCGGCCGGGCGCTGGTGGTGCGCAAGCACGGTGCCAGCCGCTTCATCCAGCCGGGCGGCAAGCCCGACCCGGGCGAGGCGCCGCTGCAGGCACTGGCACGCGAACTGCACGAGGAACTGGGCGTGCGGTTGGATGCCGCCTCGGCGCTGCCGTTGGGCACGTTCGAGGACTGGGCGGTGAACGAGCCCGGCCACCGCGTGCAGGCACAGGCCTGGCGGGTGTGGATCGAAGGTGAGCCGTGCGCACGTGCGGAGATCGCCGAACTGGCCTGGGTACCGCTGCAGCCGCCGCACGGCCGGCCCTTGGCACCCTTGAGCGAACACCATATCCTGCCAGCGGTCGCTGCCCTGGCGACGGCCCGCTGACGAGGCGGGCATCGCTCACCCGGACAACGGATGTCAGCCTCGATTCCCCCGATTCCCGCGCCCACCCCACCGCCACCCAACAACTGGGTCGCCGCGATGGCGCAGGGCTCGTTCTGGCTGTGCCTGCTGGTCACCCTCTACTTCCTCGCGCAGGCGCTGATGGCCGCTGCACTGGCCCGCACCGAGTTCTGGATGACGCTGGTAACAGTGGCGTGGGAGCAGCAGCTCGACGGCAGCCTGTGGTGGATGCTGAAACACCCGGCGGCCACCTCGCTGCTTGTTGCCCTGCTCTGCCTGGTCTCGACCCTGGCCAGCTGGGGCCTGTGGCGCGGGCGACGATGGGGCCTGTGGGCCTACGTGTGGATGCTGGGCCTGAGTGCGTTGGCCAACTTCGTGATCGCCTGGTGGATGGACCGCCTGCTGCTGGTATTCATCGCGCTGCTCGCCAGCGACCCGACAGCGCAGCATGAGCTGCAGGTGCAGCGCGTGCTGTTCACCCTGACACTGGTCGGCACCTCGGTCTTGTTCGCGGGGCTGCAGGGTTGGCTGGGCTGGCGCCTGCTGCGGCCGGATATCCGCGCGCGTTTCCGCTGAGCCCTATCTCTTTCCCGCACGACAAGGACCGTCGCATGCGTTTGTTGAACTTCCTGCCCACCCTGTTCCTGCTCATCGCACTGCCTGCCGGTGCCGATGCGCTGCGGTGTGGCGAATACCGCAGTACCGATGGCGGCATGGCGCTTGTGTTCACCACGCCCAGTACCGGCTACCGCCACAACCACATCAGTGAGCCGGAGCCGCTGTGGGTCGATCGCAGTGCGGCGCGGACCCGGCTGGTCATGCTCGACGATGGCGTGGCGGAGCCGATCCGGATCAGTGCCGATGGGCAGCGCATCGAGGACGACGTCGTCACGGTCTACACCCTGCGCCAGGCGCGCGCCTGCGCCATCGAACCCACCGCGATGGACGGCAGCTGCCGCGCCGCCGGCAGCCACTGCATCGCGCAGCTGCCCACGGCCTCGCCCGGCCAGGCCAAACGCGCGTGCAGCGAAGGCGTTGGCGCGGGCTGCTCGACGGTGCTGCGACAGCTGCGCGATGCAGTGACTGCGGTGGGAAGCGACGACATCGGCCCCGCGCGCTTCGAGCGCCCGCCCGTCTGCCGCGAACACACGCCCGGGCATGACCCACGGGCGTGCGAGGCGCTGACCGATGATGCGCTGGTTGCCGCCATGCAGCGGGTAGGTGAACGCCTGCAGCAGGAAGACGAAGACACACTGGATTCGCGCCTTGGGGCCGCTGCACGCGATCACCTGCAGCAGCTGTGCCTGCAGCACCGCAGTGGCCGCTTCTGCGTCGAAGTGGCCGAACAACAGTTGATTGCGCTGGAACCTGCGCTGGCGGTGCAGGCCCTGCAGGTGGTCTGCGATGCGGGGCGCGTCAGCGCCTGCGAACGTACCGCACCATTGCGTGAACTCGGTGCCGATCTACGCCTGGTGCCGCTCCTGCAGGTGCCGTGCGGCCGCTATCAGGCCGATGGTGGCAGCCTGGACACGCTCACGTTCGACGATGCCGGGCGGGCCAGGGTCGATACGCAGGACGTGCGCGCGCTGCTGCTGGACGGCACCCTTCACATACGCCACGACAATGGCGCCGATTACGTGCTGGGCCTGCTGGCCAATGGCGATCTGCTGGGGCTGGACGCGCTTACCGGATACCAGCGTTACCGACGTCCTCCGGGCGCCCCGCAGTTTTGTCGCGAACGACCCGCCCGGCGCTGAAGCCGCGACGGCAGGTCCTGCGTTCTGGCGGATTTGATTGCGGATCGGGATGGGCTGGCTATCGTGGCCCGCGTCTTTCTGCTGTGGCCTCGACATGTCTGCTTACGCTCCGCGCAACCGGCTTCCGCGCTGCATCGCGTTGCTGTCCCTGCTGCTTTGCGCCCAACAGGCCGCCGCATCCGGCCTGCCACGCTGCGGCGTTTTCGAGGCCGAAGGCGGCGGCAACCAGCTGCGCGTGGATGGGCCTGACCGCGGGGTCGAGAAAGGCAGCTACATCTCCGATCGGCCCTTCGTTGTCCAGCGCAGCGAAGGCACCCTCAATCTGGTTGATCTCACCTTCGGCCTCGTCTCTGAACTGGAGGTCCAGCGCGATGGTCGCGCCCTGCATAGGGACGGCAAACGCTACCGCCTGATCCAGCCGGCCGCGTGCCTGCCCCCGGTCGAACATACGCCCGGCAGCTGCCTGGCCGACGCCCGGCAGTGCCTCTACAACCACCATGAGCTGAGCCTTCCGGCACTGGAATCGGGCTGCGCCGAAGGCGTTCCGCTACTCTGCCAGCGCCTGCCCGATCGCTATCGCAAGGCCGACCAGGCCCCCGGCAGCGATACGCCGACCGAAGCACAGATCGCGGTGATACAGGCCACCATGGAAAAGGCGATGGCCGAGATGGATTTCCCCCGCCAGTGCCGCGACGATGACCCTGCTGCCGACGCCGAGGCCTGCATGGCCATTCTGGAAGAGCGGCCCGAGCTCGTCGAGGCAGTCGACACCGCCATTCGCACGGCCTCGATGGCGGCCAGCATGGTTGAAGTGTTTTCGCCTGCAGTCAAGCCCACACTGTCGGATACTCGGCTGCAACGCCTGCAGGGGCTCTGCACGAAGGTGGGCGAAAGTGGCTTCTGCGAGGATGTCGCCAAGCTGCAGTGGACCGCCGGCAATTTTCAGCAAGGCCGGGCGGCCTTGCAGGTGGCCTGCGACGGCGGCGACGAGCGATCGTGCCGTCAGGCGTCCGCGTTGCTGCAGCTGGGCGAAGCGCTGGTGCAGCACCCCGCCGCCGCCGTGCCCTGTGGCCACTATGCGGCCTCCGGCGGGCTGATGGACGAACTGACTTTCGGCGACGGTGGCATGGTGGAGGTTGGCTTCGGCTCGCGAGTACGCGCGCGCGTACAGGACGGCCAGATCCGCATGCGCCACGAGCGTGGGGCTGACTATGTACTGCAGCCGTTGGCCAACGGCGACTTGCTGGGGCTGGACGATTCGACGCGTTTCCAGCGGTTCCAGCGGCAACCGGGCAATGCACAGTGCAGCGCGCCACTGGTGTTCGACGAAACTCCGTTCCCGCAGGACTGCCCGCGCGCGCCCATCGACGGTGAAGCCGAAGCCTGCTGCGCCGCCGGCAGGATGCAGGGCTGCCACGTGCTGGGCAGTCGCGCCGCGCTGAACGGGAAGTGGGTGGAGGCCAGCCAGCATTACCAGAAGGTCTGCCAGGCCGGTATCCGCGAGGGCTGTGAGAACCTGGTCAGCGTCATGGAGAACAGCAGCAGGGTAGACGCCCGCCCCATGCTTGAGGCCATCTGCGAGGCCGATGGTAGTGGCCGCCATGTAGCCTGCGACGTGCTGGCGACGCGCAACTGGGGGTTGCTGGAGTTCGGCCAGGCTCTGGACCGCGCGGTCCAGGAACAGTCCGCGCACGAGGATCGGACCAGACCGGCCCCACGCACCCCCAACCACAAGCAGTAAGGGAGCTTGCCTGGCCGGGCCCTGCGGTAAAGTACGCGCCATGAACGAATTCGAGCGCGTGCGCGCCTACCTCACCGACCTGCAGGACCGCATCTGTGCGGCGATCGAGGCCGCCGATGGCCGGGCCCGCTTCCAGGAAGACCTGTGGCAGCGTGCCGAGGGCGGTGGCGGGCGCACCCGCGTGCTGCGCGACGGTGCGGTGTTCGAGCAGGCCGGCATCGGCTTCTCCGACGTGGCCGGCAGCCGGCTGCCGCCGTCGGCCTCGGCCAACCGCCCGGAGCTGGCCGGCGCCTCATGGCGCGCCACCGGTGTGTCGCTGGTGTTCCACCCGCTCAATCCCTATGTGCCGACCACCCATGCCAACGTGCGCTTCTTCCAGGCGCAGCGCGATGGCGAGGTGGTGGCCAGCTGGTTCGGTGGTGGCTTCGACCTGACCCCGTTCTACCCGTTCGACGAGGACGTGCAGCACTGGCACCAGGTCGCGCGCGATCTATGCGCGCCCTTCGGCGACGAACGTTACGCCGCGCACAAGCGCTGGTGCGACGAGTACTTCTTCCTGCGCCATCGCAACGAAACACGTGGCGTGGGCGGTCTGTTCTTCGACGACCTGCACGGCGATTTCGAGCGTGATTTCGCCTACCTGCGCGCGGTCGGCGATGGTTTCCTCGATGCGTATCTGCCGATCGTGCAGCAGCGCAAGGACACGCCGTACGGCGAGCGCGAACGCGAGTTCCAGTTGTACCGCCGTGGCCGCTACGTCGAGTTCAACCTGGTCTACGACCGCGGCACGCTGTTCGGCCTGCAGAGTGGCGGCCGCAGCGAGAGCATCCTGATGAGCCTGCCCCCGCGCGTGCGCTGGGAGTACGGGTTTACCCCGGAAGACGGCAGCGCCGAAGCGCGCCTGGCCGATTACCTGGTGCCACGCGACTGGCTGTAGGCGCTTCGGGCACCGGACGCTGCACGCGTTGCCGCTGCGCAATCCGGGCAGTTGTGTGAACCACCGCCCGCGCTGCGGCGTGCTCCGCTTCATTTCCCCCTCTTGTCTTGAATCAAGGAAGACCGTGATGCCCGTTGTTGTTTCCCCACGCCGCCGGATGACCACCTGGCGCCTCATGCTGCTGCTCGCGCTGGCCGTGCCCAGCCTGCCGGTGGCCGCGCAGTCGATGGCCTGTGGCACCTACCTGCAGGACGATGGCAACGCCAGCCTGACCATCGAAAGCGAAGCCCACGGCTTCCTTTCGGGCCCCTACCAGGCCACGGAGCGGCTGCGGCTGGTACGCCAGGACAACCTGCTGGGCACCGGCAACCTGTCCACCGGTCGCCTGGAGAACTGGGAGTTCAGCGACAACGACCGCACGGTCACCGGCGGGTACCACACGTTCCACCTGAAAGCAGCGGCCGCCTGCAAGCCGGTACCGGAGATGGTCGAAGGCAGCTGCATGGCCGACACCAGTGACTGCCTGGAGGCACTGCCCGAGGCCGCGCCCACGCAGCTGCACGCCTGGTGCCGCGAGGGCGTGGAGGTGGCCTGCACCCAGTTGCAGGAGACCTACCAGCGCCAGGCCACGGCGGCGCAACCGCAGCGTGCCCGGGCCGAGCCGCAGATGCCACCCTACTGCCGCGATGACGCATCGCCCGAGGAGGGGGAAGCCTGCATGGCCGTCATGAAGGCCATGGCCGGCGAGCTGATGGGCAGGGCGGTGATGGGCCTGGAGCAGACCCTGGACGCACCGCTGCCAGCAGCGCAGCTGGATGAACTGGCGGCGCTGTGCGCGCAGCAGCAGGGCGAGTCGTTCTGCAGCAACGTGGCCGAGGCGCTGTGGAACGGCGGACGCCTGCAGCAGGCGCAGCAGGCCCTGCAGCGCTCGTGCGCGCAGCGCGAGGGCACCTACGCCTGCGGCCCGGCCAAGGGCCTGGCGATGCTGACCCCGCTGGCGCCGTCGGCGCTGACCCCGGTCGCAGCTACCGCGCTTCCCTGCGGCCGCTTCGAGGCCGAGCTTGGCCTGCTGTCGTCGCTGCGGTTCCTGGATGCCGGCCTGGTCGAAGTGGAGGGTGTCGGCACCCGCCTGCGCGCACGCGTGCAGGACGGCAGGATCCTGATCCGTCGTGACGTCGGCAGCGATTTCGTACTGCAGCCACTGAGCAACGGAACCCTGGCCGGGATGGACAAGGACAACCGCTACGGCTACTACCAGCGCATGGACAAGTCCGCGACGAGCTGCCAGCCGCCGCCGGCATTCGTGGAGATCCCGCAGCCGCTGGACTGCCCGACCCTGGCCCGCAAGGGCGGCGCCGCGTCATGCTGCAACGACGGCAAGCTGCTTGGCTGCAAGGTCGCGGGTGAGGAACTGCACAACGCCGAGAAGTGGGCGCAGGCCCAGCCCTATTTCATCAAGCTGTGCAGCGCCGGCGTGCGCGATGGCTGCCTGGGGCTCGCCGCAGGCTATGCACACACCGCCGACCCCAAGGTACCGCAGACGATGGCGGCGATCTGCGCCAAGGACGGCAAGGGCACCCATGTAGCCTGCGATGTGGACGCCACACGTGACTGGGCGGGCATGAAGGCGCAGGCGGCCGAACAGTAAACCGTGTCGGCGTGGGTCGCAGGAGTACTGCCTCCGGCCCACGCTGTGGCGCGCGTCAATCGTCCTTGCGCTTGGGAATGATGGTGATGTGGCCGTTGGTTTCCAGCAGGGCCAGTTCCACCTCTTCCACGCCGATACAGCTCTGCTGGCGCATGGCGACCTCGAAATCGGCGCGGCTGACCAGCTCGCGCCGCAGCACGCTGTCGAAGAGCTTGCCGTTGCGCGCGATCACCACCGGTTCGCCCTCGATCAGCCGTTCCATGCGGCGGCTGCGGGCGGTGATCCAGCCCACGCCGTAGTTCAGCAGGATCAGCGTGGCGGCCAGCAGCAGGCCACCGGCCAGCGACGTATCGGTGCCCAGCAACGCGTTCTGCACCGCGTTGCCGAGCAGCACGATCAGCAGCACGTCGAACGGCGTGACCTGCCCCAGCGCGCGCTTGCCGCTGAGCCGGACCATGCCCAGTACCACGGCATAGACCACCACCGCGCGCAGGATGAATTCCCACCAAGGCATTGCCAGGGCGAACAGATCGGGCATTGCGGGTTCCCCTGCTGAGCGATGGCCCAGCGTGGCGCAGCAGCGCACAAATAAAAAGCCCCGCTGACCAGGGGGAGGTCAACGGGGCCGGGGAACGGGTGCTTGGGGAGGAGCCCCCGTTCCGAGATCTGCTCCAGGGGATGGGAGAGATCCACAACAGGCGTTGCGCCTGTCGGGAGTTATAGAAGCACTCCGAACACTAACGGTTCGTGAAGGGGCCCAATTTAATAAGCACCCCTCAGGGAAACATTCATGTTCGAGTCAGAAATATCACGCAAATGAACGAATTCACGGCGTTTTCGGCCTGAATGCGACTCAGTGCGCCTCATCCCAGTTACTGCCGGTGCCGGTATCAACCACCAGCGGCACGCGCAATTGTGCCGCTTGCGACATGTGCTGCACGACGTTGCTGCGCAGCTCTTCAATGAATCCTGTCTCGGCTTCGAATACCAGTTCATCGTGCACCTGCAGGATCATCCGCGCCGGGGCACCGCTGTCACGCAGCCACTGGTCCACCGCGACCATGGCGCGTTTGATGATGTCGGCGGCCGTGCCCTGCATCGGCGCATTGATGGCCGCACGTTCAGCGCCGGCACGCAGGCCCTGGTTACGTGCATGAATGTCGTTCAGGTACAGGCGGCGACCGAACAGGGTCTCCACGTAGCCCTGCTCCCGGGCCTGCTCGCGCATGCGCTCCATGAAGTCGCGCACGCCCGGGTAGCGGCTGAAGTACAGCGCCACGTAGTCCTGCGCCTGGCCGCGGTCGATGCCGAGGTTGCGGGCCAGCCCGAACGCGCTCATGCCGTACATCAGGCCGAAGTTGATCGCCTTGGCCGCGCGACGCTCGTTGCTGGTCACTTCTTCCAGGGTGCGGCCGAACACCTCGGCGGCGGTGGCGCGATGCACGTCGGCGCCCTGCTCGAAGGCGCGCACCAGGCCCGGGTCTCCGGACAGGTGGGCCATGATCCGCAGCTCGATCTGCGAATAGTCGGCCGCCAGCAGCTGGAAACCTTCCGGGGCGATGAACGCGCGGCGGATGCGGCGGCCATCCTCGGTGCGGATCGGGATGTTCTGCAGGTTCGGATCGGACGAGGACAGGCGGCCGGTGGCGGCGCCGGACTGGTGGTAGCTGGTGTGCACCCGGCCGGTGTCCGGGTTGACCATCTCCGGCAGCTTGTCGGTATAGGTGCTGCGCAGCTTGGCCAGGCCACGGTAGTCGAGGATCACCCGCGGCAGCTCGTGCTGCTCGGCAATCGCCTCCAGCGCCTCTTCATTGGTGCTGGGCTGGCCCTTGGGGGTCTTCACCACCGCCGGCAGCTTCAGCTCGTCGAACAGCACCGCCTGCAGCTGCTTGGGCGAATCCAGGTTGAAGCTGCGTCCGGCCAGTTCGGTGGCCTTCTGCTGCGCGGCCAGCATGCGCGAGGACAGGTCCTGGCTCTGCCGGCGCAGTTCGTCGGTGTCGATCCGTACGCCGTTGGCTTCGATGCTGGTCAGCACCGGCACCAGCGGCATCTCGATGCTGCGGTACACGCTGTCCAGGGTCGGTTCGGCCAGCAGCTGCGGCTGCAGCGCGTGGTGCAGGCGCAGGGTGATGTCGGCGTCTTCGGCGGCGTAGCGGCTGGCCTCGTCAATGCCCACCTGCGAGAACGAGATCTGCTTGGCGCCCTTGCCGGCCACCTCCTCGAACTTGATGGTGTTGTAGCCCAGGTAACGCAGGGCCAGCGAATCCATGTCGTGGCGGGTGGCGGTGGAATTGAGCACGAAGCTCTCGAGCATGGTGTCGTCGTGGTAGCCCTGCACGTCCACGCCATGGCGGCGCAGCACGTGCAGGTCGTACTTGCCATGCTGGCCCAGCTTCTTCTTCGCCGGGTCCTGCAGCACCGGCCGCAGTGCATCAAGCACCTGTGCCAGCGGCAGCTGTGCCGGCGCGCCCGGATAGTCATGGCCGACCGGGATGTAGGCGGCCTTGCCCGGCTCCACCGCCAGGCTGATGCCCACCAACCGCGCGCGCATCGCATCCAGCGCATCGGTCTCGGTATCGAAGCTGATCAGATCGGCCTGCTGCACGCGTGCGACCCAGGCCTGCAGCTGCTCGGTGGTCAGCACGGTCTCGTACTCGCCAGGCGCCGACAGCGCCGGATCGAGTTCGCCCGCCGGCGGCGCTTCGGCGCTGCCACGGGCAAAGCCGGCCGCGGTGCCACGCAGGCTCGGCGTCGCGTCGTTGGCCACCGCAGGCGCTGGTACCGGCCCACCCAGTTCCTTCAACGCCTGGGTGAAGCCGTAACGCAGGTACAGCTCGCCCAGCGTGGGCACGTCCGGATCACGCAGGGCCAGCGTGGTCGGGCTGGCGTCCAGCGCGACATCGGTGCGGATGGTCACCAGCTCCTTGTTCAACGGCAGGCGCTCCAGCGCGGCGCGCAGGTTCTCGCCGATCTTGCCCTTCATGGTCGGCGCGGCCGCGATCACCCCGTCCAGGTGCTGGTATTCGGCCAGCCACTTGGCCGCCGTCTTCGGCCCGCACTTCTCGACCCCGGGCACGTTGTCCACGGTGTCGCCCATCAGCGCCAGCAGGTCGACGATCTGGTCGGCACGCACGCCGAACTTGTCCATCACCGCCGCGTCCGAATCCATGCGGCTGCCGGTCATGGTGTTGACCAGTTCGATGCCCGGCCGGACCAGCTGGGCGAAATCCTTGTCGCCGGTCGAGATGGTGACCTTCAGGTCCTGTGCGACGCCCTGCAGGGCCAGGGTGCCGATCACATCGTCGGCCTCCACGCCATCGATGCGCAGGATGCTGATGCCCAGCGCTTCGACGATGCGGCACATCGGCTCGACCTGGCTGCGCAGTTCGTCGGGCATCGGCGGGCGGTTGGCCTTGTACTGGTCGTACAGGTCGTCACGGAAGGTCTTGCCGGGGGCATCGACGACGAACGCGACGTAGGCCGGGCGTTCCTTCAGCGTCGAGCGCAGCATGTTGACCACGCCGAACAGCGCGCCGGTGGGCTCACCCTGTGCATTGGACAGGGGCGGCAGCGCGTGGAACGCGCGGTACAGGTAACTGGACCCGTCGATCAGGACTAATCTGCTCATGCGACGATTCTACGCGCCCACGCCTGCACCGAGGCGACACGGCAGTGACGCGACGATGGGGCATAATCAAGGCTCTTTCCAGGCAAAGGCCCCGCCGATGAAAACCCTGATGCTGGCTTCCGTGCTCCTGCTCGCTGGCTGCGCCAGCATGGGCGGCGCCGGCGCGCCCCCGGTGGACGTCAAGGGCGCCGATGTCTCCAAGCGCACCATGGACAACGGTGACACCATCGAGGAGTACCGGGTGTCCGGCCAGCTGCGCATGGTCAAGGTGACACCGGCACGCGGCGCGCCGTTCTACATGTACGACAAGAACGGCGATGGCCGCTTCGACAACGACAAGGATGGTGTGTCGCCGGTGTACTGGAAGCTGTACAGCTGGTGATGTGACCGGGGTCGGATCCCTTTCCGCAGGAAAGGGCTCTGACCCCATCAAGACGATCGGCGATGTCCATCCACCCATGGGGTGGATCTACTGGATGTTTCGGTGGCCTTATCCGCCGGGCGCCGGAAAAAACAACGCCGGCGCGCATCCTGCGGCCGGCGTCGGGTCCCCTCCCCGGGAACGCTTCTGTATCAGCGGATGACCAGCACCGGCAGCGTGCTGCGCGCCAGCACCTCGGCGGTCTGGCTGCCCAGCAGCACGCGGGTGACGCCGCGGCGGCCGTGCGAGGTCATCACGATCAGGTCGCTGTTGCGCTGGCCCGCCGTCTCGATGATGCCGTCGGCCGCATAGCGGTCCAGCACATGCACCGGATTGGCGGTGATGCCCTGCTCGACCGCCTTGGCCAGGGCAGGCTGCAGCACCTTCTGCGCGCCTTCCTCGCGGTCGGCCTTGTACTCCGGGCTGTTCATGTAACCCACGCTCCAGCCCATGGCGTCGTACATGCCGACGGCCCATGGCTCGGAGACGGTGACGATGTCGACCTCGGCGTTGAGGTCCTTGGCCAGCTCCAGGCCTTTGGCCAGGCCCTTGTCGGCCAGCTCCGAGCCATCGGTGGCGATCAGGATGCGCTTGTACATGGTGGGGCTCCGCGATGATCTACCCAGTGGGAACGACACCATTACATACCCGATGTGGAGATCGTGCCTTGCGCAGGATCAATCCGGCAGCGCGCACGCCTGTCTGCGCAGCGCGGGTGGATCGGCCGATGCGCGGCCGGGCATCGGCCGGCGCAACATGCCCAGGATCGACACGCGGCTGGGATGCTCCGGTAGCGGCGGGCACTCAGGCCTCCACCTTCACCCGCCAGCCACCCTCGTGCGGTTGCCAGTCGAATTCCACCGGCAGGAATTTCTCGATCAACCGCGCATTGCTGACCAGGTGATCGCTCAGCACGTGGGTGGTGAACGCACCGCCGCCCGCCAGCGCCATCGGCAGCAGCAACTGGTCGGACAGGTACTCGCCAACGGCACCCGCGCCGTCCAGGTACTGCTTCACCTGCCCGGCCAGGCGCGCGCCGACCTGCTCGGCGGAGACACTGCGCTCGCCATGCCCGCTGAACACCTCCACGTGGTCGCCATGCCGCACGCGCACCAGGGCAACGTTGCCCGGTCCCAGCGCCGGCCGTATCGACTGCACGTTGCGCGGATGCGGGTCCACGCCCAGCGTCTCGGCCAGCACCTGCAGTTCGCGCAGGCCGATGCCGGTGGACAGGCCGGACATCAGCACCTGTGCCTCGATTCCCTGCAACGGCGCACGCACCTCCAGCGACGGCGGCTGCAGCGCTGCGCACGGCTGCACCTGCACCTCCATCACGCCACCGCCTGCCGGGTGAAAGCCGTGCTGCAGCAGCTGCATCGACGCCTGCACGCCCATCCGTTGCAGTGCCGGCAGATAGCTTTCGGCGATGAAGTCCGCACTGGGCGCCAGTGGGTTGTGGGTACCGCCTTCCAGGCGCAGCTGCGACGCCCCCTGCGCGCGCCACAATGCCGGCAGCACGGTCTGCAGCACCAGCGTTGCCGAGCCGCTGCTGCCGGTCGCGAAATGATAGTCGCCAGCGCTCACCGCCCCCGGCTCGAAGCGCAGCGAGGTAGCGCCCAGTTCCGCACCGTGCACACACGCGTTGCCGACCCGCGCCGCGGCGTTCACCGCGGTCAGGTGCTGGCGCATCAATCCCGGCTTGCGCCGGATCGCGCGGATGTTGTGCAGCGTGAAGCCTGTGCCGGTGCACAGGCTCAATGTCAGTGCCGAGCGCAGCAGCTGTCCGCCACCCTGCCCGCCATCCAGTTCAATCATGTCCATCTGTCTGTTCCTCCATGCCCGTTGTTTCGATGCCGGGCCCTGCTGCCGTGCGCGGCGCAGTGTACGCCGCGCACGGGTTGCTTCATCCCTTCACGCACACCACCTGGCGCAGCGTGTGCACGATCTCGACCAGATCGCGCTGGGCCTCCATTACCGCCTCGATCGGCTTGTAGGCCGCCGGCGATTCATCCACCACCTCCGCATCCTTGCGGCATTCCACGTGCGCGGTGGCCTTGGCGTGGTCATCCACGGTGATCAGCTTGCGCGCCTGGGTACGGCTCATCACGCGGCCGGCACCGTGGCTGCAGCTGTGGAAGCTGTCCTCGTTGCCGAGGCCACGCACGATGAAGCTCTTGGCTCCCATGCTGCCCGGAATGATGCCCAGTTCGCCCTTGCGCGCACTCACCGCGCCCTTGCGGGTAAGCATCACGTCCTTGCCGAAGTGGGTCTCGCGGCTCACGTAGTTGTGGTGGCAGTTCACCGCCTCGGCCTCGGCCTCGAACGGCTTGCTGATCACCGTGCGCACCGCAGCCACCACGTTGCGCATCATCACCTCGCGGTTCATGCGCGCGAAACGCTGCGCCCAGTCCACTGCGAACACGTAGTCGCCGTAGTGCTGGCTGCCCTCGGGCAGGTAGGCCAGGTCCTGGTCGGGCAGGTTGATCATCCAGCGGCGCATTTCCTGCTTGGCCAGCTCGATGAAGTAGGTGCCGATGGCATTGCCCACGCCACGCGAACCGGAGTGCAGCATGAACCACACGCGCTGCTCCTGATCCAGGCAGACCTCGACGAAGTGGTTGCCGGTACCCAGCGTTCCCAGGTGCTTGAGGTTGTTGGTGTTCTTCAGGCGCGGATGACGCTCGCAGATCAATGCGAAGTCATCCACCAGCTGCGCCCAGCCTTCCACCGCCAGTTCGGGCGGCGTGTCCCAGCTGCCCTTGTCGCGGCCACCGCGGGTCACGCTGCGGCCGTGCGGCACCGCCCGCTCGATCGCGCTGCGCACGGCCGACAGGTTGTCCGGCAGGTCGCTGGCAACCAGCGTGGTGCGCACCGCGATCATGCCGCAGCCGATGTCCACGCCGACCGCCGCAGGAATGATCGCGCCGATGGTCGGCACCACCGAACCCACGGTCGCGCCCTTGCCCAGGTGCACGTCGGGCATCACTGAGATCCACTTGTGGATGAAGGGCAGCCTGGCGATGTTCTGCAGCTGCTCGCGCGCCTGGTCTTCCAGCGGCACGCCGCGGGTCCACAGCTTGATCGGTACAGCACCCGGCTGCTGGATCACGTCGTAATTGAGGGTGGTCATGGTGATGTTTCCTTTCATCCAAAGCAAAAACAAAGAAGGTGCGGTGACAAAGGTGGTGGAACATTCCGTCGCCCACGTTGCCGTGGAGGACGGCCGGGACTTGAACCCGACCCCGAAGGGCTTCCGATGTAGTTCCACCTGCATTCCCCGCGCAACGAAAGCGAAGGTGCCGGCAGCACGACAAGAATCTGGAGGAACATCCTGCTCTACCACTGAGCTACCGCCGCGTTGCCGCGGCAGGCGGGAGTCGAACCCGCGACCTGGAGCTTAAGAGGCTGTAGTTCCTCCGGCATTCGCACGGCCGGCGGTGAAGCATCGGCGCCGTTGCCGGTGCCGTTTGAAAAGGTGCGGTGACAAGGGAAGTGGAACGTCTGCTTCCTCACGACAGGCAGGAAACGCGGGACTCGAACCCGACCCCGAAGGGACAACCAATGTAGTTCCACCAGCATTCACCGCAAAAACGAATTCCTGGCCCTGCCCGGCTGGCCCCATTGCCAGCCGGGCGGTCCGTGGCGACATCCTTGCCGCCTTACAACGCCATGTCCTGGATGCGCTGGACCCAGCTGCTGCCGTCCTCGGCCGCAGCGGCGTACTGCGCGATCAGGTCGAACACCGCATCGCTGAAGCCTCCGATGTGCAGCACGTCGCCGCGCTGCACGGTCTGGCTGCTGGCCACCGGCTGCAGGTCGATGCACACCAGCCGAGCCTGTGGGCAGCGACGCTTCAGTGCGTCCCACTGCAGCATCGTCGCGGTCTGGCCGCCGGTGCGGGTGTCGCGCCAACTCTCGTTGTCCGACACCATCACCACCAGGTCCACCGGCTCGCGCTTCAGGTTGAGGTACTGCAGCGGTGCGCTGACCGACGTACCGCCACCGTTGATCGCCAACTGGCGGGCCAACGTCATCACGCTGTCGCGCGGGTTCAACCGCACGTGGCGCACCTCGGTATCGAACGGCAATACCTTGGCCTGCGGCTGCCCGCGCAGCACGCAGGCTGCAACCAGCGCCGCCACGTCCACACAGCGTGCCGCGGTACTGGCGCCCTTGCGGTAGCCGGTTACCGGCGACTGCATGGAACCGGACACGTCCACCGCCACCACCACCCGCCCCGGCAATGCCGGCGCCGATGCCGTGGCGATCTCCATCGCATCCTGCAGCGCTTCCAGGATCGGCAACGGCAGGCCAGCGCCCGCGTGGAACGCCATCAGCAGCTGGTACGGCAGTACACGGGCACGACGCACCTGCTGCGGATCACGCAGGCGATCTGCGATCACCTGCACCATCGCCGGATCATCGAACACACCGTTGCGGGCGAACGTGTTGAGGTTCATCCGCATCGACTGCCACGATGCATTGCGGGCCAGTGCCGACCACTGCGCCGCATCCAGCGGCAGCGTGCTGTAGTACTGGAACGGCAGGTCCGGCGGCAGCCCGCGCGGATCACGCTTGAACGCTTCGTAGGTCTGCACCACCACCGGCAGCTGCGCCTCGTCGTACGCGCGACCGATGATCCAGGCATACAGCGCCTTGCGCTCGGCGTTGGCCGGCTTCGGGTGCACCATGCGGATCACATCGGCCAGCGACGGCTGCTGGCCGATCGCCGCACGCACCAGCGTTTCCGCCGACGCCTGCTGGATCCACTCACGCACCCTGCGCTTGGGCAGCGAGCCCAGCGAACGGCGCCCCACCTGGCCGCTGCGCATGATCTGCACGAAGGTGCGCAGCTGGCGGCCGTTGTCGATCACCCGCGGAAACGCCAGAGCGAACGCCTCTGGGTCACGCAGGCTGAGCACCGCCAGCAGCAGCGCCGGCATGTCCTTCATGTGTGCGACCTGGCGGGCGTACAGCGCGGTGCGGGCGATGAAGCGCGGCTCGACCTGCGCGGTCAGCGCCAGCACCTGCTGAAGCTGCGCTTCGGCGTCGCTGTAGAAAGTGTTGTTCAGGCACCCGGTGGCCGCATACAGCGCCAGCGCTGCGCGCGGGTCGCGGCGGTAGGCCAGGCCACCGGCTTCATTGACGGTGTCTGCCTGCGGCGGCTGCGGCGTGCGCATCCAGGAGAAGAGCGAAGGGTTGGCCATGCTGATGTCCTCGGCGGGAACAGCCCGCGTCGTGTCTTGCTGGATATAGAGCAATGGCCGTGCCAACTTTTCTCGCAAGTATCCATGCGATTGATTTTCATGGAATTTCTCTTGAATCGAGCTATTTTGATCAGCGAGACGCGGCGAAACGATATATATTTCTGGCGCATCTTTTATAGGAATGGATATGGCGCGTCGGCAGGTGGTCTTTGGCATGCTCGGCACCCAGCTCGACGCGGGCGAGGGCCCGGGGCGCTGGCAGAAGTGGCGCCCGACGGTGTCGCTGGGCATGCATGAGGATTTCCTGCCCGACCGCATCGAGCTGCTGCTGGATGAGCGCCGCTACAGCAAGCTGGCGCGGGTGGTCTGCGAGGATCTGGTGCAGGCGGCGCCGGGCATCAGCGTGCAGCGGCACGACACCTACCTGGCAGATCCGTGGGAATTCGAGGGGGTCTACGCCACCCTGCATGACTTCCTCGCCAGCTATCCGTTCCAGCCGGAGGAGGAGGACTACTACGTCCACATCACCACCGGCACGCACGTCGCGCAGATCTGCTGGTTCCTGCTGACCGAGAGCCGGCACTTCCCTGGGCGCCTGCTGCAGACCTCGCCGCCGCGCAAGCAGGACGGCGCCGCCGGCACGTACGCGGTCATCGACCTCGATCTATCGCGCTACGACCATATCGCCCAGCGCTTCGCCCAGCAGCAGCTGCAGGACCGCGACCTGCTGAAGGGCGGCATCGCCACCCGCAACGCGGCCTTCAACCGCATGATCGAGCAGATCGAAACGGTGGCTACCCGCTCGCGCGCGCCGATGCTGCTGATGGGGCCGACCGGTGCAGGCAAGAGCCAGCTGGCCAAGCGTGTGTTCGAGCTGAAGAAGCTCAAGCACCAGTTGCCGGGTCGCTTCGTCGAGGTGAACTGCGCGACGCTGCGCGGCGACGGTGCGATGAGCACCCTGTTCGGCCATACCAAGGGCGCCTATACCGGTGCTTCCAGCGACCGTGCCGGCCTGCTGCGCTCAGCCCACCAGGGACTGCTGTTCCTGGACGAGATCGGCGAACTCGGCCAGGACGAACAGGCGATGCTGCTGCGGGCGCTGGAAGAGAAGCGGTTCCTGCCGGTAGGCAGCGACCGCGAAGTGGAGAGCGACTTCCAGCTGATCGCCGGCACCAACCGCGATCTGCAGCAGTCGGTGCTGGAAGGCCGCTTCCGCGAAGACCTGCTGGCCCGCCTCAACCTGTGGACCTATCGCCTGCCGGGCCTGGCCCAGCGCATGGAAGACATCGAACCGAACATCGAGTTCGAGCTGGAACGCTGGTCGAAGGACCAGCATGCGCGGGTACGTTTCAACGTCG
This sequence comes from Stenotrophomonas sp. 82F1, assembly GCF_056861525.1. Taxonomy (NCBI): domain Bacteria; kingdom Pseudomonadati; phylum Pseudomonadota; class Gammaproteobacteria; order Lysobacterales; family Lysobacteraceae; genus Stenotrophomonas; species Stenotrophomonas sp. 82F1. The sequence continues at coordinate 266,529 of NZ_JBSPUD010000004.1, forward strand.
AGGCACGCACGCGCTATCTCGCATTTGCCACCAGCCCGGAAGCCGCGTGGCGCGGCAATTTCCGCGACCTGGGCGCGTCGATCATGCGCCTGGCCACCTTGGCGAGTGCCGGGCGCATCCAGATCGAGGGCGTGGAGGACGAGATCGCGCGCCTGCAGGCGCAGTGGCGCGGCGGCGATGCGCCGTCACCGCTGGATGCACTGTTGGGCGATGCCGTGGACACGCTGGACCGTTTCGATCGCGTGCAGCTGGAAGAGGTGGTGCGGGTCTGTGCACGCGCGAAGTCGCTGTCCGCTGCCGGGCGTGAGCTGTTTGCGGTCTCGCGCACGCAGCGCGCCAGCACCAACGACGCCGACCGCCTGCGCAAGTATCTGGCCAAGTTCGGGCTGGACTGGGAGCAGGTGCAGGGTCCGGCCATGTCCTAGCGCCGAGCTTGCTCCGACTGCCACCCACGGCGCATGCTGGCTGCGCGGCACGCTGCCGCCATCGGGGAGCACGCGCGTGCAGGACCGCAAGCCGACATCACGGATCACCCCACGGGCCATTCTTCTGGCCGTGGCCGCCGCGTTCGTGCTGTTCTATGGCGGCTACCAGCTGGGCAAGCACCTGGCCCTGCGCGAGAACGCGCAGCAGGCCGCAAGTCGGTAACGCCCTTCTGTAGAGCCGAGCCATGCTCGGCTGCTCTCCGCGACCGACGACATCGTGCCAACCAAGGTTGGCACCTACCGGTAGAGGCCTACGCTCAGGCGATCTGCACCACGCGTGCGTTCTGGCACAGCGGGTAGCTGCTGACGAATTCAGCGATCGCCTCACGCATCGCCTCGAACGACTGACCATACATGTACAGCGCGGTCTCGCTCGGCCCCTGCCACCAGCTGCAGATCTCGCCCAAGCCATCGATGCGCTCGGACAGCTGTTCGAACACATGGTTCGAATCGCACTGCTCGTACACCTCGTCCGGCAAGGTCAGGCCGTCGAGGTAGATGCCCAGGCCCTCGGTCACGCCGAAGCTGCGATCGGCCTCGCCTGCGCCCTGTATCTGCGAACCCTTCGGTGCACCCAGCTGCTCCAGCAGGTCGATCAGCTTCGGCACGCCCGCGGCATCGACCAGTGCCACTTCGATATCGCCGTATTCGACTTCGCCTTCGTCGGACATCGCGGTACCGCCACCGGTGATCCCGCCCAGTTCGGCCGCCTGCAGCAGCGCATCGAGCGGATCCTCGAACAGCTCATGGCGATGCTCGGGCTGCAGCCTGGCGTTCAACTTCACGGTGACATGCAGCGTGGGTTCGGTCATGAGGGCGTTCCTGGGAGATGTGGCGCTATTGTAGAGCCGAGCCCATGCTCGGCTGCTCTTTCCCACCAGAAGCAGCCGAGCATGGGCTCGGCTCTACAAGACCGCGCTCAGCGCAGGAAGGGCGGCACCTTCCGTTTCAGCAGCTCCACCAGCACCGGGTCCATGTACTCGTAGTCGTCCGGGATATCCAGGCAGATCACCCGCTTGCCCTTCAGCCAAGGCTTGTAGCGGCTGGACAGCCGGTTGCGATGCGCCCGCTCCATCACGAACACCAGGTCGGCCCACTGCAAAAGCTCGGGGCTGAGGATCTCTTCGGCGTCGGCGAGCAGCCCGGCCGAGGCGGTCTCGATGCCCGGCCACTCGGCGAACACCTGCTCGGCCGTCGGGCTGCGCAGGCGGTTCTGGCTGCAGAGGAAGAGCACGTTGCGGGTCATGAGCCCTCGCCTTTGTAGAGCCGAGCCGATGCTCGGCTGCCTTCTACCGCGCCGGAGTCAGAGCCCTCTCTTCGGGAGGGATCCGACCCCGGCGGTGATCAGATCACCGTCAGGTTGGCATACGCCATCACCAGCCACTTGCTGCCGGCGTCGGCGAACTCGATCTGCACACGTGCGTGGGCGCCGTTGCCTTCGTAGTCGGTCACCATGCCTTCGCCGAACTTGGGATGGTTGACCAGCGCGCCCAGCTTGATCGGCGGCGCTTCGATGGCGGCGTGACCCATCACCCGGCTTGCGCCCATCGAGGCCGGTCGCGAGACCTGCACCTTCGGCCGTACTTCGTGCAGCAGCTCGCGCGGAATCTCGCGCAGGAAGCGCGACGGCAGGCTGTAGTTGTCCTGGCCGTGGATGCGCCGCGATTCGGCGTAGCTCAGCACCAGCTTCTGTCGCGCGCGGGTGATGCCGACGTAGGCCAGCCGACGCTCTTCCTCCAGCCGCCCGCTTTCTTCCAGCGACCGTGCGCTGGGGAACAGGCCCTCTTCCACGCCGGCCAGGAACACCAGCGGGAATTCCAGGCCCTTGGCCGAGTGCAGCGTCATCAGCTGCACGCCCTCCTCGCCCGCCTGCGCCTGGCCTTCACCGGCTTCCAGCGCGGCATAGGCCAGGAACGCGACCAGCTCGTCCATGTCCTCGCCCACTTCCTCGATGTCGTCGGCACGGCGCACGAAGCGCGAGGCCACCGACACCAGCTCGTCCAGGTTGTCGGTACGCGATTCCGAATCCAGCGCGTTGCGGCTTTCCTTGCTCCAGTGCTCGCGCAGCTGCGAACGCACCAGGACATGGTCCACGCGCTCGGCCAGGGTCATCTGCAGGGTCTGTGCCTGCAGTTCATTGACCAGCACCAGGAAGCCGGCCAGCGCGTTGCGCGCACGCGCCGCCAATGCACTGCCTTGGGTCACCAGCATGGTGGCTTCCCACAGCGAGATGCCCTGGGCGCGTGCTTCGCGGCGGACTTCGTCCAGCGTGCGGTCACCGATGCCACGCGTGGGCGTGTTTACCGCGCGCTCGAATGCAGCGTCGTCGTTGCGGTTGGACAACAGGCGCAGGTACGCCAGCGCATCCTTCACTTCGGCGCGCTCGAAGAAGCGCATGCCCCCGTACACGCGGTACGGCACCTGTTCGCTCAGCAGCGCTTCTTCCAGCGCGCGCGACTGCGCGTTGCTGCGGTAGAGCACGGCCACTTCGGTATAGCTGCCACCGTCGCGCACCCACTGCCGCGCGCGCTCGACGATGTAGCGCGCCTCGTCCATCTCGTTGTACGCCGCGTACAGGTCGATCGGGTCGCCGTCGCCGCTGTCGGTCCACAGCTGCTTGCCGATGCGGTCCGGGTTGTGCGCGATCACCGCGTTGGCGGCGTTGAGGATGTTGGCGGTGGAGCGGTAGTTCTGCTCCAGGCGGATGGTCTGCGCGCCGGGGAAATCGCGTAGGAAGCCCTGCACGTTCTCGACCTTGGCGCCGCGCCAGCCATAGATGGCCTGGTCATCGTCGCCGACCACGAACACGTGGCACTCATGCCCGGCCAGCACGCGCACGAAAGCGTACTGGATGGCGTTGGTATCCTGGAATTCGTCCACCAGGATCTCGCGGAACCGCGCGCGGTAATGCGACAGCAACGGCGGGTTGTCGCGCAGCAGCTCGTGCGCGCGCAGCAGCAGCTCGGCGAAATCGACCAGGCCGGCACGGTCGCAGCGCGCCTGGTACTCGGCATACGCCTGGCGCATGGTTTCCAGCCACGCATCATTCGGCTCGGGCTGGATGTGCTGCGGGCGGCGGCCCTCATCCTTCTGGGCGTTGATCCACCAGGCAATCTGCTTGGGTGGGTACTTGCCGTCATCCAGCTCCAGCGCCTGTACCACGCGCTTGACCAGCCGCAGCTGATCGTCCGAATCCATCACCTGGAAGCTTTCGGGCAGCTTGGCGTCCTGCCAGTGCAGGCGCAGCAGGCGGTTGGCCAGGCCGTGGAAGGTGCCGATCCACATGCCGCGGCTGCCATGCGGCAGCTGTGCGTCGATGCGATGGCGCATCTCGCCAGCGGCCTTGTTGGTGAAGGTCACCGCGAAAATGCCGTGGGTCGGCACGCCTTCGACTTCATGCAGCCAGGCAATGCGGTGGGTGAGTACGCGCGTCTTGCCCGACCCGGCACCGGCCAGCACCAGGTGGTGACCGAGGGGAGCGGAGACGGCTTCGCGCTGGGCCGGGTTCAGGCCATCAAGCAAGTGGGAGACATCCATGCCTCCATTTTACGGCATCGACGTCGCAGCTCCTGCGATCACCTGCACGGCCAGTGCCTGCGCCTGCTGACGCAGTTCAGGCACCGCCAGGCTTTCCCACAGGCTGCCGATGCGCAGGCTGCCGAGTACGCCCAGGCGCGCCTGCGGCTGACCACCCGCTGCGCACAGCCGGTCGCCAGGCACGCTGCTGTCCAGGCCCAGCCCATGCGGACCGGGACGGGCCAGTCCATCGGCCTGCAGCTGCTGCAACAAGGGGGTGCGCAGCGCCGAGGCGCGGGTTTCCACGCCCGTGGCGTTGACCACCGCACCGATCATCCATTGCACATTGCCACCGCCCGCCTCGCGACCCGACAGCCGCAGGGCATCCCCGTCGCGCCACACGCGTTGCAGGCGGGCGCGGTGGACGCGCAGCTGGCCGCTGGCCTGCAGCGCCTGCAGCTGCTCGGCCACTGGTTCAGCGATGCGATGTCGGTGTACGTCCCAGTAGCGCACCACGTGGCGCAGGAAGCGACGCTGGTCGGCCTCGCCCAGACTGAGCCAAAGCGCCTGGCCGTGCGGACGGATGCGGTCCATCACGCCCTGCCACGGGATGCCGTCGGCCTGTGCCTGCCGTGCGTGCTGGCGCAGTTCACGCAGGCGCTGGCGCAGGGTCATCGGCAGCAGGTCCTGCGGGTCGAACGCCGGCAGGCCACCGTGTGCATGCGGCAACGGCAGCAGGCCATGGCGCGAGATCACGTGCAGCGGCCCGCTGTGACCTGCGGCCGCCAGCGCCAGTACGGTGTCGGCCATGCTCAGCCCGGAGCCGACGATGGCCAGTGCATGGCCACCGGCCAGCGTGCGCACGCCGTCGTAATCCCAGGCTTCGACCACGTCATCGGCGAGCAGCGCATTGGCGCCGTCCACCGGCAGCGGCCGCATGCTGTTGCCGGTGGCGATCACCGCCTGCGCTGCATGCAGCGTTGGGCCATCGCCCAGCTGCAGCTGGTAACCGTGGTCATCGGCATGCAGCGCCAGCACCGGTTGGGCGATGACCTGCAATCGCGCCGCGCTGGTCGCTTCGGCCTCGCGCAGGCGTTGCTGCAGGTAGGCGGCGAAGTAATGGCGGCACACGTAACGTTCGCCCAGCACCTCGCGCTCCTCGCCCGGGTAGGCGTTGGCCGTCTGCAGGTAATCGAGGAAGTCGCCGGGCTGGTCGGGGAAGGCGCTCATCTTCGCCGCCGGCACGTTCAGCAGGTGCTCCGGCCACGGCGTGGCATAGGCGATGCCCTGTGCCAGCTGCGAGGTCGGCTCGAAGATGGCCAGCGCCAGCGGCGCCCGAGCCTGGCGCAACACCTGGATCGCCACCAGCACCCCGGCCGCACCACCACCGATGATCGCCAGGTCCAGTTCGCCATTACGCGGTGAATCAGTCATGCGCCGATTGTAGGCCATCGACCCTGCCCGGCTGGTGCTGGCCTACATCAACGCATCGGCCAGCCGTGCGATACCCTCTCGGCTGCGCAGCCACGCGGGGCGCTTGCGCCACTGCTCCAGGTCCAGCAGGCGCGACTGGCGCAGATAGTCATCCTCGATGGCGGTCAGCTGCGTGACCAGTTGACGGTCGTAACAGATCAGGCCGATTTCGGCATTCAGCGCGAACGAGCGGATATCCATGTTGATCGACCCGAGCACGGCGATGTCCTCGTCCACGCTCATGTGCTTGGCATGCAGGAACTGCGGCTCGTACAGCGCGATCTGCACCCCGCAGCGCAGCAGCTCATCGTAGTAGGCCTCCTGCGCCCACGAGGTCAGCCGCTGGTTGTTGCTGGCCGACAGAATCAGCTGCACCTGCACGCCGGACAATGCAGCGATGCGCAGTGCACTCAGGGTTGCCTCGTCGGGCACGAAGTACGGCGTCACCATCACCAGCCGCCGCCGGGCAAGATGGATCAGCGCGGCCACCGCGTCGCGCGCGTTGCTGTAGGGGTACGCCGGGCCGCTGGGCAGCAGCTGCGTAGCGATGTCCTCGCTGCACACCGGCACGTCGGCGATGACATCCAGGCGCTGTCCGGTTTCGATGTACCAGTCGCTGGCGAACACCGCTTCAAGATGCGCCACCGCCGGCCCGCGTACGCGCGCCACCAGCTCGCGGTTGGGGTGGCCGGCCACGAATTCAGGCCGCGCCAGGTTCTGCGAACCGACATAACCCACCTCGTTGTCGATCACCGCGATCTTGCGATGGTTGCGCAGGTCCATGCGCCCGCTGCGGCGCCAGCGCAGGCCGCCGGGCAGCATCGCGCGCACTTCGACGTCACGTGATCGCAGCCGCTTGCTGTACGCACGCAGGCCGCGCTTGGCGCCCACCGCATCCAGCAGCACGCGGCACTGCACGCCACGCGCTGCGGCACGCTGCAGGGCTTCGACGATGGCCTCGCCCACCGTGTCATCGAACATCAGGTAGTACAGCAGGTGCACCCGGTCCTGGGCCTGGTCGATGTCGGCGATCAGGGTGTGCAGTGATTCGTCGTAGTCGGTCAGCAGATCGATCGCGTTGCCGTGCACCGGCATGAAATCGCCCTGGCGCTGCACCAGCGGCACCACTTCGGCACTGGCCGAATCGGGCTGTGGCGTCCAGCGCAGCCGGCGCTGCAGCGCCTGTTCCTCGCGGATCACCTGCGAGGCCTCGGCCTGCCGGCGGATACGCTCGCGCGACAGCCACGGGTGGCCAAACAGCAGGTACAGCGGCAGGCCCAGCAGCGGCACGAAGCCGACCAGCAGCAGCCAGCTGCGCGCCGCGCCCGGCGTGGTGCGGGTGGGGATCCAGCACAGCGCCACCAGCCGGATCAGCCAGTCGATCAGCAGCAGATACGAACCCAGCAACCACTCGAACAGCATCAGGCGCGCCCGTCGGGAGGGTGATGGGCCATTCTGCCCAGCGGGGTGGGTGGAGTCGAGCCGCGCCAAGCGTGCCGACCAACGGTCGGCACCCACCGGGGTCGGAACGTGTCGACCGAGGTCGACACCTACCGGGGGCGGAGGACCACAAAAAAACCCGCCACGAGGGCGGGTTTCTTCGGAGGCAATCAGCAATCCTTGCGGATTACTTGATCTTGCCTTCCTTGTACGGGACGTGCTTGCGCACGACCGGATCGTACTTGGAGAATTCCATCTTCCCCGGGGTGTTCTTCTTGTTCTTGTCGGTCGTGTAGAAGTGACCGGTACCAGCGGTCGAAATCATACGGACCTTATCGCGCTTGCCTGCCATGATCGTCTACTCCTCAGACCTTTTCGCCGCGCGCACGCAGCTCAGCCAGAACGGAATCGATACCGTTCTTGTCGATGGTGCGCAGTGCATGCGCGGAAACACGAAGCTTCACCCAGCGGTTCTCGCTGGCAACCCAGAAGCGGCGCTCGTGCAGATTCGGCAGGAAACGACGACGGGTCTTGTTGTTGGCGTGCGAGACGTTGTTACCCGTCTGCACTCGCTTGCCGGAAACCTGGCATACGCGGGACATGGCGCACCTCGATAGTAAGTTGTGTCAGCCCGTAGCCCGGGAGACGGCGGCCTCGATGGTTGCCCACCACACGTCAAGAGAATCAAAGGGTTACGCTGGCGTTGGGCGGCCGGGGACGTGCTCCCGGGGGCGCCGCCCGGCACGAAACCGGACACAGCGAGCCGCGCATTATGCACGCAATCAAGGCCTTGCGCAAGTTACCCACAGGGCAAGGCCTGAGCACGGCGACGGGGCCCCTTGTAGCGCATAGCCCACGCTCGGCTGGGTCATACGGGGAGAAGCAGCCGAGCGTCGGCTCGGCTCTACAACGGCGACAGGGCCAGCTCAACGCAGGTGCGGAATGACCTGGGCCAGCAGATGGGCGTCCTTCAGCGCGCCGTGCAGGCCACGATTACCGGGAATGCGCAGGCGCTGCAGCACATCGTCCAGCTTGTTGCCCTGGCCGGGCCAGCGCCCCCGCGCCAGCTTCAGGCTGCAGGTGATGCGGCAGTGCTGGGCCAGCGTGCCCGGGATGCCGGCCATTCGCAGCTCGTTGTCGAGGAAGCCGACATCGAAAGTGGCGTTGTGCGCGACCATCTCGCTGCCACCCAGGAACTCCAGCAGCTCGGCGGCCTTGCTCGCGAACAGCGGCTTGCCCACCAGCATCGCATCGCTGATGCCGTGCACGCGCTGCGCGCCCCAGTCCACTTTGCGCTGCGGCTGCAGATAGGTGTGGAACTGGCGGCCGCTGAGCTGCCCATCGATCAGTTCCACCGCCCCGATTTCAATCACCCGGTGGCCGAGACGATGCGAGATGCCGGTGGTTTCGGTATCCAGCGCAACGACGCGGCTCATGCCGCACACCTGTGAGCAGCAACGCGCAGGCAGGAGACAAGGGACGGTAGTGAAGGCAGTGCGGTCATGCGGTGCTGGATCCTGGTGCGCGCGCCCGTGCAGCGTGGGCAGGTGATGCGGGATTGTCCCATGCGGCGCGCCAGCGGGTAGGCGGGACGAACACTGCGATACCGGCATACTGCCGTTTCACTGCGGAGGCTCCAATGCGATTGCTGGCCCTCACCTACGGCACCGAAGGCGATACGCGCCCGCTGGTCATGCTCTGCCACGGGCTGATCGCGGCCGGCCACGAGGTCATGCTGTTGGCCGACGGCGGCACTCTGGGCAGCGCGAAAACAATGGGCGTCCCGCACGCGGCGCTGGAAGGCGACATCCACGATGAAGTGGTGGCGCTGGTCTCACGCGGCAACGGCGTGGCCGCCGCCAGCACCGGGCTGGCACGGATGGCGCTGCAGCACGTCGCCGGCTGGATGCGCCAGGCCGATGCTGCAGCCGAGGGCTGCGATGCGATCATGACCGGCGGCCTGGCGGCGTTCGTCGGCATGAGCGTTGGCGAACGTCGTGGTCTTCCGGTGATCGGCGCCGGCATGATTCCGCTGACGCCAACGCGCGCATTCCGCTCGCCCTTCCTGCCACCCGGGCGCTCGCCGGGATGGTTGAACCGGGCCAGCTACGGGCTGGTCAACGGCCTGATCTGGCGGCAGTTCCGCGGCCCGATCAACGCTGCCCGCCAGCACGCCGGGCAGCGGCCACGACGCTCGCTGTGGACCGGCCTGCCGATGCTGTACGGCATCTCGCCACAGCTGTTGCCGCCGCCTTCGGACTGGCCGGCCGACCACCTCGTGTGCGGCCAGTGGTCGGCACCCGCAGCGCCGTGGCAGCCGTCAGCCGAACTACAGGCCTTCCTCGATGCCGGGCCACCGCCGGTCTACCTGGGCTTCGGCAGCATGACCGGCTTCGACCGCGAACGTGTGCTGCCGGCGCTGTTGTCGGCGCTGGCACCGCGCCGCGTGCTGCTGTTCCCCGGTTGGGTCGGCGTGCCCGACATGGCGTTGCCCGACACGGTATTTGTGATCGGGCCCACCCCGCATGAAGCCTTGCTGCCGCGCTGCGCGCTGGCGATCCATCATGGTGGCAGCGGCACCACGCATTCGGCCTGTCGCGCCGGCATACCGTCGATGGTGATGCCGTTCGCCGCCGACCAGTTCTTCTGGGCCGATCGCCTGCAGCGGCTGGGTGTAGCGCCTGCGCCGCTGTCACCGAAACGGTTGCAGCCGCAGGCGTTGGCCAATGCACTGGCGTTCGCCGAGCAGGCGGATACGCGCGTGCGTGCAGCCGCGCTGGGCGCTGCAATGGCGAACGAGGACGGAGTGGCATGCGGCGTGGCGGCGATCGAGCGGTGGCTCAGCCCAACGTCTCCACCACCCAATCAATGAACACCCGCAGCCGCTGGCTCATGTGCCGGTTCGGCGGGAACATCACGTGCATCGGCATCGGCGGCAGCTGCCAATCCTGCAGCACCGGCAGCAGCTCACCGCGCGCCACGTGCGGTTCGGCCATGTAGCTGGGCAACGCGACCACGCCGAGGCCGGCCAGACCCGCTGCCAGATAGGCGTTGCCATCATCGAAGCCGATGGAATAGCGCCCCTGCACCTCGAAGCGCTCGGCGCCGCGCTTCGCGCTGAACACGCGGGCGCGGCCACTGCGCGGGCTGAGGAAACCGACCGTGTGGTGGTCCGGCCCTTGCAGCGCGCGCGGGTGTTCCGGCATACCGAACTGCTGCACATAGCCCGGGCTGGCATGGAAGCCGATCGGCAGGCTCGCCAACGGCCGCGCCACCAACGCCGGGTCGGCCGGGGTGCCGCCACGGATCACGCAGTCGACGTTGTCGGCGATGACATCGACCTCGCGGTCGCTGACCCCCACCTCCAGCTGGATCTCCGGATAGCGCGCCTGGAAACCGGGCAGCGCCGGCACCAGCCGCAGCCGCGCGTACGGTCCGGGCACATCGATGCGCAGGCGACCGCGCGGTTGTGCGGCGGCATCGCCCAGGCCGCCCTCGACCTCTTCCAGCTCGGCCAGCAGGCGCACGATGCGCGGGTAATAGGCCGCGCCATCGGCGGTGACACTGACCCGGCGCGTGGTGCGGTTGAGCAGACGCAGGCGCAGATGCGCCTCCAGCTGCTGTACCAGCTGGGTGACCGTGGTGCGGCTGAGCTGCAGGGTGTGCGCGGCGCGGGTGAAGCTGCCGGTCTCCACCACCCTGGCAAACGCCCGCATCGCCTCGAAGCGGTCCATGTCAGCGGCCCTGATTATTTGGAATTACCAATCAATCTAGGCGCATCATCGCGGTTTATCCAGACAGCGGCAGCGGGGAGGATGGTCTCCTCCCGTCTGGAATCCCCCGTATGTCCCACCGCGATGTCGTCTTTCCCGCCGGCCGGCAGGCGCTGTACGAGCGCAACCGTTACTCGCCGGCGATCCGGTCCAATGGCTTCCTGTTTGTCTCCGGCCAGGTCGGCAGCCGCGAGGACGGCTCGCCCGAGCCGGACTTCGAGACCCAAGTGCGCCGCGCCTTCGACAATCTCAACGCGGTACTGGCCGCGGCCGGCTGTACGTTCGACGACGTGATCGACGTGACCGTGTTCCTGGTCGACCCGGAAACCAACTTCGAAAAGGCCTGGGCGATCGTGCCGGAGTACTGGGGCGAAGCGCCGCACCCGACCCTGACCGGTATCGGCGTGACCTGGCTGTATGGCTTCCAGTTCGAGATCAAGGTGATCGCGAAGCTGCCCGCCGACCGGTAGTGCCGGCCGCTGGCCGGCAACGACGGGCGTTGACCTGCGCTCGCCTGTTTCCACGTCGTCGGGCGAGTCAGATCGGCTTGATTCGCGGCCACTCCACATCCGCGGTATCAACAAATTCGACGTCGCTGAGACTATCGCCGACGTAAGCACGAAAGTCCTCCGAGCAGATCAAGGTGTTGCTGGAGCCTTCCATGTTCTTAAGCCGGAACAAGTGTTCTTTGAAGGAGCTTTTCACGCGCAGCTTCTTGATCCTGCGAGACTCTCCATACTTGCTATACGCCATCTGGTTTTCCTCAGAGGCGACGGAGGAGAAGCTGGTCTCATGGAAGATGATGGCACTGTACTCACTCTTTGAAGTCGTCCATCCCTTCTCTGAAACATGAGGAATGCCCCTGAAGTCGATCATCCTGGCATCAAATTTCAGGCAGGCTGCCATGAACTTCTGGCTTGCAATGTAAATGTGCGAGGTAATGCGGACGATGTCGTGGGAATGACTCGCCTCAGGGCCAACCAGCACCATGGTGTCTGTGAAGACCCGTGCCGTGTCAGTTCTGGCCCTGGCGTACCAAGGGAATCGGCCATGGGAAACAGCAGGATGGAAAGGATGAAACCTGTCGTGAAGCTGAGCGTCCAGATAGTACGAGGGGCATCCTGGCGGATTTGCCTGGGATAGCGCGTAGTAGTTCATCGAGTCGATTCTCTGGGCTTCTGCGGCGTGTTGCCGGAATTTTCCCGGCCCCGACCTTTCCCACCAAGAGCCAATTCCGACAAGCAGGCGCTGGTGCGCATGGCTTGGAGCCGGTGCGATCTGCCAGGCAACGTCCGCCTCCCGACCCTGACCGGCATCGGCGTGATCTGGCTGTATGGGTTCCAGTTCGAGATCAAGGTGATCGCGAAGCTGCCTGCAGACCGGTAGTGCCAGCCGCTGGCCGGCAATGTGTCGGGGGTCAAAAAGCGTGTCGACCAAGGTCGACACCTACCGGGGCGGCTGGTCGCACGAAAGCAGCCGAGCATGGGCTCGGCTCTACAGAAGCGCATCCCGGTGTCCCACCCCACGGACCGAAAGGCGTGTCGACCAAGGTCGGCACCTACCAGAGCAGCAGTCCCGTGCGCGGCGCACCTGAACGGCAGGTTCCGACGAATTCCCGAGGTGGCCATTGATATTGTATCCACCGAAAACCGCTTGCTAGCCTCCCCTCCATGCGCCGGATCGCCCGCCACCTTCGTTCGACCCTGCTGATGCTGCTGATGGCGGCGTTCGTGGTCGTGCCGGTGGCCGATGTTCTGGCGTGTGCGGTGGAACCGCACGACAGCACCGTGGTGCATGTGGAGCCGGCTGCCGAAGAGCCCGACGGTGACAGTGACAACGACGGCAAGCACACCGGTGCCTGCAGTCATAACCACTGCCACCACTCCAACCTGAGCCTGCCGGCGAGCACCTTCGCCGCCTTTGGCACGCCGCAACCGGCGCGCTGGATGAATGCAGGCGACGCGGCGACCTATGCGGTCGCCCAGGACGAACTGGCACGTCCTCCCCGGGCGTGAGTTGAACGCGTCCCGCAATCGCGGGCTCCCGTTTCACTCACAACCGGAATCCCCCTATGTCGATCCTGACACGTCGGTCGCCGCGCGCGGCCGGGCTGGTCGTCGCCGTGCTGCTGGGCCTGATCCCCGCCGCACAAGTCGCCGCACAAGCCGCACCTTCGTACGACACTCTGCTTGAACGTCTCGACCAGCTGCCCGGCACCCGCGTCGGCGCGGCATTGGCCGAGGCGGCCGACGCCCGCGCCGACCAGGCCTGGGCGCTGCCCAACCCCTCCCTTTCCTGGTCCGCCGAAAACGCCTGGGGCACGGGCTCCTACGGCGGCATGGGCAGGGCCGACACCGTACTTACCCTGTCCCAGCCTTTGGAGGTCTGGGGCCAGCGCGGCGCGCGCGTCCGCGCCGCCCGCGCCGAGGCACAGGCCGCTGCCCTGCGTGGTTCGCAGAGCCGCAGCGATGTCGCCAGCCAGCTGGCGGCGATCTACGCACAGGCGGAAAGCGCCCTGCGTCGTTACACCCTGGCCGACGAAGCGCTGACCCTCACCCGCGATGATGCGGCAGCGGTCACCGCCATGGTCAAGCATGGCCGCGAGCCGCAGTTGCGCGCGGTGCAGGCACAAAGCGAAGTGGCCAATGCCAGCGCCACGCTGGATGAGGCGCAGGCCTTCCGCGATGCCGCACTGGCCCGCCTGGCCGGTGCAGCCCTGCTGGATGCACCGGTGCAGACGATCGACGACAGCCTGCTCGACCGCGCACCGCCGGCACCGCGCGGCGCCACCGATGTGGCACTGGCCGTGCGTGTCGCCGAAGCCGAGGTGGATGCAGCCGGTCGCCTGGTCGATGTGGAGCGCAAGCGTGCCCTGCCCGACCTCAGCGTCACGGCCGCGCAGACGCGTTTCCGCGAGGACCGTGAGCAGGCCTACACGCTCGGCGTCAGCCTCTCGATCCCGTTGTTCGACCGCAACCGTGGTGGCATCCGCGCCGCCAGTGCCGAACAGCGTGCGGCCGAAGCGCGGCTGGACCAGCAGCGTCGCGACAGCGAAGCGGAACGGTTGTCGGCGGTGGCGGGCCTGAAGGCGGCCGGCAGCCGTACCCGCGCGGCCGACGAAAGCGTGGTCGCCGCCGAGGAAGCCTATCGCCTGGCCCGCATCGGCTTCGACGCCGGACGCATCTCGCAGCTGGAACTGCGCAGTACCCGCAGTGCCCTCATCGCCGCCCGCGGCACCGCTGTGGACGCGCGTCTGTCGCGCGTCGGCGCGGAAATCGATCTCGCCCGCCTCGAAGGGCGCGCACCTTTTGTGGAGGCCCGATGAACCTGTCCCGCTCTTTCCCCCTGGTGGGTGGCCTGCTGCTGACCGTAGTGCTGGCCGGCTGCTCCGGCAACGCACAGACCCCGGACGCATCGGATACCGCCAGCAAGGCAGCGGTCGACGACGGCCATGGTCATGCCGCTGACAGCACCGAAGCCAAGGCCGAAACACGCAAGGTGCCCGACGCCGACGAAGGCGTGGTGCAACTGACGCCCGAGCAGATCAAGGCCTCCGGCATCGACGTGGTTGCCGTCGGCCGCGGCGGCGGCGGTTCGACGCGGCTGTCCGGCCGTGTGGAGCCATCGATCGGTGCGCGTGCATCGGTCGCCTCCACCGTGACCGGGCGCGTGGAGCGCGTGCTGGTCGCACCGGGCACGGCAGTGAAGCAGAACCAGGCGCTGGCGATCGTGGTCAGCGGCGAGGCGGCGGTGTTCCGCGCCAATGCGGTTGCCGCCGCTGCGGAAGCCGAGGCGGCGCGCCTGGCCCATGGCCGCGACAAGGCGCTGGTCGAACAGGGCGTGGTCGCCCGTCAGGAACTGGAAACCTCACGCGCGCGCTCGCTGGCGGCACAGGCGCAGGCCGCGGCCGCACAGGCACAGGCCGCCGCCAACGGTTCACCCGACAGCAGCGGCCGCGTGCGCATCACCAGCCCGGTGGCCGGCATCGTCGGCAACGTGCAGGTCACGCCCGGTGGCGTGGTGGCGGCCGGCAGCCCGGTGGCCGACGTCGCCGATCCGTCGATGAACGAGCTGGTGTTCACCGCACCGCCAGCGCTGGCCGCACAGGTCAGCCCGGGCATGACGCTGGAAGTGACCGTGCCGGGCGGCAGCTTCAGTGCCACCGTCACCGGTTCTGCCGCCGATGTGCGCCAGCAGGGTGGCGTGGCGGTGATCCGTGCCACGCCGGTAAATGCGGCATTGCCGCCCGCCGGTTCGCCGGTGTCCGCGGTGGTGGTCACCGACGGCAAGGATGGCGCGTTGAGCGTACCGGCCGATGCCGTGCAGAACGTGGATGGCAGCAGCGCGGTTTTCGTCGCCGTCGAGGGCGGCTTCAAGGTGCAACCGGTGCTGGCCGGCCGACGCGCCGGCGACCGCATCGAGATCCTCGGTGGCTTGAACGGCGACGAACGCATCGTCGGCGCCAACGCGTTCCTGCTCAAGGCCGAACTGGCCAAGGGCGAAGCCGAGCACGGGCACTGAGGACCTTCCATGTTCAAGCTCATCATTGAAACCGCGGTACGCCACCGCTGGCTGGTCGTGGCCTTGGCTGCACTCGTTGCCGCGGTGGGCCTGTTCCAGCTCGGCAAGCTGCCGATCGATGCGGTACCGGACATCACCAACCGCCAGGTGCAGATCAACACCGTGGCGCCGGCACTGACGCCCGAGCAGATCGAGCGGCAGGTGACCTATCCGCTGGAAACCGCGCTGGCCGGCATCCCCGGCCTGACCACCACCCGTTCGCTGTCGCGCAATGGCTTCTCGCAGGTCACCGCGATCTTCACCGATGCCACCGACATCTACTTCGCCCGCCAGCAGGTGGCCGAGCGCATGCGCGAAGCCGCCGAAGCGCTGCCCGAGGGTGCCTCGCCGATGCTGTCGCCGGTCACCACCGGCCTCGGCGAGGTGTTGATGTGGACGGTGGACTTCACCGCGTTCGACCCTGCGAAGCTGGCCAAGCCCGGTGAAGCCGGCTGGCAGGCCGGTGAGGTCTACCGCACGCCGGAAGGCAATCTGCTGCGCACGCCGGAAGAACGCGCGACCTACCTGCGCACCGTGCAGGACTGGATCATCGCGCCGCAGATGCGCTCCAGCCCCGGACTGGCGGGCGTGGACACCGTCGGTGGCTACGTCAAGGAATATGGCGTGCACCCGGACAGCGCGCGGTTGGCCGCGCATGGCCTGGGCCTGGCCGATCTGGTGACGGCCCTGCAGCGCTCCAACGTGCAGGCCGGTGCCGGCTTCGTACAGCGTGCCGGCGAAGGCCTGGTGGTGCGTGCCGATGGCCTGGCGCTGACCACCGACGATCTGGCACAAGCGCCGGTGGCCACCCGCAACGGCGTGGTGGTACGGGTGTCCGATGTGGCCGAGGTCGAACTGAGCCGCGCACCGCGCCTGGGTGCGGCCAGCCGCAACGGCCATGAAGCCGTGCTGGGTACCGCGCTGATGATCGCCGGTGGCAACAGCCGCACCGTGGCCCAGGCCGCCGCCGCGCGCCTGGAACAAGTGAACAAATCGCTGCCGGCCGACATCGTGGCAGCGCCGGTGCTGGACCGCAGCGTGCTGGTCAATTCCACCATCAAGACCGTGGCCAAGAACCTCACCGAGGGCGCGCTGCTGGTGGTGGTGGTGCTGTTCCTGCTGCTCGGCAACCTGCGCGCGGCGGCGATCACCGCACTGGTGATCCCGCTGTCGTTCCTGTTCGCAGTGATCGGCATGAACCGCTTCGGCATCAGCGGCAACCTGATGAGCCTGGGTGCGCTGGACTTCGGCATCCTGGTGGACGGCGCGGTGATCGTGATCGAATCAACGCTGCTGATGCTGGGCCAGCGTCGTGCCGAACTGGGCCGCGCGTTGACCACGATGGAACGCCTGCGTGTCGCGGCTGATTCGGCGCGCAAAATGGCACGACCGGCAGCGTTCGGCCAGCTGATCATCCTGCTGGTGTTCGCGCCGATCCTCACTCTGGAAGGCGTGGAGGGCAAGACGTTCCACCCGATGGCGGCGACCTTCATGCTGGCGCTGGTGGGTGCCTTCATCTTCTCCTTCACCTTCGTGCCGGCGATGGCCGCACTGCTGGTGCGCGAGCCGAAGCTGAAGGACGGCGAGGCGCACCGCGATGATGGCGAGCACGAAACGAAGCTGATCCGCGTGCTGCGTGGGCGCATCGAGCCGATCATCCGCCAGGCCGTCGCGCGTCCGCGGTCAGTGGTGGCGGGTGCGGGCTTGATGCTGCTGGTGGGTATTGGTTCGTTCGGCCTGCTCGGCCGCGAGTTCATGCCGACACTGGATGAAGGCAACGTGGCAATGCAGGCACTGCGCGTGCCGTCCACCTCACTGGAGCAATCGCTGGCGATGCAGCTGGCGCTGGAGAAGGCGATTGCCCAGCAACCGGAAGTGGAAACGGTGTTCTCGCGTACCGGTACCGCCGAAGCGGCGATCGACCCGATGCCGACCAACATTTCCGACAGCGTGATCGTGCTCAAGCCACGTGCGGACTGGCCCGATCCGAAGCTGGGCAAGGAAGCGCTGGTGGCCCGCTTCGAAAAGCTGGCCGGCCAGCAGCTGGGCAACAGCTTCGAGTTCAGCCAGCCGATCGAGCTGCGCTTCAACGAGCTGATTTCCGGCGTGCGGACCGATCTGGCGGTGATGATCTTCGGCGATGACTTCAGCCAGCTGCAGAAGGTGGCCGACCAGGTGGCGCTGAAACTGCGTGCGGTGGAAGGCGCGGCCGATGTGCGCGTGGAGCAGATTTCCGGCCTGCCCACGCTCAACGTCAAGATCGACCATGTGGCAGCGGCGCAGTACGGATTGACCGCCGCGGACGTCAGCGATGCGCTGTCTACCGGCATCGGCGGCACGGCGGCGGGCAAGATCTTCGAGGGCGACCGTCGCTTCGATGTAGTTGTGCGGCTGGACGACAGCGCACGCAACGACCCGGATCAGCTGGCCTCGCTGCCGATCGCCACGCCGGCCGGCGTGGTGATTCCGCTGTCCTCGGTCGCGCGCATCAGCGTCAGCGAAGGGCCGAACCAGATCAGCCGCAACAACGGCAGCCGCCGGGTGGTGGTGCAGGCCAACGTGCGTGGCCGCGATCTCGGCGGCTTCGTTGGTGAGGCGCAGACCGCCGTCGCCGAGGTGGCGCTGCCGCCCGGTGCGCACCTGACCTGGGGTGGCCAGTTCGAGAACCTGCAGCGCGCGGAAAAGCGCCTGGCCACAGTGGTGCCGGTGGTGTTCCTGCTGATCGGCAGCCTGCTGTTCATGGCCCTGCGCAGCGGCAAGGAAGCGGTACTGGTGTTCAGCTGCGTGCCGCTGGCGCTGGTCGGCGGCATCCTCGCCCTGCTGCTGCGCGGCATGCCGTTCTCGGTGTCGGCAGCGGTGGGCTTCATCGCGGTGTCCGGCGTGGCCACGCTCAATGGCCTGGTGCTGATGCAGGCGATCCGCGAGCGCCTGGACGCTGGTGACGTGCCGATGATGGCCGCGATCAATGGTGCGTCCAGCCGTATCCGCGCGGTGCTGACCACCGCGCTGGTGGCCATCGTCGGCTTCATTCCGATGGCGATCGCCAGTGGTTCCGGTGCGGAAGTGCAGAAGCCGCTGGCGACGGTGGTGATCGGTGGCTTGATCACCGCCACGGTGCTGACCCTGCTGGTGCTGCCGACCTTCGCCGCGCGCGTGGCGAAGGTGCGGACGGTGGGGTGAGGTTGGGGGGTCGGAGCCCTTTCCGTGGGAAAGGGATCCGACCCCGCGCCCGGGTCGGCCCCCCGCCACCGGCGGGGCTCTGACCCGATCACACGGCGAGTCAGGCCTTCTTGCGTTCGGCGATGTACGCCTGGATCTGCTGTTCCAGTACCGGCAACGGCACCGAGCCCTGCTTCAGCAGCGTGTCGTGGAAGCCTTTGATGTCGAACTTGTCACCCAGTTCCTTCTCCGCCTGCGCGCGCAGGCGCACGATGGCGATCTCGCCGAGCTTGTAGCTCAACGCCTGGCCCGGCCAGGAAATGTAGCGGTCCACTTCGGTGGTCACTTCGTGCTCGCTCAGCGCCGTGTGGTCACGCAGGTAGGCCAGCGCCTGCTCGCGGCTCCAGCCCTTGCTGTGCACACCGGTGTCGATCACCAGCCGCGTGGCGCGCCACATCTCGTAGGTCAGGCGACCGAAATCCTCGTACGGGGTTTCGTAGATGCCCATTTCCACGCCCAGCTTTTCGCAGTACAGCGCCCAGCCTTCGCCATAGGCGGAGATGTAGGCACTGCGGCGGAACTCCGGCAGGTTCTTCTGCTCGGCGGCGATGGCACCCTGCAGTGCATGGCCCGGATCGGATTCATGCAGGGTCAACGCCGGCAGGTTGTACAGCGGGCGCGACGGCAGGTTGTAGGTGTTGAGCCAATAGGTGCCCATGCCACCCCGGCCGGCGGTCCAGAACGGCGCGATGTCCGGCGGCACCGGCACGATGGTGAAGCGCGCGCGCGGCAATGTCATGTACTTGCCGAGCTGGCCGTCCGCCCGCTTGGAGATCCATGCGGCACGCGACAGCAGTTCTTCCGGTGTCCTGGCATAGAACTGCGGGTCGGTACGCAGGAAGGTCAGGAACTCGGCAAAGCTGCCCTTGAACTTCACCTGCTTGATGATGTCGTTCATTTCCTTCTGGATGCGTGCCACTTCATCCAGGCCGATTCGGTGGATCTCGTCGGGCGACAGGTCCAGCGTGGTGTATTCGTGGATCTGCTGCTTGTAGTACGCCTTGCCGTCGGGCATCGCTTCGGCGGCCAGGGTGGTACGCGCCTGCGGCACGTATTCGTTGACGAAGAAGGTGCGCAGCTGCTGGAACGCCGGCACCACCTTGCCGCTGATCGCCGCGCGCGCCTGTGCCTGCAGCTTGGCCTGCTCCGCAGCCGGGACGGTGTTGGGCAGCTTCTTGAACGGCGCGTACAACGGCGATTCGGTCGGATCCTTCAGTTCGGCGACGGTGGCGATGGACACCTCGCGACCATCGAGCACCGCACGCGGCACGCTGAAGCCGCGCTTCAGGCCGGCACGCATGTTGTCGGTCTGCTGGTCGAAGTAGCGCGGCACATCATTCAGGCGCGCGATGTAGTTCTGGTAGTCCTGCACGGTCTTCATCTCGCGCCGGGCCATGAAGGACAGGTTCGACCAGAACGAGGAGTCGGCGTTGAACGGCATCTCGTAGCCGCGCAGGCGCACTTCTTCGGCCAGGTTGAACACCTGGTCGCGGTAGATCGCGTAGTTGACCTGGTTGTCGGGCGACAGGGTCTTCGGGTCGATCTTCTTCAGCGCGGCCAGGGTTTCGTCCCATACCTTCAGGCGTGCCTGCTGCGCGGCCGGGCCGACGTCGGGCATGCGGGTGGCGTTGGCCGGGGCGTCTTCGTCCTCGCTGGCCTCGCCGCCGCCGTCCTGGCGCCACTTCCATTCCTTCTCGTACAGCGCGCGGAAGGCGGCGTCGGCGGGCGATTCAGTGGCCACGCTGGCCGGCGCGGTGGCGGTGGGCGGTGCGGCCAGGGCCACGGCGGGGGCAGACAGGGCGATCAGCAGGGCTACGGCAAGACGGGTTTTCACGAGCACAGGTTCCCGGGAAGGCAGACCCCGATCATGGCACCCCGCACCGCGCATGGCATGGGACGAAGGTCCTGCCTGCAACGCAGGCAGGGCCGGGAACCGGCCGCAGGCCGGGACCCCAGCGCCGAAGGCGCGCGGTAGCGCGGGGCCATGCCCCGCGAGCGCGCAGCGCGGCCGACGTTGGCCACCATCCCACAGCCGCCGGGCATGGCCCGGCGCTACCACAGCGTGCCGACCAAGGTCGGCGTCTACCAGAAGCAAGCGTCCGGTGGCTCTCTGGCAAAGCCCTCACCAGGAAAACGAAGGTCTTTCAGTAGATCCACGCCATGCGTGGATGCGCCGGGAGCCTGACGGGGTCAGAGCCCTTTCCTGCGGAAAGGGATCCGACCCCCAGAGACCTAGTGGCTGGCCTTGTCGCGCTTCCAGCCGCGGTGCTTGATGTCCAGCTGCAGGCTGTACAACGCGGTGAACGCCGGGAACAGGTTCTGCAGCACGCCCACCGAGTCCTGCTTGGCCGAGAACAGGAAGTAGCTCAGCGTCATCAGGCTGCCGACCACGCTCATGTACCAGAACAGGCGCGGAATGACCGGCTTGCCGGCGCGCTTGGAGGCCACGAACTGCACCAGCCAGCGGCCGCCAAACATCAGCGCGCCGGTGTAGCCGATCAGTTTCCAGCCGGTCACATGCAGGCCGGTCCAGTACAGCCAGGTCAGCGGCTGGTCCAGCCAGTGAAGCTGCAGATCCATCAACGCTCCTCCACCGCGGTGCGCTTGCTGCGGGTGATCAGCCAGGCCACGCCGCGCAGGTCGCGGATGCCGACCAGCGCGCGGCCGAGATTGTTGTACTTGGACACGCCGGCAGTGCGGTGGCGATGGTTGACCGGCACGCTGACGGTCTTCCAGCCGGCGCGCTGCATCAGCGCCGGCAGGTAGCGGTGCATGTGGTCGAAGTACGGCAGGTCGAGGAAGGCACTGCGCTCGAACAGCTTGATGCCGCAGCCGGTATCGGGGGTGTCATCGCGCAGCATGCGCGCACGGATGGCGTTGGCCCACTTGCTGGCCCAGCGCTTGCTGCCGCTGTCCTGGCGGTTGACGCGCCAGCCGGCGAACAGCTTCACCTGGGCATCGGCGGCACCGCGGGCCTGCAGCAGCTTGGGGATGTCGGCCGGATCGTTCTGGCCATCACCGTCCAGGGTCGCGATCCACGGTGCCCGCGCATGCTTGACGCCGGTACGCACTGCGGTGCTCTGCCCGCTCTGGGAGACGTGGTGCAGCACCCGCAGTTCCGGCGTGGTGGCCTTCAGGCCCTGCAGCACGGCCAGGGTGTCGTCGCGCGAATGATCGTCGATGTAGACGATCTCGAACGGCAGCCGGCCGCGCAGTGCAGCGGTGATTTCGGCCACCAGGGGCGCGACGTTGTCACGCTCGTTGAATACTGGGACGACGACAGACAGCTCGGGTTGGCTCATGGGGGGACTCGGCCAAGGAGGGACAAAGACCGCGCATTTTCCGACGCCGAGGTTATCCGAAGATGAATCCGGCAGTGTGAGGATGCGTTCTCACGCGCGATCAGCAAAATACTCGCGGCACCACTGCACCACCGGTGGCAGGCCCTGTTCGATGGGCATGGCCGGTTCGTAGCCAAATGCGTCATGTGCGCGCCGGGTATCGGCCATCGTGCGCACCATGTCGCCCGGCTGCATCGGCTTGTAGACCTTCTGCGCAGGGCGACCGGCGGCCTGCTCGATCACGCCGATGAAGCGCTCCAGCTCGACCGGCGTGTGGTTGCCGAGGTTGAACACCCGGTGCGGCACCGGACCATCAGCCGGATGCGCGAGGGCGCCGAGAATACCGGCCACGATGTCGGAGACATGTGTGAAGTCGCGCTGCATGCGGCCTTCGTTGAACACATCGATCGAACGGCCGGCCAGCACCGCGCGCGAGAACAGCAGCGGCGCCATGTCCGGCCGGCCCCACGGGCCGTACACGGTGAAGAAGCGCAGGCCGGTGGCATGCAGGCCATACAGCTGCGCGTAGGTGTAGGCCATCAGTTCATTGGCGGCCTTGGTTGCGGCGTACAGCGAGCGCGGCTGGTCCACGCGCTGGTCTTCGGAAAACGGCGGCGTAGCCGAATCGCCGTACACCGAACTGCTGGACGCATACACCAGGTGCTGCACGGCACGGTGGCGGCACAGCTCGAGCATGTTGACGAAGCCGACCAGGTTGCTGTCGACGTAGGCGTGCGGGTTTTCCAGCGAATAGCGCACGCCGGCCTGCGCGGCCAGGTGGATCACCGCCGTCGGCTGTATTTCGTCGAACAGCGCGGCCAGGCCATCGCGGTCGGTCAGGTCCAGCGTGCGCAGGTCCAGCGCCGGGCACAGCGCGGCCACGCGGTCGCGCTTGATCTGCGGGTCGTAGTAATCGTTGAAGTTGTCCAGGCCGACCACCGACTGGCCCGCATCAAGCAGGGCGCGGGCGGTGTAGGCACCGATGAAGCCGGCTGCGCCGGTGAGCAGGATGGTCATTGCGGTGGGCCTGGAATCCAGCGGTCAATTCAGTGGTTACAAAGTCTGATGGTACGCGCAGGGCCTAGAACAGGCCGAAACGCTTCTTGGCCACATTGGTGCGCCCCGGCTGGATGACATCCTGGATGTTCTTCGCATCGAAGCGGTCCAGCAGGGTTTCCGAATCCTTCTTCAGCTTCAGATCCATCTCTTCCGGGTACAGCGGCACGATCGCCATGAACTCAATGGTCGTGCCGTCTTCCAGCGCCAACGTGCCGAAGTCGTCCGGGGTGGTGACCGGCGGCAGCACGATGGCGCCATCGAATCCCACGCCCGGTGCATAGGGCTCGGACGGATGGCCGTTGGGAATGGTGTGGCCGAAGCCCAGCCAGGTGTCGTACTCATGCGGCAACCGCGCCAGGGTCTTCAGCAGGCGCACCGGCCAATAGTTGCGCTCGTCCTTGAAGGCATCCTGGGTGATCGGCCAATCCGCCGGCAGGGTCACCATCAGTTCCATGTGCCGGGGGGCGTCCACCTCATCGGGCACGGACATCGGCAGGTCGCTCATGCCCGAGGTCACCAGGCGCAGGTACGGACACGCGTCGGTAGCCGGCACCACGTGCACGTCGATGTGCACGATATCGGAGATGATTTCGTGGAAGACGCCGGAGATCGGCCCCAGATGGCGCTCGATGTACGCGCTGATCGCCTCGATGTGTTCTTCGCCGTGGGCCGGGGTGAAGTCCTTCTCGCGGCTGTGCACGAGAATCGGGCTGCCGCCCGGGCTGACGTCGTCTACTTCAATGGTCATGTCCTGCTCCCTGGATGAGCCACGGGGCGGAGCGGGCCCACCCGCGGGTGGACGATACGACCTCCGGCACGCGCGGCGGTGCGTTCCCTGCAATCGACGGCACACGGCAGGAACAGGCCGTGCGCTCATGAAACTGCGCCGGGGTCAGCCCTGGCGCGTGCGCAGCCGCTCCAGCACGCCATCGAGCGTGTCCAGGTTGGCGTAATGGATGATCAGCTTGCCCTTGCCACCGCGGCCATGGTTGATCGCAACGGAGGTGCCCAGCACTTCGGACAGCTCGGTCTCCAGCGAGGCGATATCGGCCTGCTGCACCTTGGCCACCGGCTGCGGACGGTTGCTCGGCACCTTGCCGGCGGCGAACGCCTGCGCACGACGCTCGACCTCGCGCACCGACCAGCCTTCATCGGCCGCTTCCTGGGCCAGCTTGCTGGCCAGTTCCGGGGCCAGGGTCAGCAGCGCGCGGGCGTGCCCCATCTCCAGCCGGCGCGTTTCCAGCAGCAGGCGGATGGCGATCGGCAGCTCCAGCAGGCGCAGCAGGTTGGACACCGCCGCGCGCGAGCGACCGACGGCCTCGGCCGCCTCGGCATGGGTCAGGGTGAATTCGCTGATAAGGCGCTGCAGTGCTTCGGCTTCTTCCAGCGGGTTGAGGTCTTCGCGCTGGATGTTCTCGATCAGCGCCATCGCGATGACGGTGCGGTCTTCCAGCTCGCGCACCACCACCGGCACTTCGTCGAGGCCAGCCAGCTGCGAGGCGCGCCAGCGACGTTCACCGGCGACGATTTCGAAGTTGCCTGCCGGCAGCTGGCGCACCAGGATCGGCTGGATCACGCCCTGCGACTTGATCGAGTCGGCCAGTTCGGACAGCTTGCCCTGGTCCATTTCGCGACGCGGCTGGTACTTGCCCGGCTGCAGCTGGCCTACCGGCAGCTTGCGCAGCACTTCACCGGGCAGCGGCTCGATCACCGCCGTGCTGGCCTGCACCTGGCTGACCGCGCCCTTGGGCCCCAGCAGGGCGTCCAGGCCGCGGCCGAGGCCACGCTTCTTGGCGGCAGGCTTGCTGGTCATCAGACGGTCTCCACGGCCTTGCTGGCCTTGTTGCGTTCGTTGTTGCGGCGGATGATCTCGCCGGCCAGGCCGAGGTAGGCCACGCCGCCACGCGAAGCACGATCGTAGCCGACGATGCTCTGGCCATGGCTGGGCGCCTCGGCCAGGCGCACGTTGCGCGGCACGATGGTGCGGAACACGCGGTCACCGAAATGCTCGGTCAGCTCGGCCGACACGGCGTTGGCCAGGTTGTTGCGCACATCGAACATGGTGCGCAGCACGCCTTCGATCTCCAGCGCCGGGTTGAGGTTGGCACGCAGCGCTTCGATGGTTTCCACCAGCGCGCTCAGGCCTTCCAGCGCGTAGTACTCGCACTGCATCGGCACGATCACCGAATCGGCGGCGGCCAGGGCGTTCAAGGTCAGCAGCGAAAGTGCCGGCGGGCAGTCGATCAGGATGTAGTCGTACTCGTCGCGGATCGGCGCCAGCGCGCGCTTCAGGCGCTGCTCGCGCTCGCTCTGCGCCATCAGCTGGATCTCGGCCGCGGTCAGGTCGATGTTGCCCGGCAACAGGTCGTAGCCTTCGGCGGTCTGCACGCGCACGTCGGCAGCGCTGGACTCGCCCAGCAGCAGATCGTAGGTGGAGGAGACCAGCTCGCGCTTGTCCACGCCACTGCCCATGGTCGCGTTGCCCTGGGAATCCAGGTCGACCAACAGCACGCGCTTGGGTGCGTTGGCCAGGGAAGCGGCCAGGTTGACGGCGGTCGTGGTCTTGCCGACGCCACCCTTCTGGTTGGCGATGGCGATGATGCGGGCCATGCGGGTGTGCCTCGTCGACGTGTGCTGGGACCGGTCATTATGCGTACAACCGGGCCCGTGCGGAAATCGTGGATCGCCAACCGCTTGTTCCACAAGGGGGTGGCGGCGGGGTTCAGGGGCCTGTGACAGTGACCAGATGGCGTTCGCCGGCCAGGCCGGGCACGCTCAGCGGGACCACCTCGCGCACCTGCCAACCGGCCGGCAGCGCTGCGATCTCCTCATGCGGGTAGACGCCCTTCATGGCCAGCAGCACGCCACCGGGGCGCAGCAGGTGGCCACCGACGCGGACGATGCCGGCCAGGGTGTCCATCGCGCGCGCGGTCAGCTGATCGTAGCTGCCCGGCTCGGCCAGCGCTTCGGCGCGCGACTCGGCCACGCGGGCATTGCCCAGGCCCAGCTGGCGCACCGCCTCGCGCATGAAGCGGGCTTTCTTGCCGTTGCTTTCCACCAGGGTGACCTGCAGGCCCGGGCAGGCGATCGCCAGCGGGATGCCCGGCAACCCGGGGCCGGTACCGAGGTCGGCCAGGCTGCCATCGGCCACGAACGGCTGCATCGCCAGCGAATCAAGCAGATGGCGGGTGACCATTTCCTGCGGATCGCGGATGGCGGTGAGGTTGTAGGTGCCGTTCCAGCGGTGCAGCAACGCCAGGTAGCGCAGCAGCGGCGGGGCCAGCTCGGCAGCCAGGCCCATGCTGGCCAGGCCCTGCTGCAGCGTGGTCGCTACGCCGGCGGGAAGATCGTGTTCGCTCATGCCGACATTATCGCCGGTTTTCACTGCAGATTCGGCGATTCACTGCGGATACCAGGCCAATGCGGCGCGGAACTGGCCACTGGCCTGCCACTCGTGCAGGTGCCAGCGCGCCGCCTCGCCCAGTTCCGGGTCGCACCAGCGCAGGTGCAGCGCGCCATCGGCGGCCGGGGCCAGCTGCAGGCGGTGCAGGCCAAAGGAAATGCCCTGCCCGTGCGCCTTCAGCATGGCTTCCTTGGCGCACCACACGCGGAAGAACCAATGCTCGCGGTCGGCCTCGTCCAGGCCCTGCAGCCAGACCACTTCGTCGGGATGGAAGAAGCGCTGGATGATTTCCAGCATGCGCGGGCGCGGCCGCAGCAGTTCCAGGTCCACGCCCAACCGCACGCCTTCGCCCAGCGCCACCAGCAGCACCTCGCCGCTGTGGCTCCAGCCGGTGCCGTAGTGGGCCAGCGCGCCGCTCAGCTCGGGCCGGCCCTTGTCATCGCGCAGCAGCGGCAGCGCATCCGGCTCGCCGCCCAGGGCCTGTGCCAGCACCTGCCGGGCCTGCGGCTCACCGCGCTGACCGGGCACGTGCGGGCAGCGCCAGACGGTGACCGGACCAAACCGCCAGGGGCCGTCGAGAGTGGCTGGCAGGCTCATCCGCACGCGGCCGTCACGGGATTGCACGACGGGTTCACAGCGTTGCGCGTCAACTGGGCTCGGTTATCCACCGGAGAGTCGATCATGGGCATCATCATCTGGCTGATCGTCGGCGGCATCGTCGGCTGGCTGGCAAGCATCATCATGAAGCGCGATGGCCAGCAGGGCATCATCCTCAACATCGTGGTGGGCATCGTCGGCGCACTGATTTCGGGCTGGCTGTTCGGCGGCGGCATCAACGAAGCGATCACCCTGCGCACGTTCCTGTTCTCGCTGATCGGCGCGGTGATCCTGCTGGCGATCGTCAACCTGTTCACCCGCAAGAGCATACGCTGACGCGGAATACTGCTTGAACACGAGGCCCGGCCATTGCCGGGCCTCGTTGTTTCAACCCAACTGCACCCAGGCCGGTGCATGGTCGCTGGGGCGTTCCCAGGTGCGCGGCTCGCGGTCGATGCCCGAGGCCACCACACTGCCCTTCAATGCATCGGAGACCAGATTCAGGTCGATGCGCAGGCCGAGGTTGCGGCGGAAACCCGCTGCGCGGTAATCCCACCAGCTGAACGTGCCGGCCTCGTCGTTGTGCAGGCGGAAGCCATCGTGCAGGCCCAGCTGCACCAGCTTGGCCAGCGCGCCACGCTCGGCGGTGGAGGTCAGGATGTGGTTCTCGTTCCACACCTCCGGGTCATGCACGTCGCGCGCATCGGGGGCGATGTTGAAGTCGCCCATCACGATCAGCTTCGGATGCCGCTGCAGTTCTTCGGCGATCCACGCGTGCACCGCCTCCAGCCAGCGCAGCTTGTACTCGTACTTGTCGGTGCCGATGTCCTGGCCGTTGACCACGTACAGGTTGATCACCCGCAGGTCGCCGAAGGTGCCGGCGATGACCCGCTTCTGCTCGTCCTCGAAACCGGGAATGCCGACCTGCACGTCCTGCGCCGGCTCGCGCGACACCAGCGCCACACCGTTGTAGGTCTTCTGCCCGGCGAATACGCTGCGGTAACCGGCGGCGATCAGCGCCGAATCAGGGAACTTGTGGTCCTCCAGCTTGGTTTCCTGGATGCCGACGATGTCCGGGCCGAAGTCCTTGAGCCACTGCTCCAGGTGCGGCAGGCGAACATTGAGCGAATTGACGTTCCACGAGGCGATCTTCATGCGGGCATTCTACCCGGGTGGCCGGGATGGGCTCGGCTCTACGGGAATGCGTCACCGGAATGGCTTCACCGCAGCAGCAACCTCAACAGCCCGGCAATCTTCGAATACGGTGGCCGCAGCCGGTCACTGGCCGCCCAGCGCGACTGCCACAACACCGGCAGCAGCTTGCTCATGGCATCGAACCCAGCCTGCCCGTGGTACGCGCCCATGCCACTGGCCCCAACGCCACCGAACGGCAAACCATCAGCGGCGAAGTGCAGCAGCGTGTCATTGACCGTCACCCCACCCGCCACCACTTGGCCGAGGATGCGCTCCACCGTGGCTGTGTCATGGCTGAAGGGATACAGCGCCAGCGGCCGGTCGCGGGACACGATGTTGGCCAGCGCCGCATCCAGGTCCGGATAGGCGCGCACCGGCAGGATCGGGCCGAAGATCTCCTCGCGCATCAGATCCAGATCGTCCGGCGGGTCCAGCACCACCGTCGGCACCAGCAGCCGCTCGCGATCAGCGCGCGCCTCATCCACCTGCGCCAACGGAATCACCGGCACACCGCGTTCGCGCGCCTGCGCCAGATAGCCCTGCAGGCGCCGGTACTGGCCTTCATTGATGATCCGCGTGTAGTCATCCGCATCGCTGAAATCGCCGTAACGCTCGCGCACCTGCTGCTGCAGTGCCTGCACGAATTCGCGCTGGCGCATGCTGTCGATCAGCACGTAATCCGGCGCGATGCAGGTCTGGCCGGCGTTGAACCACTTGCCGGTGGCCAGCCGCGCTGCGGCTTTGTCCAACGGAAAATCGCGGCAGACGATGGCAGGCGACTTCCCGCCCAGCTCCAGCGTGAGTGGCACCAGATGTTCCGCCGCCGCCGCCATCACCTTGCGACCGACCGCGGTGGAACCGGTGAATACGAGATGGTCCAGCGGCAGCGAGGAAACCGCCGCCGCCACGTCCGCCCCACCCTGCGCCACCGCCACGCGCTCGAGCGGGAACACGCTGGCCAGCAGATCGGCCAGGAACGCGCTGGTGCGCGGTGTGTGCTCGGAAGGCTTCAGCAGCACATGGTTGCCAGCGGCAATCGCGGTGGCCAGCGGCACCAACGCCAACGTGACCGGATAGTTCCACGGCGAGATCACCCCGACCACACCCAGCGGCGTCGGCCGCAGCTGCGCGCGGGCTGGCCACAGCTTCCAGCCGGCAGACGCATGACGCGGCTTCGACCAGTGCCGCAGGTGGCGGCGCAGGTGGTCGATGGCCGACAGCACGCTCATGCCATCGGCCAGTTTCGATTCGACATGGGCGCGGTGGCCGAAGTCCTCGGCGATGGCCTGGGCCATTTCGTCCATGCGTTCCTTCAGCGCCGCGCGCAGGCGACGCAGATCGGCGTCGCGCTGGTCGAGCGAGGGACGCTGCGACTGCCAGGCACTGCGCAGGGTGTGCAGGATGGCGGGGAGGTCGGCGGCTGAGGTGCTCATTCCGCGACTATACGGTGTGCGCACGTGAGGCGGCGGTCTCGATGGGGTCAGATCCCTTTCGCGTGCGAAAGGGATCTGACCCCAGGCGCGAGAGGGCATGTGGCTTCGGATGCTTGTCAACCGCGATGACGGCATTGAGCGCTGTCTGTTCGCGTCTGCGGAGTTTTGTGCCGCGCGTTGCGCGGTCGCCGAGCATGGCTCGGCGCTACAGGGAAACGAAAAGGCCGTGGTCTGCACCACGGCCTCTCCTTCATCCAATGAACATCATTCCTACTTGGTGATGTCCACGTTCTTCGTCTCGCGCAGGAACAGGCCGCCAATCACCACCGACATCAGCGCGATGATGATCGGGTACCACAGGCCGTAGTACAGGTTGCCGGTACCGGCCACCAGCGCGAACGAGATCGCCGGCAGGAAGCCACCGAACCAGCCGTTGCCGATGTGGTAGGGCAGCGACATCGAGGTGTAGCGGATGCGGGTCGGGAACAGTTCGACCAGGTAGGCGGCGATCGGGCCGTAGACCATGGTCACGTACAGCACCAGCAGCCACAGCATGAAGATCGTACCGGCGTAGTTGATGCGTGCGCCGTCTGCCTTGGCCGGGTAGCCGGCGGTGGTCAGCGCGGTCTTCAGCTCGGCACCGAACGCATCGGCCTTGGCCTTGCCTTCTTCCTTGCTCAGGCCGGCGGCCTCATACGAGGTGACGCTGGCGCTGCCCACGTTGACCATTGCCAGCGAACCAGCGGCGGCCGGCTGCACGTCATACGGCACACCGGCCTTGGTCAGCGCGGCGGTAGCCACGTCGCAGGAGCTGGTGAACTTGCGCAGGCCCACCGGATCGAACTGGAACGAGCAGGTAGCCGGATCGGCCACGACCAGCGCCGGCGAGCTGCTGCGGGCCTCTTCGATGGCCGGGTTGGCGAAGTGGGTCAGGCCCTTGAAGATCGGGATGTAGGTGACGGCGGCCAGCAGGCAGCCGGCGAGGATGATCTTCTTGCGGCCGATACGGTCGGACAGCCAGCCGAAGAAGATGAAGAACGGCACGCCCAGCGCCAGCGCAGCCGCGATCAGCAGGTAGGAAGTGGTGGCATCGACCTTCAGCATGCTGCTGAGGAAGAACAGCGCGTAGAACTGGCCGCCATACCAGACCACCGCCTGGCCTGCGGCAGCACCGAGCAGCACCAGCAGCATCAGCTTCAGGTTGCCGCCCTTCAGGCTGTCACGGAACGGCGTCTTGGAACCCTTGCCCTCCGACTTCATCTGCTGGAACAGCGGCGACTCGCTCAGCTGCAGGCGGATCCACACCGACACGCCCAGCAGCACGATCGAGACCAGGAACGGAATGCGCCAGCCCCAGGCTTCGAAGGCTTCGTTGCCGAGGAAATAGCGGCAGGCCAGGATGATCAGCAGCGACATGAACAGGCCGAGCGTGGCCGTGCACTGGATGAAGCTGGTG
Organism: Stenotrophomonas sp. 82F1; assembly: GCF_056861525.1. Classification (NCBI taxonomy): domain Bacteria; kingdom Pseudomonadati; phylum Pseudomonadota; class Gammaproteobacteria; order Lysobacterales; family Lysobacteraceae; genus Stenotrophomonas; species Stenotrophomonas sp. 82F1. The sequence continues at coordinate 297,478 of NZ_JBSPUD010000004.1, forward strand.
TACAGGCCACGCTTGTCGTCCGGCGCATGCTCGGCCACGTAGGTGGCAGCACCACCGTACTCACCGCCCATCGCCAGGCCTTGGGCCAGGCGCAGGATGATCAGGATCACCGGCGCGGCGAAGCCGATCGAGGCGTAGTTGGGCAGCACACCGACCAGGAACGTCGAGATGCCCATGATCAGGATGGTGACCAGGAAGGTGTACTTGCGGCCGATACGGTCGCCGAGGCTGCCGAAGAAGGCCGCGCCGAACGGTCGCACGAAGAAGCCGGCCGCGAAGGCCAGCAGGGCGAAGATCATGCCCGTGGTTTCATTGACGCCGCTGAAGAACTGCTTGGCGATGATCGCCGCAAGCGAGCCATACAGGAAGAAGTCGTACCACTCGAAAACGGTGCCCAGGCTCGACGCGAAGATGACCTTCTTGTGTCCCTGGGTAAGTTGGGCTTTCGCCGGTGCAGGTGTTGTGGACATGGGACGCTTTCCCTCTGTAGGTGCCGACCTTGGTCGGCACGCAGTCTAGGTAGATACCGACCATGGTCGGCACTCAATCTCGGCAGGTGCCGACCGTTGGTCGGCACTCGATCAGAAGCTGTATTTCGTGGTGAACTGCAGACGGGTGATGTCGCCCTTGTTGCCGTTCTCGACCTCGCGCTTGCCGTACATCAGCTCGGCACCGACATCGACCTTGGGCAGCGGCGAGTAGAAGATGTTGCCGCGGATGCTCTGCACGCTCTTGGTCACCAGCGGGCCGAGGATGCTGTCGTTGTCGTAGTCGCTGCGCGCGTAGATCAGGTTGGTGCGCAGCTTCGGCGAGAACGCATGGCGCCAACCGACGTAGCCGGCGATCACACCGGTCGGGTTGAGCTCGTCGCGGGCCACGTCATAGGCCGAATCAGCAGTGATGCCCAGGCCGATGTAGCGGGCGATGCCCTCGCCACCGGTGAACTGGTAGTGCAGCGAATCGCTGTCACCCATCACCCACTTGCCGCCCAGGGTCAGGCCACCGGCCACCTTGTCGGCCTTGGCACCGGTGGTCTGGTTGTCGACCTTCAGCTGACGGACGATGCCGCCGACACCGAAGGTGCCCCAGTCACCTTTCCAGCCATAACGCAGGGTCAGGTCCGGCAGGCTGCCGCGATCGGAGTTGGCGCTGGCATTGGTCCAGGCGCCGGTGACCGGATTGCGCGTACCGGTGAGGGTGGTGGTTTCCGGATTCTCCAGCGCGACGCTGAAGCCGCCCTTGGTGTAACGCAGCTGGGCCTGGCGCACGAAGATCACGCCATCGGTCGGACCGACGAAGTCGACCGCTTCCGGCAGCGATGCCGCATCCATGAAGTTCGACCAGGTCTGGCCGGCCATCCAGTTGTTCCAGTACATGTACGCATGGCGCAGGGTCAAGCCATAGGTGTTGGTGGCGGTCTGGTTGCCCAGCGAATTGCCGAAGAAATCCATCTCGAAGAACGCGCCGGCCTTGTTGCCCGACTCGCTGACGTTGTCGATGCCCAGGTTGAAGCGCGAGAACTTGGCGTGGGCGTTGTAGTCCACGTCCGAGCGCTTGCCGCTGCCGCCGGCACCTTCCACCGGGGTCTGCCCGGGCAGGTACAGCGCGCGGCCGGTGGCATCGTCGGCCAGCTGGCCATCGCTGGTCTGGGTGGCCAGGAAATCGGCCTTGATGAAGCCGCCGATCTTGACCGTGGTACCCGGCGCCGCGCCGGGGGTGATGGTGGTGACCTGGATCGGCTGCTTGCCCGCAGGCACCGCCGGCTTCTGTTCGGCCTGCAGCGTGCGGACGTCGGTGACCGCCTGCTGGGTCTGCACGATCTGGGTCTGTTGCTGCTGTTGCGACGCCAGCAGCGCCTGCACCTGCCGCTCCAGTTCGGCGACGCGTGACTCCAGTGCCTTCTCTTTGGCGGTCTCGGCGAACGCCATGCCCGGTGCGACCAGGGCGACCAACAGGCAGGCCGCCAAAGGTGTGCGCACGGCTTTCAACGTACGGTGGCTCATGTTGCCCTCTCTCCCAAGTGGCAAGGTGATGCCGCGCGTGGGGCACGGTCGAGCCGAGACTGCGGGGCGTTTGCACGCACCGGCTATTGGCCATTGGTCGAACCCAGGCCTGCAGGGGCCCGACTTTCGACCAAGGTCTAACCGAAGTGGTGACGCGACCGGGGGTGGATGGGGCAAACTGAGGGGGAACGGCTGCGGCAATGCTGCGGCTGCACACACAAAGTCAACGTGCAAGTGAGGGTGCCATGGCTGATCTCTACCCCGTCGATCCGCAGTTCGCCGCCAAGGCGCGTATCGACAAGATTTCCTATGAACAGCAGTACCAGGCCTCGGTGTCCGATCCGGATGCGTTCTGGGGCAAGGCCGCCGAGCGGCTGGACTGGTCGCGCAAGCCGACGAAGATCAAGAACGTCAGCTACGACCTGGCCGACTTCCACATCAAGTGGTTCGAAGATGGCGAGCTCAACGCCAGCGTGAACTGCCTGGACCGCCAGCTGGAAAAGCGTGGCGACAAGACCGCCCTGCTGTTCGAGCCGGACAGCCCGGATGCGCCGGCCCAGCACGTGACCTATCGCGAGCTGTACGAGCGCACCTGCCGCCTCGGCAACGCGCTGCGTAACCTCGGCGTCAAGAAGGGCGACCGGGTCACCATCTACCTGCCGATGATCGTCGACGCTGCCGTGGCCATGCTGGCCTGCGCGCGCATCGGTGCGATCCACTCGGTGGTGTTCGGTGGCTTCGCGCCGAACTCGATCGCCGACCGGGTCAGCGACTGCCAGAGCAAGCTGATCATCACCGCCGACGAAGGCCTGCGTGGTGGCCGCAAGATTCCGCTGAAGGCCAACGTCGATGCGGCGCTGAAGCTGCCCGGCACGAATACGGTTGAAACCGTGCTGGTGGTGCGTCACACCGGCGGCGCGGTGGACATGCAGGCCCCGCGCGACCGCTGGTTCCATGATGTGGTCGACAGCCAGCCGGCCAGCTGCGAACCGGAACCGATGAACGCCGAGGATCCGCTGTTCATCCTCTACACCTCCGGTTCCACCGGCAAGCCGAAGGGCGTGCTGCACACCACCGCCGGTTACCTGCTGTACGCGGCCTACACTCATGAAGCGGTGTTCGACCTGCGCGAGGACGACATCTACTGGTGCACCGCCGACGTCGGCTGGGTCACCGGCCACAGCTACATCGTGTACGGCCCGCTGGCCAATGGCGCGACCTCGCTGATGTTCGAGGGCGTACCGAACTACCCCGATACGTCGCGCTTCTGGAACGTGATCGACAAGCACAAGGTGTCGATCTTCTACACCGCCCCCACCGCCATCCGCGCGTTGATGCGCGAAGGCGAGGAGCCGGTGAAGAAGACCTCGCGCGCGTCGCTGCGCCTGCTCGGCAGCGTCGGCGAACCGATCAATCCGGAAGCCTGGCGTTGGTATTACGAGGTGGTCGGCGACAGCCGCTGCCCGATCGTCGATACGTGGTGGCAGACCGAGACCGGCGGCATCCTGATCTCACCGCTGGCCGGCGCGATGGATCTGAAACCGGGTTCGGCCACCCTGCCCTTCTTCGGCGTGCAGCCGGCCCTGGTCAACGCCGATGGCGAGATCAAGGATGGCCCGACCGAAGGCAACCTGATCATCCGTGACTCCTGGCCGGGCCAGATGCGCACGGTGTACGGCGACCACCAGCGCTTCATCGATACCTATTTCCGCACCTACCCGGGCAGCTACTTCACCGGTGACGGCTGCCGTCGCGACGAAGACGGCTACTACTGGATCACCGGCCGCGTGGACGATGTGATCAACGTATCCGGCCACCGCATCGGCACCGCCGAAGTGGAAAGCGCACTGGTCTCGCATCCGAAGGTGGCCGAGGCCGCCGTGGTCGGCTTCCCGCACGACGTGAAGGGCCAGGGCATCTATGCCTACGTCACCCTGGTGGCCGAGGAAGCGCCCAGCGACGAGCTGCAGAAGGAGCTGGTCGCCTGGGTACGCAAGGAGATCGGCCCGATCGCCACGCCCGATCACCTGCAGTGGGCGCCGGGCCTGCCGAAGACCCGTTCGGGCAAGATCATGCGCCGCATCCTGCGCAAGATCGCCGAGAACGCGCCGGACCAGCTCGGCGACACCTCGACCCTGGCCGATCCGTCGGTCGTGGCCTCGCTGGTGGACGAACGCAAGGTTCGTTGATTCGCTACCCGGGGTCGGATCCCTTTCCGCAAGGAACGGGCTCTGACCCCAGGGGCTTCGGCCCCGAACAGTTCCCCCTACGGTTCCCCCCGACCATGACCACCCTCCTGATTGCCGATGACCATCCGTTGTTCCGCGAAGCCCTGCGGGGTGCCGTGCAGCGGGTCATTCCGGGCGTTCAACTGTTCGAGGCCGACAGCGTGGAAGCGTTGTATGCGCTGGCCGACCAGCACAACGACGCCGACCTGGTCCTGATGGATCTCAACATGCCCGGCGCACAGGGCTTCAATGCGCTGGTGCACATGCGCTCGCTGCATCCGCACCTGCCGGTGGTGGTGGTCTCCGCACGCGAAGAAGCCACGGTGATGCGTCGCGCACTCGACCACGGCGCACTGGGCTTCATCCCGAAATCGGCCGACTCGGACACCATCGGCCATGCGCTCGGCACCATCCTCGATGGCGAGACCTGGGCGCCGCCGGAAGCACACAACGTGCCGCCGACCGGCAGCGAAGAACGCGAAGTCGGCCAGCGCCTGCGCGAGCTGACCCCGCAGCAGTTCCGCGTGCTGCAGATGCTCGGCGCGGGCCGCTTGAACAAGCAGATCGCCTACGACCTCAACGTCTCCGAAGCAACGATCAAGGCGCACGTCACCGCGATCCTGCGCAAGCTGGGCGTGACCAACCGCACCCAGGCCGTGCTGATGGCCGGCAAGCTGGCGATCGACGACGACGCCATCGTGCTGCCGCCGGAAGAAGACTGATAGTGACGAACTTCAGAGCCGAGCATGGGCTCGGCTCTACAGACGTCATGGGGCCCCTGTAGAGCCGAGCCCACGCTCGGCTGCTCTTCGCCAGATTCCAGATCACGTTTCAAGCGGCCATCGACTCCACGCATACGGGTACTCCCCAATGCACGTAGCTAGTCCGGCGCGCACCGGATTGGCCGCCATGTAGGTCGCCTGCGTGCGCAGGCATTCATCGCTACGGAGCGCGTGATCGTAGTATCCCGGCTGCCAGATGGGAGTATCGGCATCGACGTACCTGCCGATGGAGCGGCCGCTGCGCGACTTGAGAATCTGCATGCAGCCGGCGAGCGTTCCGCTCCGCAATTGGATCAACCAATGCAGATGATCCGGCATGATCACCCAGGCCAGGGAGCATGTCCGACCCGTCCGCTCCACTGTGCGTAGCGCTTCTATCAGCAGATCGACGTTGGCCTCATCGTCGAACCAGCGCCGACGCGCGTATGTCACGGCGGTGATCGCATAGACATTGCCGGTCTGCGACCACCGACCAATACGAAGTGCGGGACTGGACATGCGGAAAGACTAGGCTGTGCCTGACCGCCCCTCCATCAGCGCAACGCCGCAAGGCGTGTCAGCCAATGCCCCAATGTAGAGCCGAGCCCATGCTCGGCTGCTTCAGGCACAAGCCGAGCATGGGCTCGGCTCTACAGCTATCCCTGCTTACGCGGCACCGTGCAGGTGCTCGTACAGGATCGTCGCACCGATGATCACCAGGATCACACCACCGATGATTTCGGCGCGCTTGCCGACCATGCTGCCGAGCACGCGGCCCAGCATGATGCCGGCGGTGACCATGGTCAGCGTGCACAGGCCGATGACTGCGGCCATCACCCCGATATGCACGTCCATGAAGGCCAGGCCGATACCCACCGCCATCGCGTCGATGCTGGTGGCGAAACCGGTCAGTGCCAGCTTCCAGAAACCATGGTGCTGCGCCGGATCTTCATCGTCCTCGCCGTTATCCGGACGCAGGCCGTTGTAGATCATGTGGATGCCCAGCGCGCCGAGCAGGCCGAAGGCGATCCAGTGGTCGAACGCTTCCACGTACTGCAGCGCGGCACGGCCAAGCAGCCAACCGATGATGGGCGTGATCGCCTCGATGACGCCGAAGATGATGCCGGCGCGCAGCGCATCACGGAACACCGGCTTGCGCATGGCTGCGCCCTTGCCGATCGCTGCGGCGAAGGCATCGGTGGACATGGCAAAGCCGATCAGGAGGATCGAAAGGGGGGACATTGGTGGCTGCTGAGGTCGGGCAAGGACGGACGCACGGCCTGCGCTCGCGCCCAACCTGATGTTGCGCGCGCGGGCCGCTGGTCTCGCCAACCATCATGGTTGTCCACGCCACGGCGCACTGGCCGAGTATGTTGACGTGGACGATTCCTGCGTAGGAATCCGGCTACTCCCCAAGGGGACGCGAAGCTTAGCACCGCGATCCGCGCGTGGCGCATTTCCAGCGAAACGCGCAGGCAGGGCTGGTTTTTATAGCGAAGGCTATATATGAGCCGCGCTTCGCGCAGGAGCCGAGCATGGGCTCGGCTCTACGGGGAGTTCGAGCTACCAAGATCTTGTAGAGCCGAGCCGATGCTCGGCTGCTCTCCAGCCAGACGGCGGAACACCGCGCTTCGCGCAGGAGCCGAGCATGGGCTTGGCTCTACAGTTGCCATCAGGCATCGCCGTTCCGGGTATCTCGCAGCGCGCCCAGGAACGCGCGCAGCGACGCCGGCTTGATCGGCTTGGTCAACAGGCGATAGCCACGATCGCGTGCCAGCCGCTTCAGCTCATCGCGGCCATCGGCGGTCAGCAGCGCACCGGGCAACGGATAGCCCGCTGCCTCGCGCAGCGCCACCAGCGCATCCAGGCCATCCATGCGGTCGTGCAGGTGGTAGTCCACCAGCATCACCTGCGGTCGCTCGGCGATCTTCTGCAGCGCCTGGTCCACTGTCGATGCGGTGATCACCTGCACCTGCCAACGCCCCAGCAGCGCGCGCATGCCATCGAGGATCTCCTCGTCGTTGTCAACGCACAGCACGCGCAGGCCCGCCAGCGAATCACTACGGACCGGCGGTGCCGTCGCCGCCAGGGCGACCGCTTCGGTATAGCCCGGCAACGGCGCCACCCGCGGCAGGATGATCGAGAACATCGAGCCACTGCCAACCCGGCTGCGCGCGTTCAAGCGATGGTCGAGCAGGCGCGAGATGCGCTGGCAGATCGACAGGCCCAGGCCCAGGCCCTGCTCGCCCCAGTCGAACGGCTGCTGGTAGCGGTGGAACTCATCGAAGATCTGCCGCATGTGATGCTCGGGAATGCCGGGACCGGTGTCCCACACCTGCAGTTCCACTTCGTCGCCGCGCTGGCGCACCGCCAGCACGATGCGCCCCTGCCGCGTGTAGCGCAGCGCATTGGCAAGGAAGTTCTGCAGCACGCGACGCAGCAGGCGACGGTCGCTGCGCACCCAGGTGGTACGCGCGAACAGATCCAGGCGCAGCCCACGTCCGGCCGCAACCGGTGTGTACTGCGCGGCCAGCTCGCGCATCAGCGCACTGACGTCGAATTCGCCGATCACCGGATGCAGGCCGCCGGCATCCAGCCGCGACACGTCCAGCAGCCCATCCAGCAACTCCTCGGCCGCACGCAGCGACGCATCCACGCGCTCGGCCAGGTGCTTCTGCTCGTCGCTGACATGGTCGCTGTCGCGCAGCGCCGAAGCAAACAGTCGTGCCGCGTTCAACGGCTGCAGCACGTCATGGCTGATCGCGGCCAGGAAACGGGTCTTGGACTGCTGCGCGACTTCCGCAACATGCGAGCGCTCGGCCACGCGCTGTTCCAGCGTTTCGTTGGCTTCCAGCAGCGCGCGTTCTGCGTGCTTGTAGTCGGTGATGTCGTTGTAGCTGGTGACGTAGCCGCCGCCGGGCAGTGCCTGGCCACGCATTTCGATCACCTTGCCATCGCTGCGGGTGCGCTCGAACACATGCGGCGAACCGGCGCGCATATAGCCGATGCGACGGTTGATCTGCACTTCGATATCGCCCTCGCCCAGCTCACCACGCTCGGCGTTGTAGCGGATCAGGTCGGCCACCGGGCGCCCCACGTAGAGCATCCCATCGGGGTAACCGAACATGTCCTGGTAGCGCCGGTTCCAGGCGGTCAGGCGCATGTCCGGGTCGACCACGCTGACCCCGGCGCTGATGTTTTCCAGCGTGGTCGACAGGATCTCGCGATTGAAGCGCAGCTCCTGGCCCGCTTCGTCCAGCACCGCCACCACTTCGCCCAGGTCCATGCCCGAGCCGCGCAGCAGGCTGGTCAGCAGCAGGCGCGCGGACGCCGCACCGATCGACGCCGCCAGCAGGCGTTCGGTGAACTGCACCCAGGGTCGGTCAGCCGGTGCAGAGGACTGCAGCTCGCGCCCCAGCGACTGCGCCTGTTCGAAGAACGAGCGCCGCGCATGGCGTTCGCCGACCACGCGCGAGGCCAGTGCCAGCAGGTCGCCCACGTGCACGTGGCCCGGCCAACCGCCGGCCACTGAAGGCCGCTCGGCATAGGGATCGAGGAAGGGCGCAGCGCGCAGGCGCTCATCCACGCCCGGGCGCCAACGCGCCGATACCAGCATCATCGTCGCCGCGTTGACCAGCAGCGACCAGAACGTGCCGTGGGTCAGCGGGTCCCAGCCGGTCATGCCGAACAGCTGCTGCGGGCGCAGCCAATCGATGCCGAACGGACCGTGCTGCACCCAGCCCGCATCCATCCAGCCGGCCATCGTCATCGCCGGCAGCAGCAGGGTGTACAGCCAGGTGGCGAAGCCGAGCAGCATGCCGGTCTCCACGCCACGACGGCTGGCGCCGCGCCAGTACAGGCCACCGATCAGGCCCGGCGCGAACTGCGCTACCGCGGCGAAGGCCATCAATCCATACGAGGCCAGGGTGCTGTCGTTGCTGCTGCTGCGGTAGTAGCTGTAGGCCATCAGCGCCAGCAGCAGAATCGCCAGGCGGCGGATCCACAGCACGCGCGAAGCGACGTCGGCCGCTTCCTGGTGATCGCCACTGCGACGCAGCAGCACCGGCATCACCAGATCGTTGCTGACCATCGTCGCCAACGCGATCGAGGACACGATGACCATGCCGGTGGCGGCAGAGAACCCGCCGATATAGGCGATCAGTGCCAGCGCGTTGCGGCCCTCGGCCAGCGGCAGGGCCAGTACCATCGAGTCATCGGCCACGCCGCTTCCGGTACCGAACAGGCTGATGCCGGCGGTGGCGATCGGCAGCACCATCGCCGAAATCAGCACCAGGTAGCCGCCGAACATCCAGCGCGCGCGGCGCACGTCGCGCACGTCGCCGCACTCGACCACCGCCACGTGGAACTGGCGCGGCAGGCAGATGATGGCCAGGAAACTCAGCAGGGTCTGCGAGAGGAAACCCACCGGTGGCAGACCAGTGAACAGCGTATGCACCGACTCCACCACCGCCTCGTTGCGGTCGCTGAGCCAGACGTAAGCGAACACGCCCACCGCCACCATCGCCACCAGCTTGATCACCGATTCCAGCGCGATCGCCAGCATCATGCCGTGGTGGTGTTCGGTGGCGTCCACTTGGCGGGTACCGAACAGGGTGGCGAACAGCGCCATCAGCAATGCCACGTACAGGGCTGGATCGCTGAAGAACCCGGTCGGGCCGGTGTTGCCGGTCAGTACCTGCAGGCTCATCGCCACCGCTTTGTACTGCAGGGCGAGGTAGGGAATGATGCCGATCAGCGCGATGATCGCCACCAGCGCCGCCAGCCGCCGCGAGCGACCGAAGCGAGAGGAAATGAAGTCGGCGATGGAGACCACGTTCTGGCTGCGCGCGATCAGCGCCAGGCGCTCGATGATGCGCCAGCCGAACAGCAGCAGCAGCAGCGGACCGATGTAGATCGGCAGGTAGCCCACGCCGTTGCGCACGGCGGTGCCGACTGCGCCGTAGAAGGTCCACGACGAGCAGTACACCGCCAGTGCCAGGCTGTAGACGACCGGCCGCAGCCACGGCCGGTCCGGGTACATCGGCCGACGGTCACCCCACCACGCCACGCCGAACAGCAGCGCCGCATAGGCAACCGAGACCAGCAGCAGGATCCAGCTGGAGACCACGCGCGTGTTTCCGTCAGAGCAGGGGCCAGTAGATCATGACCGTTGGTGGTGATGGTAGGTCACGCCGGTGGCCCGCAAAGGTGGGTCAAGACCGTTGGTCGTGACGGAGGCGTCCGTGCCCACCAACGGTGGGCACCCACCGGAGGAAAAGGTGGACAGCCACTGGGAAAAGGTGGGCACCCACTGGCAGATGGTGGGCACCCACCAGGAAACGGTGGGCACCTGCCGGGTACCGGCCTTATTCCGCCGGAACGCCCATTTCCTTCAGCAGCTCGGGCGCCGGGTAGACCTTGGCCAGCAGCCAGCGCAGGTAGCGCATGTCCACGTGCACGGCGCGCTTGTAGCGGGGGTCGAACCACCAGCTGGCACTGACCGACTCCCAGTTGCTGTCGAAGTTCAGGCCGATCAGTTCGCCCTTGGCGTTGAGCACCGGCGAGCCGGAGTTGCCGCCGGTGGTGTCCAGGTTGGTCAGGAAGTTGACCGTCTGCGTCTTCAGCGCGGGATCGGCAGTGCTGCCGAAGTCGCCCTTGGCAATCGCGGCCAGCAACGGCTTGGGTGCATCGAACGGATAGGCGTTGGTGTTCTTCTCGACGATGCCGGCCACGGTGGTCACCGGCGAGTAGGTCACGCCATCGCGCGGGTGCAGCGCTTCCACCTTGCCGTAGCTGATGCGCAGCGTGCGGTTGGCATCCGGGTACACCGCACGGCCCTGCTTGGCACGCCAGGCGAACAAGGCCTGCATGTAGGCCGGGCGCAGGCGCAGCTGTTCGCCTTCGCGGGTCTTGCTCTCGTTCTCGATGCGCAGCTGCGCGGCCACCAGCGGGCCGGCCACGGCAATCAGCGGATCGGCGGCCAGCGCCTTGCCTTCGCGGGCAGCGGCGAAACGGGACAGGCGCTGCGCTTCGTCACCCAGCTGGGTGCCGGCATACAGCGTGTCCAGCGCCTGCGCCAGCTGTGCCGGGGTACGGCCGAACGCCGTGTCGAACTCGGCCACGCGCTGCGCATCCGGCAACTGCTGGTAGCGGGTCAGCAGGGTGGTCAGCAGCGCCTTCTCGACCTCGGGTGCATAGCGACGCTGTACCTGCTTCAGCACGCCCTCGATCATCGCCTGGTCGCGTTGCTGGTAGCCGGTCTCGCGCTGCGCGTCCGGCTTGGCCGATTCGATGCGCAGGCGTTCCAGCAGCAGCGCCGAGCGCAGCAGCTGGCTCTGGCCGGCCATCTGCTCCAGCAGCAGGTCACGCTCGCCCACGGCCGCACCCTGCGACAGGTTGGTCAGCAATGCCTTGATGTCGCCCTGGTACTTGCGGTCGGTGGCGGCCAGCATCGCCTGCTCGTCGGCTGCACGCTGCGCCTTGGCGTCGCTGCGCAGCAGGCCTTCAAGCTCACCGGCGGCACGCTTGCGGTTGTTCTTCAGCGACTGCAGCTGCGAGGCGTAGCGGGTACGCGCCTGCGCATCCTTGGCGCTGGCGGCCTCGATGGTATCGATCATCTGCTGGAACACCGACACCCGGCGCGGCAGCACGGTATCGATCTGGCCCGCGAATTCGGCGGCGGTGCGATGGCGGTAGGTGATGCCCGGGTAACCGGCCAGCATCGCGTAGTCACCCTCCTTCGGGCCTTCCACCGACATCTGCAGGTGCGCCGGGGCCTGGTAGGGCACGTTGTCCTTGCTGTAGGCGGCCGGCTTGCCGTCCTTGCCCACGTAGGCGCGCAGCAGGGTGAAGTCGCCGGTGTGGCGCGGCCACATGAAATTGTCGATCTCATCGCCGTAGTTGCCGATCGCGCGCGGCGGCGCATAGACCAGGCGCACGTCGCTCAGTTCCAGCTGGGCGATGCGGTAGAAGTCGGTGCCGTAATACATGTTGGCCACCGAGCAGCGCACGCTGCCGTCCTTCTCGCACTCGGCCACGATCTGCTTGCTGGCCGCATCCACCGCGTCGAAGTACGCGCGGCCGGTCTTGCCCTTGGCCTGTGCCAGCACCTGGTCGGTCACCTTGTCGAAGCCGACGGTGACCAGCACGCGGAAGTCCGGATTGGCCGGGCGCTCGTCGGCGCGGCCCTTGGCGATGAAGCCGTCGTTGATGAAGTTGTGCTCGGGCGAGCTGTTGTACTGGATCACGCCCATCGCCACGTGGTGGTTGGTCAGCAGCAGGCCGTCGGCCGAGACGAACGAGCCGGTGCCACCACCGGCACGCACCACCGCACTCAGCGGCGGCGCAGTCACGTTGGCCAGATCGGCCGGGTTGCCCTTGAAACCGGCCGCCTGCAGAGGCTTGGCCAGCTCCGGCAGCTGGGTCGGCATCCACATGCCTTCATCGGCGTGGGCGCCGGCGGCGAGGGTCAGGCCCAGGGCCAGGGCGGTGGGGAGGGCTTTGCGTGGCGACATGAGGCAATCCGGTACGACAGAACAGCCCGGGACCATAGCCGCTGGGGCCGGATGGGGCAACGGCCGATGGTTGGGGGCCTGACAGGTAGAGCCGAGCCCATGCTCGGCTGCTCTTCCGTCAGTCCGCGCTGCGCGCGGAAGCCGAGCATGGCTCGGCTCTACAGGGATGTCGCGGCGGGTTATTTTTCCCGCCGCCAGTTCAGCGAGCCACGGTTTTCCACCGTGCTCGATTCCACTTCGATGTCGAAGCCGCGGCGCAGCAGGTACTTCAGCGTGATCACCGAACCGGCACCAACCAGCGATACGCCGTAGCCCACGTACAGCTTGGGCGAAATGTACTTGCCCACACCGATCACCGAACCGCCCAGCGCGCGCGACTGGCTGACGCCGGCATCGTCCAGGCCGAGCTTGGCACCCAGCTGCGAAGCCAGCAGCCCGCTGCCCGCCGACAGCGCGGCCGATGCGGCGTTCACCTGCTGGGTCTGGTCACTGCTGGCACCGGTCAGGCTGCGCCCCAGCACCAGGTAACCCAGCGCTTCGGACTGCGACATCGCCGGATCGGACCAGACATCGGCACGTGGCTGCTGTGCGCGCCCGGTCACGTCGATGCCGGCGGTGACATCACCGATCCGGCGCTCGGCGCGGATGTTGATGCGCGGGTCGGACACCGCGTTGTAGTTCCAGTTGAGGTTGCCGCGGGTGATGGTCAGGTCCTGGCCATAGGCCTTGTAGCGGCCACTGACTTCCAGGCCGCCGTTGGCGGTCATCTCGCGGCCGGGCTTGGCCCAGACCTGCATCTTGCCGGTCAGCGCGCCCTTCAGGCCGAAGCCGGTCATCTTGACCTTGTCGCCCAGGCTGACGGTCAGCTCCATGTCCAGCGGCGAGGTGCGCGACTCTTCCGGATCGGCCGGGTCCAGCACCACCACGTCTTCGGACACCGAGGTGCCACGGTCCAGGCGCTCCAGATCGATGTCGGCCTCGGGCACGTGCACCGTTCCGCGCAGCTCCATCGCGGCCTTGGCCAGGGTGAAGTCCAGGTTGGGATTGGCGATGATGCGCAGTTCGCTGGTGTTGGACAGCAGCACGTTCTCGCCGTGGATCTTCAGCTGCAGCGGCTGTGCATCGCCGAACCAGGACAGGCCGCCGTCGACATACAGCGTGCCCTTGCCCGAATTGGCCTGCGCGGTGATCTTGGCCGAGCCATCAGGCTGAGCGACGAAGCTGCCCTTGCCCTGGTCGAAGGTGAGGCCCAGCGCCGGGAACTCGCCCTTGAAGTTGCTCAGCTGCGCATCACCGCCCAGCGAGGGCTGGCCGCGGGTGCCGCGCAGGCTCACGTGGCCTTCGATCAGGCCGGTCGGGCGCACCACGTCCGGCGAGAACAGTTCCAGCCAGTACAGGCGCGACATGTTGAGGTAGAGCTCGCCGTTGAGCGGCGCACTTGGTTCCCAACCGGTCTGCATCTTGGCATCGACGAAGCCGTTGCCCTGGAAGCCCATGCCCAGGTAGCCCTTGATGCTGGCCGGGGTCATGTCCAGCTTCAACGAGAACTGGTCATAGCGCACCAGCTCGCCACGGTTGGCATCGGCCACGCTGGTGTTGCGGTTCTCGCCCAGGCGTACGCCGCCTTCGGCCGAACGCACTTCCACATGCCCTTCCCACGCGTTGCCACGCGGACGGATCTGCGCGTCCAGGTTGAGTTCGCCACGCAGGTAGATGCGCCGGCCGGACTGCGGGGGCAACCACGGCTGCACCAGCGCCAACGGCAACGCATCGCCGCGCACCACCAGCCCTTCGCGTGGCCAGTTGGCGTGCGCACACAGGGCGCCCCCGGTCGCGGCGCCCAGGCAGGTTTCGCCCAGCGTGTAGTTGCTGCCGTTGATCGCGAATGCCGCAGGCGCACGCAGTGCCCACGCATCGCCCTTCACCGGTGCGATGCGCAGCGCGGCCAGTTCGCCACGCCATTGCTCGCCCTGCTGGCGCACGCTGCCCTGCAGCTCGATCGCGCCCAGCTCGTTGCGGGTCTGCGCGGCCAGGCGCAGGTTGGAGACACTGCCCTGCGCATCGATGTTCAAGCGTTCCAGCAGCATGCCGGCGTTGACCTGCTGGCCCTGAATCGCCAGCGTGCCACTATCACCACGCCACGGCAGCCGGCCCTTGATGCTCAGGCTTTCAGCGCCGTAACCGTCCCAGTTGAGATTGTTGCCGACCAGATCGGCGGTGATGTCCGGCGCATCGCGCGGGCCTTTCACCTGCACCTGGCCACGCAGGCCACCGTCGGCGCCGGGCAGCAGATCGCTCAGCTGCAGCGGTTCGAAGCGCGCATCGATGTCCAGGCGGTCGCCGACCTTGCCCGAGGCGGTCACCCGGCTGCTGCCGACGGCCAGTTTCAGTTCACCCTGGCCCTGCTCACCCTGCAGGGCGAACTTGCCTTGTGCATCCACGTTGCGCTGGCGCAGGGTGCCCTTCAGCGAGGGCAGGTCCACCGTGGCCTCCAGCGTGCCCGCGGTGCCCGGCGGCGCATTGGCCGGCGGCGGCAGCTGGCGGCCCTTGGACGCGAGATTGCCGGACAGACGACCATCCCAACCCGGCGCGAAGTAGCCCGGGTCGAAATCCTTCAGCGTGGCCTTGGCATCCCAGTCCAGCTGCGGTGCCCATGCCACCTTGCCTTCCACCTGCAGCTGGCCACCCGGGGTCTGCGCCTGCAGTTCGCGGATCTCCGCAGCCTGATCGTTGCCACGCACATCGAAGCGCAGCTGCGCCTTCTGCTTTTCGCGCTCGACATCGGCACGGCCGATCGCCGCCCACGCCTTCAAGGTACCGGCCAGGCCAAAGCGCGCTTCCTTCAGCGTTACCGGCACCGGCGAACTGCCGGCGGTGTTCGGGTCCGGTGCCGGCACCCAGGTCAGGTCCTGCGCGATCACCGAGAAGTTCAGCTTCTGCTGGTCTTCTTCGCTGAAATCGGCAGTACCTTCCAGGCGTGCTTCGCCGCCCAGGCCCTTGACCACCAGCGGTGAGACCTTCAGCACCTGGTCCTGCAGCGACACCACCGACGGCGCCAGCTCCAGTTCCTGCTCACCCTGCTTCACCCGGCCCTGCAGGTTGGCGTTGCCACCCTTGCCGGAGGCCGTGAAATCCAATGCCAGCGGCGCGATGGCCGAGCTCGCCAGCGCCGGCGACAACAGCGCCAGATCCAGCTCGTCGCTGCGCACGGTCGCGTTCCAGGTCGGATCGGTGCGGCCATCGAACACCAGCATCGCGTGCAGCGGCTTCGGCGCGCGACCGGCCAGCGCCACTTCCATATGCGCCAGATCACCACGTGCGACCAGGCCGACCGTGGCCGCAGTCCGACCGCGCGGTGCCGGCAGCACTGCAGTGACGGTAACGTCGGTGTCGTAATCCTTGGCCGGGATGTAGCGGCCCTGGGCAGTGAAATTGCCCATGTCGCTGTCCACGACCAGCTTGCGCGCCTGGAACTCGCCGTTGGCGATCTCGATGCCACCACGCACGCGGCTGATGTCGATCACCGGCTCGTTGGCCTGGCTGATGCGGAAACTGTCGATGGCGATCACATCGGCCTGGATCGCCAGCGGCATTTCGATCTGCGGCAGTGAATCGGGCCACGAAGGCAGCTTGAACGGCTCGTCGCTCTTGGCCAGGTTGAGCGTGGCGTTGGTCAGTTCCAGCTTGTCCAGCAGCAGCTTGCGGCCCAGCAGCGGGCGCAGGTCCGGCTCCAGGTGCGCGCGCTCGGCGTGGAAATGGATGTCGTCGTAGCGGAAGTCCACGTTGTACAGGGTCAACGGTCCGGCCACCGGGCCATCGACCTTGTCCCAGGTGAAGCTGGCACCCACCGGCAGGCGTGCCACCACCTGCGCCAGCAGTACATCGCGGCCGGCCACCGTCTGCAGCAGCCAGTACACGGCCAGCAGGGCAACCAGCACCAGGCCGACCACGCCCGCGCCGGACCATGCCCAGAAACGGCGACGGCGGTAGAAGCGCACGCGCCGCGGCGGGGTGTTCGGCGACGGGGTCGGTGCGGGCGTGCTCACAGGTCCGCTCCGATGTTGAGGTACAGCTGGAACTGCGAATCAGGGTTGTTCAGGCCATGCGCGATATCGACCCGCACCGGGCCCACCGGCGATTTCCAGCGCACGCCGAAGCCGACGCCGGTATGCAGATCGATATTGGTATCGAAGGCGCTGCCGGTATCGACGAATACCGCCGCACCCCACGGGCCGCCATTGAAGTAATGCTCGTATTCGGCCGAACCGACCACCAGGTGCTTGGCACCCAGCGCGTACTTGTCGGGTCTAGGCGTACGCGGGCCGACCTCACGGTAGGCATAGCCGCGGATGCTGCGGTCGCCACCGGCGAAGTAGCGCAGGCTGGGCGGCATCGCCACCAGGTCACTGGTCCAGGTGGTGCCGCCTTCGCCGCGCAGGATCAGGCGGTTGGTTGGTCCCACCGGGATGTACCAGCGCAGCACCGCATTGGCCTGCACGAAGCTGGTATCCGAACCGACGCCTTCGACGCCGGCACGTACCGTCGCTGTGCCGCTGATGCCGCTGCGCGGGAACAGCTCGTCGTCCACCTTCACGTAATCAGCCACGATCTGCGGATAGACCAGCGTGGACGTGTTGTAGACCGCATCGGTGAATTCGGTGCCCGAGGCATAGCGCCAGCGTTCGCGCAGCGCGTTGATCGAGGCGATGGCGGTCCAGTTCTCGTTGATCTCGCCGCTGCGGCTGGCGATCAGCTTGAAGTTGCGCAGATCGATGTAGTCGGTCTGCTCGTCGTAGGCGCTGGCAGCGAAGGTGTACCAGCCATCAAGCCAGTTGAACGCCGGGATGCGGTAGCTGGTGATCAGGCTCTTGCGCTTCTGCGCATAGTCCAGCTGGGTGTTCATCTTGTGGCCACGGCTGTTCAGGAAGCGCCGTTCAAGGCCACCGCGCACACCGGCGCCACTTTCGCTGCCGTAGCTGAGACCGTAGGAGTAGATGCTGCGCTTGGCCCGCGTCAGCTTCACATCGACCGGCACCTCGCCGTTTTCATCGGCCTGGTCCGGGCGCGGCTGGATGTCGATCACGCTGAAATAATCGAGCTTGGTCAGCGACTCGCGCAGGCGGTCCAGCTTGCCTTCGTGGAAATAGCTGCCCTGGTCCCAGTACACCAGCGGGTCGAACAGCTTGTCGTCGAAGTAGTTCTGCTCGAAGGTCACCGGGCCCATGTTGTAGCGGCGGCCGCTGTCCCAGGTCAGGTCGATGTCGGCAGCGTTGTCCGCGCGGGTGATCTGCACCTGGCGCTGGGTGTAGTCGGCGTCGAAGTAGCCACGCTCGGCCAGGCGCCGGGTCACGGTGATCTTGCTGGCTTCGTACTGGGTATGTTCGAAGCGCTGGCCCTTGCGGGGCTTGAATGCGGTCAGGTCGTCCTGCAGGTACTGGTCGTACATCGCCGGACCGGTGATGTCGATATGCTCGCGGCGCACCAGCACCGGCGGGCCCTTGTCGACATGGATCAGCACGGTGACGTGCTCGTCCTGCCGCGGCGCCTCGACCTTGATCACCGGGTTGTAGTACCCGAACGGCTCCAGCGCCTGGCGGGTCTGCCGCTCGGCCTGCGACAGCAGGTATTCCAGGCGCGACTCGCCCTGCTCCTTGCCGATCGTGTCGAACAACGACAGCGATTCCTGGATGTTCTCGATGATCGCGGCGTCGTCGCCCTTGTCCAATCCCTTGATGTCCACCTTGTCGATGGTGCCGCGCGCATGGGCCACGGAAGTGGCGCAAAGCGAGAGGACCATCAGCGGCAGGGCGTATTTCGTTGGCTGCATGCGGCACAGCATACCGACCGAAGGTGACGATGCGAAATGCATCACGTGTTTCGGGATCGGTTGTTAAGTGGCGGTCAAAATACGCGCCTTTGTGGCGATCATCGCGGCCGCATGCGCGGACGCCGGCATCGTGTGCGATGCCGGCCAGTGGCCGGCACTACCCAGTAGATCCACGCCATGCGTGGATGGGCGGCTACCCATCAGCTCGACAGATGCTCGATCGCCGCGACCTTGCCCAGGCGCTCACCCAGCATCGTCAACAGCGCCAGGCGGTTGCCCCGCAGAGCCGGATCCTCGGCATTGACCATCACCCCGTCGAAGAACGCATCGACCTGCGGACGCAGGCGGGCCAGGCGCGCCAGCACGGCCACGTAGTCCTTCTGGTGCAGGCTGGCGCCGGTATCGTCGATGGCGGCAGTCACAGCTTCGGCCAGCGCGCGCTCGGCATCTTCCTGCAGCAGGGCCGCATCGATCTGGCCCGGAATATCGCCTTCGGCCTTGCGCAGGATGTTGCGGATGCGCTTGTTGGCCGCTGCCAGCGCCTCGGCTTCCGGCAGCGCGGCGAAGATCCCGATCGCATCCAGGCGGCGGTCGAAGTCGTACAGCGAGGCCGGCTTCAGCTCGGCCACCGCGTTGAAGTGGCTGGCCGGCACGCCCTTGTCGCTGTAATAGCCCTTCAGGCGGTCGAGGATGAAGTCGTACAGCTCAGCCACGTCGGCCTGCACGTTGCGCGCGGCCAGCCCGGCATTGGCGCTGGCCAGCAGCGCGCGCAGGTCCAGCTCGAAGCCGCTTTCGATGATCGTGCGGGCCAGGCCCAGCGCGTTGCGGCGCAGGGCGAACGGGTCCTTGTTGCCGGTCGGCTTCAGGCCCGCGGCGAAACCGCCGGCCAGGGTGTCCACACGCTCGGCGATCGCCAGCACCTTGCCCAGCGGCGACAGCGCGATGTCATCGCCACCGAAGCGCGGCTGGTAGGCCTCGTCGATGGCCAGCGCCACCTCCGGCGACTCGCCACCGACCACCGCGTAGTGGCGGCCGGCGATGCCCTGCAGTTCCGGGAATTCGTTGACCATGCGCGACTGCAGGTCGTTCTTGGCCAGCTGCGCTGCACGCTTGGCCAGCACCGGGTCAGCCCCCACCTGCGTTGCGATCACCTCGGCCAGCGCCGCCACGCGCGCGACCTTGTCGGCCACGCTGCCCAGCTTGGCCTGGTAGGTCACCGTCTTCAGGCCCTCGCCCATCGCCTCCAGGCCCTGCTTCAGGTCTTCGTCGAAGAAGAACTTGGCATCGGCGAAGCGCGGGCGGATCACGCGCTCGTAGCCCTTGGCCACTTCGGCCACGTCCCTGGACTCGATGTTGGCGATGCCGATGAACTTCTCGGTCAGCTTGCCGCCGTCATCCAGCACCGGGAAGAACTTCTGGTTGATCTCCATCGTCTCGATCAGCGCTTCCTGCGGTACCGCCAGGAACGCGCGCTCGAAGCTGCACAGCACCGCCGACGGCCACTCGACCAGGTTCACCACCTGCTCCAGGTTGTCCTCGGTGATGCGCGCGCTGCCACCGGCGGTAGCTGCAGCGGCTTCAACCTCGGCAACGATGCGCTGGCGGCGCTCGGCCGGATCGACCAGCACGAAGGCAGCTCGCAGCGATTCGACATAGTCCTGCGGCTGGGTCAGCCACACGGTCTTGTCGTGCAGGAAGCGGTGGCCGCGGCTCATGCGGTCGGCCTTCAGGCCGAACAGGTCGGCCTCCACCACATCACCGCCGTGCAACAGCACCAGCCAGTGCACCGGGCGGGCGAAGCCCCAGCTGTGGTCGCCCCAGCGCATCGGCTTGGGAATCGGCATGCCGGCGATGGCCTCGCGCAGGATTTCCGGCAGCAGCGCAGCGGTGCGCGCGCCCGGAGTCACCGCACGGTGCACGAAGCGCTCACCCTTGTTGTCGGTGGTCTTCTCCAGCGCGGTCCAGTCGATCCCGGCCTTGGCCGCGAACCCCTGCAGCGCCTTGGTCGGCTGACCTTCGGCGTCCAGCGCGATGTTCAGGTACGGGCCCAGCACTTCGCTGTGCTGTTCCGGCTGTTCCAGGCCAACGCCCGGCAGCAGCACGGCCAGGCGGCGCGGGGTCGACAGCGGGCGTGCATCGCCCAGTTCCAGTTCGACGCCGCGCTTGCGCAGGCCATCGACAACACCGTCGAAGAAGGCCTGGGCCAGGCCCGGCAGCGCCTTGACCGGCAACTCTTCGGTGCCCAGTTCAATCAGCAGGGGAGACAAGTGGCTCATCGGTTCGATCCTGTGGTGGGGGCGCAGCGCGCGACGCGGCCGGCGCCCCTGGGGTAGTAGGTGAAACGCGTGATGGGAGAACGAGCCGTCAGGCCTTCTTCGCGCCCGGGAAGCCCAGCTTCTCGCGCTGCTCGTAGTAGGCCTTGGCCACCGCCTGCGCCAGCGCGCGCACGCGCAGGATGTAGCGCTGGCGTTCGGTCACGCTGATCGCACGGCGCGCATCCAGCAGGTTGAAGGTGTGGCTGGCCTTCATCACCTGCTCGTAGGCCGGCAGCGGCAGGTTCACTTCCACCAGCTTCTGCGCTTCACGCTCGCAGGCGTCGAAGCGGTGGAACATTTCTTCCACGTCGGCGTATTCGAAGTTGTAGGTGCTCTGCTCCACCTCGTTCTGGTGATAGACGTCGCCGTAGGTCACTGGCTGCCCGTCCGGGCCGTAGGTCCACACCAGGTCGTAGACGTTGTCGCAGTTCTGCAGGTACATGCACAGGCGCTCGAGACCGTAGGTGATCTCGCCCAGCACCGGCCGGCATTCCAGGCCACCGGCCTGCTGGAAGTAGGTGAACTGGGTCACCTCCATGCCGTTGAGCCAGACTTCCCAGCCCAGGCCCCAGGCGCCCAGCGTCGGCGATTCCCAGTTGTCCTCGACGAAACGCAGGTCGTGCACCAGCGGATCGATGCCCACCGCCTTCAGCGAATCCAGGTACAGCTGCTGGATGTTGTCCGGTGCCGGCTTCATCGCCACCTGGTACTGGTAGTAGCGCTGCAGGCGGTTCGGGTTCTCGCCGTAGCGGCCATCGGTCGGGCGCCGCGAGGGCTGCACGTAGGCCGCGTTCCAGGTTTCCGGACCGATCGCACGCAGGAAGGTGGCCGGGTGGAAGGTACCGGCGCCCACCTCCAGGTCGAGCGGCTGGATGAGCACGCAGCCCTGCTGGGCCCAGAACTGGTTCAGGGTCTGGATCAGGCCCTGGAAGGTGATCGGAACGGTCGGGGTCGCGGACATGCGGACGAGTCTTGGCCGGCAAAGGGGTGCGCTAGTATAACGGCCGACCTGCGGGGCATTCCGTACCCGGAAGGAGCAGGTGGATGGAACATCGGCTGCCCTCGGGCACGCCCGGCGAGCCTGGTGCGGTGCCGTTGCCGCCCGGTCGCCTGCAGTTCGAACAGGTTGCGGCGGCCCTGCTGGCCGATGGCGTGGTGGCTGCGCACGAGCGCGAGCGCATCCGTTTTTCCGCGCAGGGCGCCCGCAATGCCAGTGAAGTACATCCGCTGGTGCTGCTGTCCAACCTCAAGCTGGCCGCAAGCGACGGCGGCGACCTCAATCTGGAACGCCTCACCGAGTGGCTGGCCCAGCGCACCGGCAGCCGCTACCTGCGCATCGATCCAACCCGGGTCGACGTCGCTTCGGTCACCGCCGTGGCCTCGCACGCCTACGCGCGCCGCCATCGCTTCCTGCCGCTGGCGGTGGATGGCGAACGCGTGCTGGTGGCCACCAGCGAGCCGCTGGCACAGGAATGGCTGCGCGACCTGCAGCACCTGACCCGGCTGCGCATCGAGCTGGCGGTGGTCAATCCGCTCGACCTGCACCGTTACACCATGGAGTTCTTCGGCGTCACCCGCTCGGTGCGCGGAGCCCGTGGCGACGTGCGTGGCGAGGCCAACACCACCCTGCCCAGCTTCGAGCAGCTGGTCGAACTGGGCCGTACCGGCGACGTCAATGCCGACGACCAGCACATCGTGCACATCGTCGACTGGCTGCTGCAGTACGCCTACGAACAGCGCGCGTCGGACATCCACCTGGAGCCACGCCGCGACATGGGCCGCATGCGCTTCCGCATCGACGGCGTGCTGCACAAGGTGTTCGAAGTGCCGCCGGCGGTGATGACCGTCGTGGTCAGCCGCATCAAGGTGCTGGGACGCATGGACCTGGCCGAGCGCCGGCGCCCGCAGGATGGCCGCATCAAGACCCGCTCGCCCGGCGGCCGTGAAGTGGAAATGCGCCTGTCGACCATGCCGACTGCCTTCGGCGAGAAGTGCGTGATGCGCATCTTCGACCCGGAAGCCGCCTTCAAGAGCATCGACCAGCTGGGCTTCAGCCCGCAGGAAGCAGCCGGCTGGACCGCCCTGGTCGAGCGCCCGCACGGCATCGTGCTGGTCACCGGCCCGACCGGTTCGGGCAAGACCACCACCCTGTATTCCACCCTGAAGCGGCTGGCCACGCCGGACGTCAACGTGTGCACGGTGGAAGACCCGATCGAGATGATCGCGCCGGAATTCAACCAGATGCAGGTGCAGACCAACATCGACCTGGACTTCGCCAGCGGTGTGCGCACCCTGCTGCGGCAGGACCCGGACATCATCATGATCGGCGAAATCCGCGACCTGGAAACCGCGCAGATGGCGGTGCAGGCCTCGCTCACCGGCCACCTGGTGCTGTCCACCCTGCACACCAACGATGCGCCCTCGGCCATCACCCGCCTGCTCGACCTGGGCGTGCCGCATTACCTGCTGTCATCCACCGTCAACGGCATCCTCGCCCAGCGCCTGGTGCGCACCCTGTGCCCGCACTGCAAGCAGCCGCACACCCTCGGCAGGGCCGATTGGGCGGTGTTGGCTGATAGCGAAGCTGCATATCCAGATGCCGCCACGCCCTGTCGGCCGGTCGGCTGCCTGGAGTGCCGGCGCACCGGATTCCTCGGCCGCATCGGCCTGTATGAGTTGCTGCCATTGGGCTCGCGCCTGCGCGGGCTGATCCGTGCGGACATGGATCTGGCCGGTTTCAACCGCGCCGCGCGTGCTGAAGGCGTGCGAACCCTGCGCCAGGCCGGGCTTGAAAAGGTGGCACAGGGGCTGACTACAATCGAGGAAGTCCTGTCCGTACTGCCTCCCCCGGATGAATCCAGCGCCCTTCCTGATCCTTGAAACCGGCCGCCCCGTGCCGTCGCTGCGCCGCTACGGGCGCTTTCCGCACTGGATCCGGGTGGCCGCCGGCCTGGAAGAACACGAGACCGTCGTGGTCGACGTCGAGCATGGCGCCGACCTGCCCGATCCACGCAACTTCGCCGGCGTGCTGGTGACCGGCTCGGCCGCATTCGTCACCGACCACGCCGAATGGAGCGAGCGCAGTGCCGCCTGGCTGCGACAGACCGCGCACGACAACGTGCCGGTGTTCGGCATCTGCTACGGCCACCAGCTGCTGGCCCACGCGCTGGGCGGCGAAGTGGCCTACAACCCCGCCGGGCGCGAATCGGGAACGATTGAACTGGCACTGGACCCGCAGGCCGCGCAGGACCCCTTGTTCCAAGGCCTGCCGAGCCACTTCCCGGCCCACGCCACCCATCTGCAGACCGTGCTGCGCGTGCCTGAAGGTGCCGCCGTGCTGGCACGCTCGCCGCTGGATGGCTGCCACGCCTTCCGCTGGGGCCGCCAGGCCTGGGGCGTGCAGTTCCATCCGGAATTCGCCACCCACCACATGCGTGGCTACGTGCGCGCGCGCGCCGACTGCATCGGCCGACATGGTGGTTGTGCGCGCAGCATCGAGCGCGCGGTGAGCGCCGCCCCGCTGGCCCGCCAGCTGTTGCGGCGCTTTGTCCGCCAGGCCCGGCTGTCTTCAGCCCAGCCGGTGGCAAAACAGGGATAATCGGCGGCACGGGCACACCGCCCGGCCCCTCCTGTCCCTCCCCGGATGTCCATGAAAGAGATTCGCAAGCTGCCAGCCTCGGCGGGCGCCCAGTGGTTGCTGGATACGTTCTCGCTGTATCGGCGTGCGCCGCTGCAGCTGGCCCGGATCGGCCTGACCTGGCTGCTGGTGAACTGGGTGGTCACCCTGCTGGGGACGATGCTGCCCGGCACCGCCGGCCTGGCCCTGCAGATGATGACGCTGGTGATCTCACCGGTGATGTTCGGCGGCATGCTGTACGCCATGGGTGAGATCGACCAGGGCCGTCCCGGCCTGGCCACCCATCTGCTGCAGCCGATCCGCGACCGCCGTGTCAGCCACCTGCTGGTGCCGCTGGCGATCCAGGTGCTGGCCGTGCTTCTGCTCGGCGCGCTGCTGTACCTGATGATCGGCCGCGAGGGCTTCACCGCCTTCAGCGACACCATGACCAAGATGCAGGAACTCGGCCGCAGCGGGCAGCAGATCAGCCCGGAAACCGCCGCCGAACTGGTCGCCAACCTGCCGGCGCAGCGCATCGCGCTGTGGATGCTGCTGGTGTTCTGTACCGCCGTGGCCCTGACCCTGGCGATGTTCACCCAGCCGGCACTGGTGGTGTTCGACCGCCAGAGCGGCATGCACGCGCTGCGCCTGAGCCTGCAGGGCTGCATCGAGAACATCGGCGCCACCGCCGTGTTCACCGTGCTCGGCCTGATCGCCGCGTTCTGCGTCTATGTGCTGTTCGTGATCGTGGTCCAGCTGGGCATGCTGATCGGCGGCCCATTGGCGGCGGCATTCATTGCGCAGCTGGTGTTCACCACGGTGCTGATGCCGCTGTATGTCGGCGCGGTCTATGCGGCCTGGAAGCAGATGTTCGTGCATCGCGGCAGCCGCGGCGCACCGCCGGTGCCGCAGTCGCCGCCTGCCAACGACGTCTTCCACGCCTGAGCCGGGCTCAACGGTAGCGCCGGGCCATGCCCGGCGGATGGATATCACCTCGCCCCACGAACGCCGGGCATGGCCCGGCGCTACCGGGAGAATCAGGCCGCAGGCTTCTTGACCGCCGAAGACGGCACCAGCCAGCGCGCGGCGTGGATGCCCAGCTCGTACAGCAGGCACATCGGGATCGCCAGCATCAGCTGCGACACCACATCCGGCGGGGTCAGGATCGCAGCGAGCACGAAGATGCCGACGATCGCGTAGCCGCGCCCTTCCTTGAACTGCTGCGGCGTGATCCAGCCCAGCAGCACCAGGATCACCATCGCCACCGGCAGTTCGAAACTGCCGCCGAAGGCGAAGAAGATCGCCAGCACGAAATCCAGGTAGGCGTTCGCATCCGGCGTGATCGCGATCACTTCGGGGCTGAAGGTAGTGAGGAAGTGGAAGACCGCCGGCAGCACCAGGAAATAGGCGAAGGCGCAGCCGGTATAGAACAGCAGCACCGACGAGACCAGCAACGGCATCGCCAGGCGCTTCTCGCGTGCATACAGGCCCGGCGCGACGAAGGCCCACAGCTGGTACAGCAGCCACGGCACGGCCACGAACAGAGCCACGAAGAACGTCAGCTTCAACGGCGCGAAGAAGGCGCCGGCCGGGTTGGTGGCGATCATCGTCTGCCCGTTGGGCAACTGCGAGATCAGCGGCTCGGCCAATGCGTTGTAGAGCTTCTGAGTGAACGGCAGCAGGCCCAGCAGAACCACGCCCAGGCCAAGCAACGCACGCACCAGGCGCGCGCGCAGTTCAACCAGGTGTTCCACCAGCGAACTTTCGCCGAAGTCGTGTTCGCTCATGACGGGCGCTCCGTGCGGGCGGGTGTTTCGGCCGCGGTGTCAGCAACGGTATCGCCCGCAGGTTCGGCAGGGGTGGCCGCATTGGCAGCACCTTCAGGCGAAGCCACTACCGGCGCGGTCGCGTCCACCAGATGGGGGGGCTGTTCGGCCGGGGCCGGTGCACGCACCTGCTGCGCCAGCGTGTCGCTGTGCTGTTGCATCTGCTCGGCTTCGCGGCGCACGGCTTCGCCGCTGGCACGCAGCTGGTTCTCGGTGTCCTGCATGCCCTGGCGCACGTCCTGCATCTGCCGCTTGATGTCTTCGGCCTGCAGTTCGCGTTCCAGTTCCTGCTTGACCGAATCCCATTGATTACGCGCGCGGCGTACCCACAGCCCGGCGAAGCGGGCCGCCTTGGGCAGGCGCTCAGGTCCGAGCACCACCAGGGCGACCACCGCGATCACCAGCAGTTCGCTGAAGCCGATATCAAACACCGCAACCGCTCCGGATCAACGTGCGTTGCGGTCGTGCTCGTCCTGCGCGGCGCGCGCGGCGTCCTGGCTGCGCGACTCGTCGCCCAACTTTGCGTTCGGCTTGTCTTCGTCGTGCATGCCCTTCTTGAATTCCTTGACCGCCGAGCCGAGATCCTTGGCACCACTGGTCAGGCGCTTGGTGCCGAACACCAGCAGGACGATGGCGAGTACGACCAACCAATGCCAGATGCTGAAACTGCCCATAAGTCGCTCGTTACGTTAGTGATCAGATTGCCGAGCATAGCGCACCGGCTGTAAGCCGGCGCGCGTGACGAAAGTCAGTTGTTGCCCAGCGTTTCAGTGCGGATTTCACCGTCATTGACCGGCTGGAAACCCTGCTGGGCCGGCGGCGGGGTCTGCGGCACGGCCTGCAGCGGCGCCGTGGTCGCTTCAACCGGTGCCGCAGGTGCTGCCTGAACAGGCGCCGGGGCGGGCGCTGCAGCGGCGGCCGGACGCGGTGCGTCATTGCCACCGTTGCGGTTGTTGCGCGCCGCGTAGGTCGCCTCTTCCAGGCGATCACGGAAAGCGACCACATCCATTGACGGCGAGCCCGCCGCGCGTCCCTCGAAGATCATCCGCGGCGTGGTGTTGCTGCCGTAGGCGTCGAGATTGGCGGCATCGTCGATCTGCAGGATCGCACCATCCAGGGCGACGCCTGCGAACAGGCCACGGGCGCGCGACCACGACCAGATCTCAGCCTTCAACTGGCCATCGGTGGCGGCGGCGGCATTGCGGCCCACCGGACCGGCGGCCACACCGGCATCGGCGCCGAGGGTGAACTTGCCGTTGACGAGGTTGTCCAGGCTGCGGTCGTTGCGGAACACCAGCACCACGTCAGAGGACTGCACACCGGCCTGGAAGCCGATGCTGCCGCCGGTGAGCTTGATGAATACCGGGTTGGACCACGCACCGTTGGGCATGCGCACCGACATCAAGCCGTGGCCACGGCGTCCGCCGATCACCAGACCGGCCTTGATCGTGTCGGGAATGACGATGACCGCGCGGCCTTCGTCGAGCAATTTGTCCGGAATGCCCTGTTCAGGGATTCCCTGGATTTCAGCCAGTACACGCACCGCGTTGCGGGCGCGCTGGTCTTCCTGCGGTCCGGCCATGGCCTGGCTGGACAGCAGGCTGGCGGCGATCAGCAGGGCTTGGATCGGGCGACGCATGGCAGGCTCCAGAAGTCAGTCCATAGGAAGATATAGCAAGTGACTGAAATTAGTAGTGTTGTGATGAATCCCCAATGAGCGTTGCCTGCCTGTATCAGTCTCATCGATGACAACGATCCAAACCCTGCATACCGACGTGACGATGGAATCGGCGACAATAGCGCCCATGCTCGACGCACCCGATACCGCCGTATTGGCGGTCAACCTAGGCACGCCCGAGACGCCGACGGCTCCCGCTGTTCGTCGTTACCTGGCCGAATTCCTGTCCGACCCGCGCGTGGTCGCCCTACCGGCACTGCTGTGGCAGCCCCTGCTGCGCGGCCTGATCCTGCCGCTGCGCAGTGGCCGTTCGGCCGCCAAGTACGCCCAGGTGTGGCTGCCGGACGGCTCGCCGCTGATGGTCCACACCCGCCAGTTGGCGCAGGCGATGCAGGCCCTGCTGCCGACGCTGCGCGTACGCCACGCGATGCGCTACGGCGAACCGGCACTGACCACCGAACTGGATCGGCTGGCCGCCGAGGGCGTGCGCCGCATCGTGGTGTTGCCGCTGTATCCGCAGTATTCGACCACCACCACCGCCTCGGTCGAAGACCGCGTGGATGCGTGGCAGCGCAGGAACCCGCAGATCACCGTCAGCCTGGTGCAGGATTATTCGATTGATCCGGACTGGGTTGCGGCCGTCGCCGGCTCGATCCAGCGCTATTGGCAGCAGCACGGTCGCGGCCAGAAGCTGATGTTCTCCTTCCATGGCATTCCGCAGCGCCTTGCCGATGCCGGCGATCCCTATCCGCAGCGCTGCGAGGCCAGTGCACGCGCGATCGCCGCGGCGCTCGGCCTGGGCGCGGATGACTGGCAGATGGGTTACCAGTCGCGCTTCGGCCGCGAACGCTGGCTGCAGCCCTACGCCGAACCCAGCCTGTGGGAGCTGGCAGAGGCAGGGGTGAAACAGATCGACGTGGTCTGCCCCGGCTTTGCCACCGACTGCCTGGAAACGCTGGAAGAAGTCGCGATGGGCTTCACCGAGACGCTGGCCGAACGCGGCGCACAGATGCGCTACATCCCCTGCCTCAACGCTGAACCGGAACACGCCCGTGCACTGGCACGGCTGGCCGTGGCCTCGCTGGCATGACCCTGCAGCCGTTTGAACTGCAGATCGCGGGCGTACGCGTTGCCGGCCTGCGCCGTGCGGGCGACGGACCGCGCGTGCTGGCCCTGCACGGCTGGCTCGACAATGCGGCCAGCTTCGTGCCGCTGGCGCCGCATCTGCCGCAACTGGACCTGGTGGCGATCGACCTGCCCGGACACGGCCACAGCGCACATCTGCCCACTGGTGCGGTGTACACCACGCCAGCGGCGATCACCCATGTACTCGATGTCGCCGACGCGCTGGGCTGGGACCGGTTCACCCTGATGGGCCATTCGATGGGTGCCGGCATCGCCAGCCTCACTGCGGCGGTCAGTGATCGCATCGAACGCCTGGTCGCCATCGAGGCGCTCGGCGGCCTGCGTGGGCCGGAAGAGGACACCGCCAGCCGTCTGCGCGAACACGTCGATGCCACCCGAGCACTCGCACGCAAGCAGCTGCGCGTGTTCCCCGATCTGGCCGCACCGATCCGCGCGCGGATGATGACCAACCAGCTCAGCGAAGGCTGCGCACGCCTGCTGGTCGAACGTGGTGTCGAGCCGGTCGATGGCGGCTATCGCTGGTGCAGCGATCCGCGCCTGATGCTGCCCACCGCAATCCGCCTCAGCGAAGGCCAGATCGACAACCTGCTGCAGGCCATCAGCTGCCCGACCCAGGTGATCTACGCCACGCCTGCGCAGTCGTACTATCCCGAGCCGATGCGCAGCGAGCGCCTGCAGCACCTGCGTGATGGCCGCTTGGCGGTATTCCCCGGCAATCATCATCTGCACATGGAACACCCGGCACAGGTTGCCGCGGTCATCGATGCATTCCTGAGCGGAAACAGCAACGCGCGCTGACCATCGTCGGCTGCGCGGACTTCACTCTGCGCCACTGCGGCCGATAGAACGGTAGTGGGCCCCTGCGCCCACAGCACGCAGGCCCTTTGTGCCTGCGGCTTGTTCCTGGTTCTGCAAGGAAGACCGCATGTCCCGTCTGCTGCACCGTCATCCACAGGATGTGGTCACGGTGTCTGTCCTCCGCGTCGCTGCCTGCGCCGCATTTTCCGAATTTCCCGACCGTGCCGTCGTTGCGCTCCTCCGCGCTGGGCGTTGCAGGGTCGCTGCCGTCCGTTGATCCAGGAGTTGCCGATGTCCATTGCGTCCTCCCGCCCCCCCGACCAGGGCCGTCCCCCTTATCTGCAACAGCTGGCACAGCGGGGCGATCGTCGCCTGCTGCTGGGCAGCGTGGTATTCGCAGCGATTGGCCTTGTGCTGGCCGTGCGCGGTACGTCGCTGCCCGCCGCCAGCGCCGTTGCCGCCGCGGTACTGCCAGCCGCCTGGCTGGGCTGGCGCCAGGCCGGCCAGGCCATCGCCCGCAACGGCCTGGCGGTAGTGCTGTCCCTGCAGTTGAGCCTGCTCTGCCATATCGGCGGATTGAATGCCGCGTTGCCGACTGCACTGCTGCTGGGCGTGCTGCTCACCCAGCGTGACCGCCTGCCGTTGTGGCTGGCCGGCGCCATTGGCGTCACTGCAGTGCTGGCGCCGTTGCTGGACGGAGCGGCCGTGCTGCCACCGCTTTTGAATGCCACTGCCCTGGCGGCGCTGACGCTGGTGCTGGGCCAGACCGCCGCACGCCTGCGCCAGCAGAGTGAAGCGCTGGGTCACGGACCGCACCGCCTGGCCGCATTGGCACGTGACATCGCCACGGGCGCCGACCTCGGTGCACACAGCGATGCACGCAGCTACGCACCCGGCTCACTGGCCCACGCGTTGGCCGATACCGCGCGCC
Organism: Stenotrophomonas sp. 82F1; assembly: GCF_056861525.1. NCBI lineage: Bacteria > Pseudomonadati > Pseudomonadota > Gammaproteobacteria > Lysobacterales > Lysobacteraceae > Stenotrophomonas > Stenotrophomonas sp. 82F1. The sequence goes on from NZ_JBSPUD010000004.1 coordinate 328,121, forward strand.
ACGTGCAGGCGCAGCGCGGCCGCGAGGCCGAGGCGCACGCCGAGAACGCGCAGATCCGCCAGGCACTGGACGCCTCGCGCACGGCGATGATGATTGCCGACAACGATCACGTCATCCGCTACGTCAACCGTTCGGTGGTGGCGCTGCTGCGCAACCAGCAGGCCACGCTGCGCCAGGCGTTCCCCGATTTCGACGCCGAGCGGCTGGTCGGCAGCAGCATCCATCGTTTCCATGCCAACCCGGACCGCATCCGCGGCATCCTCAACGGGCTGCAGGTGACACATCACGGCAAGGTACGGATCGGGCCGGTGCATTTCGCCCAGGTGGTCACCCCGGTGTTCGATGCACAGGGCGCGCGGCTGGGCTTCGCGGTGGAATGGCATGACCGCACCCATGAGCTGACGCTGGAGAATGCCGTTGCCGGGATTGTCGATGCCGCCGCACACGGTGATCTCGAACAGCGCCTGCAGGCGAGCGAGGGCGCCAGCTTCCTCGACGGCCTGACCGGTGGCATCAACCAGTTGCTGGATACTCTGGGCAGCACGGTCGACGAAGTGCGGCAGATGCTCTCGGCGATGGCCAACGGCGATCTCGATCGCCGCATGCAGGGCGAGTATCACGGCGCATTCGCCGCCATCCAGCGCGACGCCAACGCCACCGCGAGCCAGTTGGCACGCATGGTCGGCCACATCCAGCACTGCGCCACCACCATCAGCACGGCCGCCAGCGAGATCGCCGCCGGCAACGGTGCCCTGTCCGAGCGCAGCGAACGACAGGCTGCGCATCTGCAGGAAACGGCCGCTTCCATGGAAGAACTGACCGCCACCGTGCGCCAGAATGCAGCGCACGCGCGACAGGCCAGTGAGCTGGCCGCCTCCACCCAGGGCGCGGCAAGTGATGGCAACCACGCCATGCAGCGGGTGGTCGACACCATGCAGGCCATCGAAGGCGCGTCGAAGCGGATCGGCGACATTACCGGCGTGATCGACGGCATTGCCTTCCAGACCAACATCCTGGCGCTCAACGCAGCGGTCGAAGCGGCACGTGCCGGCGAGCAGGGGCGCGGGTTCGCGGTCGTCGCCAGCGAGGTCCGTGTGCTGGCGCAGCGATCGGCCGCCGCCGCCCAGGAGATCAAGGTCCTCATCGACGAGGCAGGTCGTCAGGTCGGCGAGGGCGCCCAGTTGGTGGCCGATGCCGGACAGCGCATGCAGGGCATCGTCGGCGGCGTGGAGAACGTAAGCCACCTGATGCGCGAGATCTCGGCGGCATCGCAGGAGCAGTCCTCCGGTATCGAGCAGATCAACCAGACGGTGGTGCAGATGGACCAGGCCACGCAGCAGAACGCGGCCCTGGTGGAAGAGGCCACTGCAGCGGCACGTGAACTGCAGTCGCAGGCAGGCGCACTTAACCAGGCGGTATCGGTGTTCCGGCAGCGCGAGGCGGCGTTGATCGACTGAGCCGACCCTGCGCCATGCTCCATGGAAGGCGGCGCCCGCAGGGCGCCGCCTTTTTGTTGGGCGCGGTTCGCGGCAGGGTTCGTTGGCTCAACGGGTACGAAGGCAGTCCATTCAAGGCTGCCCGGCACACGATGATGAAGGCCGAGGGCACCTGCCGTTGCGGCGAAGTAACTCCGCCTGCCGTTGAGCTCTACAGAAAGCGGCGCCCTTGGGCGCCGCTTTCTTATGCTTGGTGCCGGCCATCTGCTGGCCCCCGGTAGT
>NZ_JBSPUD010000005.1:0-211576 GCF_056861525.1 Stenotrophomonas sp. 82F1
CGCGATAGAGGCGTGCCGACCAACGGTCGGCACCCACCCCCACAGCACCCGTGCCGGCCGCCGGCCGGCAATCGGAGCACAGTAGATCCACGCCATGCGTGGATGCCCCAGATGCTCAGGGCACCGGCTGGGCCAGGATCCTGCGCAGCGAGCGGCCGCTGTTGGTGAGAATGTCATCGACCTGCCAGCAGCCCCCGCCCTTGCGCACCATCGGCAACCGCGTCACGTAGGCCTTGTTCCATACCGCATAGCCCATCTCGACCTGGCCCACCGTGGCGGAAGCCTGCTTCCAGCTGTAGCGCACGGCGCCGTCGATGTCCCCGTCCTGCGCGTCCAGCCACGGATCGGAATCGATCGTGCAGATGCCCTCTTCGCGTACCTGGCAGGCACGCTCGGCGTGCAGCGCCTTGGCGAATACCGCGCTGACCAGCGCCTGCGGCGGCTGCAGCAGGTCGCCCTTGCCGGTGGTCGCTTCGAAGAAGGCACGTGCCACCTCGGCCGGTTCCCGGCAGGCAGGCGCAGCCTGCACGGTGGGGGCCAACAGCAGGCTGACGATCGCCAACATCCCTGTCTTTCGCATATCCAGTTCCTTGATGGTGGAGAGACGCCGGGCATGGCCCGGCATTACCGGCAACACGTATGGGTAACGCCGGGCCATGCCCGGCGAGCGCGCAGCGCGACGGAGATTACAACCCGTACCGCTCGATCGCATCCAGGTGCGGCTGGCGATCCTGGTCACAGGCCTCGGCCAGGCGCAGCCAGCAGTGCGGGTGCGCCCAATCCGCCGTCGCCTGCTGCAGGAAGCGATGCAGCGCCAGCGGCGCGTGATCCTGCGGCTGGGCGACAGTGAACAGCAGACCCGGCAGCGTGCCGTCTTCCGCGTCCGGATCGGTCACGGTGTAGTCCGCACGGCTGTGCGACCACACCTTCCAGCCCTGTGCCTCGGCGGCTTCCACGAAGGCGTTCCATGCATCTTCACCGGGGTGCGCGCCGTCGACCAGCCAGCTGCGAGCGAAACCACCCCGCTCCAGCACATGCACCTGCGCATAGGTCGGAATGAAGTGCTCGCGCTCCGCCTCGTCTTCTGGTGCCGGGTGCACCAGGCCGGCGTCGAACACCACCCAGTCACCCACCTGCTGCGCACGGTTGGCCGGTGCGTTCTCGACGATGCGCGCGGTCACCGGGCCGCTGCGGCGGGCGTAGTACTCCATCGGCTCGCCGCCTTCTTCGCTGCGGATGATCACCCAGCCCCAGGGCTCTTCGACCACGCCCTGCTGGCTGGACAGTTCCATGCCGATCGCTGCTGCCGAGCGGCGCACCGCATCCCAGTCGCGCGCCGCGCTGGCCGCACTCATGTGGTCCCAGTGCGCGGCGTTGGGCTCTTCCAGCAGTTCCACCAGCTGCGCATAGCAGGCCTGTGCCTCGCTGAAGCGGCCGGTCTCCATGTACATGCGGGCAAGCGTGCCCCGTGCACCGTTCGATCCCGGCGACAACGCCAGCAATGCCTGCGCCGCCTGCTCCAGCGCCGGCCAATCCGACGCGCGCCGTGCACGCTGCACCTCGCACCAGTGCGCGAACACCGGCACGCTGTCGCGGTAGGTCGCAGCCAGCCTGCGCAGGCCGTCATCATCGCCCTGCTCGACCAGCCAACGCATCAGCGTGTACGCCGCTGCGCCATCTTCCTGCGCGTGGCAGCGCACGAAGTCCCACAGCAGTGCCTGCGCTTCGGTCCTGGCGCCACAGGCGTGCAGCGCCGAGGCGGCCACCTCAGCCAGCGCGCCGTCGTCCGGCCGCTCGGCGTGCGCCTGCAGCAGCCACTGCGCTTCGCGCTCGGGATCACGTGACTGGTTCTGTTCGCCCTGCGCCTGCAGCCACGCCAGCAGTTCATCGGCAGGCACCGGCAGCGGTGCCGTCTCCGGCAGCGCCTCGATTCGTGCCGCCAAACCAGCCACCAGCGCGGCAGCGCCGCGGTCCTGCCGCAGTTGCCCCAGATGGGTGCGGGCCAGGCCGAGCTGGCGCTGTGCCACCCAGCGCGCACCGCGCTGCAGGGCCAGCTCCAGGCTCAATGCAGCGATCTCGATCACCAGGCGATGCGCGCCAACGGTGGCGAAGTGCTCGATGATGGTGTTGAAGCGCGTACCCAGATCCCAGGTATTGCGTTCGCCATCACGACTGCACAGGGTCGAGGCGGTATTGGCCCACAGCCGCCAGTGGTTTGGTGTCAACTCGCTCCAGGGCACAAGCTGCTGCAGCGCCTCTTCATCACGCCCAAGCTGGGCCAGCGCCCAGGCCTTGGACAGCCGGCGCGGCACCGTGCAGTTGGCCGGCTCGTATTCGCCTGCGGCGGCTACTTCGGCCTCACGCTGCTCGATCAGTGCCAGGGCCTCCGCCGCGCGGCCGCTGGCCAGCAGGATCTTGATCTGCATTTCCGGGAAGCTGTCGAACACTTCCTTGCCGCGCGCCTGGATCGCCGCCGCCTGCACCTGCAGGTAATCCAGCGCGTCCTGGCCACGGCCGTCGTCCAGCAGCGCGTCGGCCTTCTCGCAGCTCAGGCACTGGAAGCAGGCCCAGCTCGGGTCGATGCGGCCGAGCGTCTCGTCGCAGACCTCGATGCGCTCGGGCACCCAGCCCGGACCATCGATGTTGCCGTAGCAGGCGGCAAGATCCTGGGTGACGCAGATCGACTGCGGGCAGTCCAGGGCATCGGCACGGTGTGCGCGCTCGAACAGCGCTACCGACTCGCCCAGCGCGCTTTCACCTTCCACGCGGTTGCCGACGCGATTGCGCAGCGCCCAATGGCCGACATAGACGTCGACCCAGGGGTTGTCCAGCGCCTTGCCCAACGCGCGTGCTTCGGGCAGCAGTGCATCGACGCGGTCGACCTGCAGTTCACTGACTTCATCGGCAAGGCGGGTCAGCAGGTGGGCGTTCTGTGCCTGCCCGGCCTGGCGCAGGTCTTCCTGCAGTTTTTCGACCCAGTTCCAGATATCCATGGGGGTAATGCTCCTGTCTAGCGAAGGCTGGATGAGAGGGGGCGGTGCTCAGCGCAGCATCTGCTGCAGGGCACCGGCAATATCGGTAAATGCACCATTGAGATCGGGGCCCGGCGTCGCCGCAGTGCGCTGCAACGGCCGGCCCTGCGCGGACACGATGATCTTCAGCGAGCGCAGCAGGCGCGCGGCCGACGCGGCCTGCGGGTGGCCATCGCGCTGGGCCTGCAGCAAGGCCTGCACCGCCGGATTGTCCAGGTTGAGGTAGAGCCGCGACGGTGCACGCGCCTCGATGCGCGCGGTGAACTGGCGCGCCAGCCGCAATGCGGCCATCGAGACGCGCTTGTCGTTCTCGTCGTCTTCCAGGCGTTGCTTCAGTTCGGCTTCGCGGTCGGGCACCACCACCACCGGCAGCGCCTCGGGACTGAACCGCGCCGGCAGCAATTGTTCGCCGTCGCCCAGGTGTTCGCGCAGCCAGGCCAGCTGCGTATCGTCAAGGCTGTCGTCGGTGCGGAACAGTGCGCGATTGCCCTGCTCGGTACCGAGTTCGACCAGGCGCAGGCCCTTGGCCTGGGCCCAGCGGCGCAGGAAAGGCACCACGGCATAGCGATGGCCATGCGCGACCGGCACGCCCATCGCACGGAACAGCATTTCCTCGAAGCCGCCACCGTTGTCGAGGATCACATGCACCGCGCCGCGCGCTGGCAACGCGCTGGCCGGCAGGTCACCCTGCGAGGTCGGCACGCGCACGTGTTCCAGCAGCAGGTCGAACAGGCGCTCATCGCACAGCGCCGCACCCAGCAGGGCCTCGTTGTGGCGGCTGAGCACCCGCCGCCAGGCTTCGGGCTGCTGCCGCGCGACGTCGGCCAGGCCATCGATCAGCGCTTCCAGCAGGGCGTGCTGCACGGCGCGATAGTGGTCATCGCGCTGCAGGTCCTCGCGGCTGGCGGTCGGGGTCAGCTTCGACGATTCGATCACCCCGCCGATGAAACCGGCCCACGGCGGCAGCAGATCGCGCGCGTCGTCGTCCAGCAGCATGCCGCGCACGAACACCGACAGGTTGCGGTTGTCGCTGGTGCCGTAGGTGGCACCATCCTGCACCCAGAGCATGCCGACGGCATCACTGCTGCCATCGGACCGTAGCGGCATCGTCACGATGGGCTCGAAATCATGTTCGAAGCGGGCCGCGAACTGCTGCGCCTGGCGGCGTGCCTGCACCGGATGCAGCGCGACGTCACCCTGCCCGCGCCACGGCGGCGGTTCGGGATTGATCGCGGCGGTCGCCGCACCGATGAAGATCGGCTCGGACAGCAGCGCGCAGTAGCGGCCCAGCACCTCGTGCAAGCGCGCTTCGTTGGCCAGCGGCAGGAAGTCCGGATGCAGCTCCAGCTCCACCTCGGTGCCGATCGCCCGTGCCGGCACTTCGCTGACGGTGTACTGCTCGGCGTTGCTGGACACGTACAGGTGGCCCAGCTCTGGTGACTGGTAGGAGGTGGTACGCACGCTGACACGGCGCGCCAGCACGAAGGCCGACAGGAAGCCGAGGCCGAACATGCCGATCAGGCCTTCATCGTCCTCGCCGTCCTGGCGCAGGCCGCGGGTGTAACCGACCCCGACCGTGGCCAGGTAATCGTGGATTTCCTGCCGGGTCAGGCCGGCACCGGTATCGGTGATGCGCAGCACGCCGGCGGCGACATCGACCTGCACGTCGATGCGCGACACACTCTGGATGCCGGGCTGCTCGATACGGCGACGGATGATCGAATCGTGCGCGTTCTGCACCAGCTCACGCAGCGCCACCATTGGGGTGGAATACAGGTGCTTGCCCAGCACCGTCATCAGTCCATTGAGATCGACCCCGGCGCGGCGGATTTCGGCGGCGGGGGTGCTGAACATCGGGTCCTGCATGTAATCGATTACTCCTTGCCACGGAAAGGCGCCAGGGGGCGCCTTCGTCGAGCCGGGAAAACTAGCACAGGCAGGCTGACCGTTGCCGCATGTGACGTTTGTAGAGCCGAGCCCACGCTCGGCTGCTTTTCCGGCAAAGGGCAGCGGAGCGTGGGCTCGGCTCTACAGTACCGGCATCACGCCGCGTCGATGGCCTCGGACAGGCGTTCGACCGCGATCACTTCCATCCCCTTCACCGAGCCGCCCTTGGGCGCATTGGCCTTGGGCACGATGGCGCGCTTGAAGCCGTGGGTCGCCGCCTCGCGCAGGCGGTCCTCGCCGTTGGGTACCGGCCGGATCTCACCGGACAGGCCGACTTCACCGAACGCGATGGTCTTCTCGGCCAGCGGACGGTCCTGCAGCGAGGACAGCACCGCCAGCAGCACCGGCAGGTCGGCGGCGGTCTCCTGCACGCGGATGCCACCGACGACGTTCACGAATACGTCCTGGTCGCCGACCAGCACGCCGCCATGCCGATGCAGCACTGCCAGCAGCATGGCCAGGCGGTTCTGCTCCAGGCCCACCGCCACGCGGCGCGGATTGGACAGCGGCGAGGCGTCGACCAGCGCCTGCACTTCCACCAGCAACGGCCGGGTGCCCTCGCGGGTGACCATCACGCAGCTGCCCGGCTGGTGCGTGCTGGCACCGGACAGGAAGATCGCCGACGGATTGGAGACTTCCTTCAGGCCCTTGTCGCCCATCGCGAACACGCCCAGCTCGTTGACCGCGCCGAAGCGGTTCTTGAAGGCCCGCAGCAGGCGGAAGCGGCTGCCGCTCTCGCCTTCGAAATACAGCACGGCATCGACCATGTGTTCCAGCACGCGCGGGCCGGCGATGCCGCCTTCCTTGGTCACGTGGCCGACCAGGAACACCGCGGTTCCGGTTTCCTTGGCGAAGCGCACCAGCCGCGCAGCGCTCTCGCGCACCTGGCTGACCGAACCGGGCGCGGCGGTCAGCGTCTCGGTCCACAGCGTCTGCACCGAGTCGGCCACGATCAACCGCGGCCCGCTCTTGGTGGCGTGCTGCAGGATGGATTCGACACCGGTCTCGGCGAGCGCGTTGACGCCCTCCAGCGGCAGCTCCAGCCGGTGCGCCCGACCGGCCACCTGGGCCAGTGATTCTTCACCGGTGACGTAGAGCACCGGCAGCACCGCGGCCATCTTCGCCACCGCCTGCAGCAGCAGGGTGGATTTGCCGATGCCCGGATCACCACCGACCAGCACCACCGCGCCCTCGACCAGGCCGCCGCCGAGCACGCGGTCGAATTCACCGATGCCGGTGCTGACCCGGTTGTGCTCGGTCTGCGCCACGTCCTTCAGTGCGGTGATCTTTGGCGGGTCGATCTTGCCCGCCCAGCCGGCACGCCGTGAGGCGGGCGCCTTGGCCGCCGTCGCGCTCTCAAGGACGATTTCCGACAGCGCGTTCCAGGCGTTGCACTCGGTGCACTGGCCTTGCCACTTGCTGTATTCGGCGCCGCATTCATTGCAGACATACGCGGTGCGGGCTTTGGCCATCGGAGATTTCCTGCAGGGGCAACGAGCGTGGCAGGATAGCCGAGCCGGGTCGCACGTGCTGCGACCACTCAAGTCCCACCCGCCGGTGCCGATAGCGGTGGCGGGCGTGCGCCTTGCGGGCGCCCCTCCCTTCTCCTCTGGATTCAACATGACTGGTAGTTACAGTCAGGGCCTGGTCGCCATCTCGCTGCTGGTGGCCATGCTGGCATCGTATACCGCGCTCGACATGGCCGGCCGCCTGGCCACGGCCGAGGGCCGGGTCGCCCGCTGGTGGCTGGCCGGTGGTGCCGCCGCGATGGGCCTGGGCATCTGGTCGATGCACTTCATCGCGATGCTGGCGTTCAAGCTGCCGATTCCAGTCGGTTACGACCTGGCGATCACCCTGTATTCGCTGGCCGTGTCGATCGGCGCATCGGCCTATGCGCTGTGGCTGGTGTCGCGGCCCAGCCTGCCACTGCAGCGGCTGGCCGCCGGTGCGGTGCTGATGGGACTGGGTATCGCGGCCATGCACTACCTGGGCATGGCCGCGATGCGGATGCAGCCGGGCATCGATTACCACCCCGGCTGGTTTGCCGCGTCGATCGCGGTGGCCATCGGCGCCGCCGGTGCAGCGCTGTGGATCGCCTTCCGGCTGCGCGTCGAGCAACGCAACACGGTGCGCCTGCGGATACTGGCATCACTGGTGATGGGCCTGGCCATCGTCGGCATGCACTACACCGGCATGGCCGCCGCACGCTTCCCGGCAGGCAGCGTCTGCGGCGCGGTCGGCAGCGGCGGCATCGATCCCCGCTGGCTGGCCGTGCTGGTGATCGTGACCACGCTGGCCACGCTGGGCATCGCCCTGGTTGCCTCGTTGTTCGACCGCCAGATGCGCGTGCGCACCGGTCTGCTGGCCGACTCGCTGGCCCACGCCAATGACAAGCTGATCCAGGCGGCACTGCACGATCCACTGACCCAGCTGCCGAACCGCATGCTGCTGCAGGATCGCATCGAGCAGGCCATCGAGAAGGCGCAACGCCGCCAGCAGTCGGTGGCGGTGATGTTCTGCGACCTGGACGGTTTCAAGGCCGTCAACGATGCCTATGGCCACCAGCTGGGCGATCGCCTGCTGGTCGCGGTGGCCCAGCGCGTGGGGGCGCAGCTGCGGCCGCAGGACACCCTCGCCCGCCTCGGTGGCGACGAGTTCGTGATCGTGCTGGCCATTGATGCGCCTGACGATGCGGCGGTGGTCGCCGAACGGGTGATCGCGGCGGCCAGCGAACCGTTCGTGCTGGATGCGGCGGAACTGCAGGTCACCGCCAGCCTGGGCATTGCCCTGTATCCGGACGATGCCGGCGACGAACGCGAGTTGATGGCGCATGCCGATGCGGCGATGTACCACACCAAGGAAACCGGCCGGAACGGCTACACCTTCTTCATCCCTTCGATGCAGCTCAGTGCCAACCGCCAGCTGCGGCTGCTGCAGGACCTGCGCAAGGCGATCGCGCGCAACGAACTGCTGCTGCACTACCAGCCGAAATTTCCGGCGGCCGACGCGCCCGCCACCGGCGCCGAGGCGCTGCTGCGCTGGCAGCATCCGGAGCTGGGCCTGCTGGCACCGGACGTGTTCATTCCCATCGCCGAGCGCAGCGGCCTGATCCTGCCGATCGGCGACTGGGTGCTGGACCAGGCCTGCGCGCAGCTGCGCGCCTGGCATGACGGCGGGCACAGCCACTGGACGATGGCGGTGAACCTGTCGCCGCTGCAGTTCGCCTCCCCGGCCCTGCTGGACAGCGTGCGGTCGGTGCTGGAACGGCATCGCATCGACCCGGCGCGGCTGACCTTGGAGATCACCGAAACCACGGCGATGAAGGATGTCGAGGCCAGCCTGGCGATCCTCAACGATCTGACTGCGATGGGCGTGCACATCGCCATCGACGACTTCGGCACCGGCTATTCCAGCCTGCTGTACCTCAAGCGCATGCCGGCCACCGAGCTGAAGATCGACCGGGCGTTCGTGCATGACCTCGAACGCAATGACGAGGATGCGGCCATCGTGTCGTCGATCATCGCGCTGGGCCGCACCCTGCAGCTACAGGTGGTGGCCGAGGGCGTGGAGACCCAGGCGCAGCGCGAGTACCTGAGTGAGCTGGGCTGCGACCAGCTGCAGGGTTATCACCTGGGGCGGCCGATGGAGGCCGAGGAGTTCCTGCGCAAGGTGGGGTGAGAGGCAACCGCATCCACGCATGGCGTGGATCTACTGCATCCTCCGGATGCATTGAACGGCAACCGCATCCACGCATGGCGTGGATCTACTGTGCGGGGACTTCGCGGTGACGGGTAGATCCACGCCATGCGTGGATGCGTTCCCCGCGATCGCGCGGCAAACAGAAAGGCCGCCCGAAGGCGGCCTTTCTGCGTGGCAACGTCGCGAAGACGTCAGTGCATCATGTGCACGTTCATGTTGTGCATGACCCACAGGGTACCGACCACGATGATGCCGATCACCACCACGGTGAAGGCCGCAGCGTTGACGTTCCAGCGGCTCTCCGACGAGCGGTCCAGGTGCAGGAAGAACACCAGGTGGACCAGCATCTGCAGCACCGCGGTGATGGCGATCACCACACCGTTGACGGTGCGCGAGAAATCGCCCGACATCACCATGTAGAACGGGATGACGGTCAGCACCACCGCCAGCACGAAGCCGATCAGGTACGACTTCACGGTGCCGTGGCTTTCGCCGCCGGCGGCGTGGTCGTGTGCATGGTTGTCATGTGCCATTACAGCGCTCCATTGAGGTAGACGACGGAGAACACGCCGATCCAGATCAGGTCCAGGAAGTGCCAGAACAGGCTCAGGCACGCCATGCGGGTCTTGTTGGTCGGGGTCAGGCCGTACTTCTTCAGCTGCACGAACATCACCAGCAGCCACAGCAGGCCGGCGCTGACGTGCAGGCCGTGGGTGCCGACCAGGGCGAAGAACGCCGACAGGAAGGCACTGCGGTCCGGACCGTAACCCTGATGGATCAGGTGCTGGAACTCATAGACTTCCATGCACATGAAGCCAAAGCCCAGCAGCCAGGTGATGCCCAGCCACAGGAACATCTGACCGACCTGCTTGCGGTGCATGGCGATCATGCCCAGGCCGAAGGTCAGCGACGAGGTCAGCAGCAGCGCGGTTTCCCACGCCACGAACGGCAGCTCGAACAGGTCCTTCGCGCCGGGGCCACCATCGGTGCCGCCGGCCAGCACCACGTAGGTGGCAAACAGCGAGGCGAAGATGAGGCAGTCGCTCATCAGGTACACCCAGAAACCGAAGACGGTGTTGCCGCCGGTGTCGTGGTGCTCGTGGTCGTCATGGCCATGGGCCGCCGCGTGTGCGGCGTGCCCGTGGTTCACGGTGGAGGTATTGGTGCTCATGCCTTCAGCTCCGACTTCACCAGGCCCTGGGCTTCCAGGTGCTTGCGGTGTTCGTTCTCGATGCGTTCCACCTCGGCAGCCGGGACCCAGTAGTCCACGTCCTGGTCGAAGGTGCGGTAGATGAACGTGGCGATCATGCCGACGAAGCCGATGATGGCCAGCCACCAGATGTGCCAGATCATCGCAAAGCCGAACACCATGCTGAAGGCGCCGATGACAACGCCGGTGCCGGTGTTGCGCGGCATGTGGATGTCGGTGTACTTGGCCGGCTTCGGCCAGGCTTCACCACGCTGCTTGCGCTCCCAGAAATCGTCCAGCTCGGTGACTTCCGGCAAGGTGCCGAAGTTGTAGAAAGCCGGCGGCGAAGAGGTTTCCCACTCCAGCGTACGGGCATCCCACGGGTCGCCGGTGAGGTCGGCAGTCTTCTTGCGGTCGCGGATCGACACGGCCACCTGGATGATCTGGCACAGGATGCCGGCACCCACGATGAAGGCGCCCACAGCGGCCACCAGCAGGAACGGCTCGTAGGCCGGGTTGACGGTGCTCTGCAGACGACGGGTCATGCCCATGAAGCCCAGCACGTACATCGGCATGAAGGTCACATAGAAGCCGATGAACCAGCACCAGAACGCGCACTTGCCCCAGAACTCGTTGAGGCGGAAGCCGAACATCTTCGGCCACCAGTAGGTGATGCCGGCGAACATGCCGAACACCACGCCGCCGATGATGACGTTGTGGAAGTGGGCGATCAGGAACAGGCTGTTGTGCAGCACGAAGTCGATGGCCGGGATCGCCAGCATCACGCCGGTCATGCCGCCGATGGTGAAGGTGACCATGAAGCCGATGGTCCACAGCACGGGCGTGGTGAACTGCACGCGACCGCGGAACATGGTGAACAGCCAGTTGAAGATCTTCACGCCGGTGGGGATGGAGATGATCATCGTCGTGATGCCGAAGAAGGCATTGACGTTGGCACCCGAGCCCATGGTGAAGAAGTGGTGCAGCCACACGATGAACGACAGCACGCCGATGCAGGCGGTGGCGTAGACCATGCCCTTGTAACCGAACAGGGCCTTGCGCGAGAAGGTCGCGATGACCTCGGAGAACACGCCGAAGGCCGGCAGCACCAGGATATAGACTTCCGGGTGACCCCAGATCCAGATCAGGTTGATGTACAGCATGGCGTTGCCGCCACCGTCATTGGTGAAGAAGTGCGTACCCAGGTAACGGTCCAGGGTCAGCAGCACCAGGGTGATGGTCAGCACCGGGAAGGCGGCGACGATCAGCACGTTGGTCACCAGCGCGGTCCAGGTGAAGACCGGCATCTGCATGAGCTTCATGCTCGGGGTGCGCATCTTGAGGATGGTGATGAAGAAGTTGATACCACTCAACGTGGTACCCAGACCCGCCACCTGTAGTCCCCATATGTAGTAGTCCATACCTACATTGTTGCTGTACTCGATGCCCGACAATGGCGGGAAGGCCAGCCAGCCGGTGGCGGCGAATTCACCGATCCACAGCGACAGCATGATCAGCACCGCACCGGACACGAACAGCCAGAAGCTGAGCGAGTTGACGAACGGGAACGCGACGTCGCGCGCACCGATCTGCAGCGGCACGGCCAGGTTCATCAGGCCGGTGATCAGCGGCATCGCCACGAAGAAGATCATGATCACGCCGTGGGCGGTGAAGATCTGGTCGTAGTGGTGCGGCGGCAGGTAACCCTCGGACCCGCCGACGGCGATGGCCTGCTGGGTACGCATCATGATCGCGTCGGAGAAACCGCGCAGCAGCATGACGAAGGCGACGATGATGTACATCACGCCGATCTTCTTGTGGTCCACCGAGGTGAACCACTCCTTCCACAGATAGCCCCACAGCTTGAACTTGGTGATCAGGGCCATGACGCCCAGGCCACCCAGCACCGCACCGACCAGGGTGGTCAGCACGATTGGATCGTGGGGGATCGACTCAAGAGAGAGTTTTCCCAACATGTTCATTCTCCCGAACCCATGTGGCCTTCATGGCCAGCGTGTTCGTGTTCTTCGGTGGCATCCAGGTTCTTCCCGGATTCCTTGGCATCATGCGCGTCGCTCGGGGCGTGCCCCTCGTGCGCTTCATGGCTGGACGCATCGGCAGCAGCCGCACCCGCATGGGCATGCTTCATGCCGTAGTGCTTGTTGTCGCCCATGTGCTTGGCGATGACCCAGTCGAACAGGCTGTCTTCAACCTTGCCGAAGTAGGTGACCGGGTACCACTCGGAATTCTTCGCTTCGCCCAGCGCCTTGAACGAGGTCTTGTCCAGGGTCTGCTCGCCGGCACGGACCTGGTCCAGCCACTGGCGGTACTGCGCATCGGTGACCGAGTAGGCAGTGAAATGCATCTTGGCGAAGCCTGCACCGCTGTAGTGCGAGGACATGCCCGGGAATTCACCCAGTTCGTTGGCGATCAGGTGGAGCTTGGTCTCCATCGCCGCCATCGAGTAGATCATGCTGCCCAGGTGCGGGATGAAGAACGCATTCATCACCGTATCGGAGGTGATCTCGAAGTTCAGCGGGGTGTTGACCGGGAACTTGATCTCGTTGACGACCGCGACCTTCTCTTCCGGATAGATGAACAGCCACTTCCAGTCCAGCGAGATCGCCTGGATGGTGACCGGCTTGACGTCCGATTCCAGGGGCTTGTACGGATCCAGCGCGTGCGAGGACCGCCAGGTCAGCACCGCCAGGACCAGCACGATCATGCAGGGGATCGACCACACCACCACCTCGATCGCCGTCGAGTGGGACCACTTCGGCTCGTAACGGGCCTTGGTGTTGGAGGCGCGATACTTCCACGCGAAGGTCAGGGTCATGATGATGACCGGGATGACGACCAGCAGCATGAGCACGGTGGCCGTGATCAGCAGTGTCTTTTCATCCTGGCCGATCTGGCCCTTCGGACTGAGGATGGCCACGGCATCGCAGCCGGTGAGCATCACCAGCAATGCGAGCAGCAAGCCCGGGCGCAACCAGCGCCCAAGGGTTTTCAACGGAATCATCGGTCGATCCAATTGCGAGGGAATGCCGTTCCCCGTCCTGCCCGCACCGGCCAAAGCCGGGCCCACCCGTCCAGAAGACAGGCAGGTAAGGTGGGGTCGAGTCAGCCCTTCAATTTTAGGCCGTCACCCACCATTTAAGAAAGGCATTGACAATGATCAGGCGCAGGAAAGGCCCGGATCTGGCTGCGACACGTTGTCGCACCGCGCGATTGTGGCGGGCAGAACGCGCGGGGACGGCAGCGTAGCATCGGCCACGGCGACAACGAGGCGCCTCGTTCGGCACAGTCGACTGAACAGGTTCAGCAAGTCTTGAGCTCCCTTTCTTCGAGGAACCCGGCATGGACAGACCCTTCAGCGTTGAACGCATCGACCATGTGGTGCTGCGGGTGCGCGAGCTGGCCCGCAGCGAAGCCTTCTATGCCCAGGTGTTGGGGTGCGTGGCGGTACGGCGGCGCGAGCACCTGGGCCTGGTGCACCTGCGTGCGGGTGCGTCGATGATCGATCTGATCAGTCTGGACGGCACGCTCGGTCGCCACGGCGGTAGCGGGCCGGGCAGCGAAGGTCGCAACGTCGACCACCTGTGCCTGCGCGTCGAACCCTTCGACGAAACCGCGCTGGTCGCCCACCTGGCCGCCCACGGCGTGCCGGTGCTGGCGCCGGCCGAGGTCAACTTCGGCGCCGAGGGAGATGGCTTGTCGTTGTACTTCAAGGATCCGGACGGCAACACGGTGGAACTGAAGGGGCCTGCCAACGGAGCCGCGCAATGACCCGGTCTGCCGCGGCGCCGGCAAAGATCGACTTCAAGACGCAGGACAAGGCGCTGTACCGGCCATCGGTCGGCTCGTTCGTGCGGATCGAGGTGCCGCCGATGTCCTTCGTGATGGTCGATGGCCAGGGTGATCCGAACCAGGCGCCGGCCTATCGCAATGCGGTCGAGTGGCTGTACTCGGTCAGCTACGCACTGAAGTTTGCGATGAAGGCCGAAGGACGGGATTACGTGGTGCCGCCGCTGGAGGGACTGTGGTGGGCCGACGACCCGTCCAGCTTCGTGGCACGGCGCAAGCACGCGTGGCGCTGGACGATGATGATCCGCACGCCGCTGGACGTCGGCGTTCCGCGTTTCAACGAAGCGGTGGCCAAGGCATCGAACAAGCGCGGTACCGCGCCGCAAAGCCTGCGCCTGGCACTTTACGAGGAAGGCCTGTGCCTGCAGACGCTGCATGTAGGCGCCTACGATGACGAGGGCCCGACACTGGCCGAACTGCATGAACGGATCATGCCGGCACAGGGGCTGACCTTCGCCGGGCCGCATCATGAGATCTACCTGGGCGACCCACGCAAGGTAGAGCCTGCTCGCCTGAAAACGGTGCTGCGGCAACCGGTGCGGGCGCTGTGACGGCCGGGCCTCGGGCTGCTCCGTCAGCCGCCCTGGAACTGCACCGGGAGACGCAGGGTGATCTGCTTGACCGTGGTCACCGGCCGCCGGGGGGTGACGTGCCATTGGAGTGCAGCCTCACGGGCGGCGCGATCCAGCGCAGGATGTCCGCTGCTGCGGTCCACGGTCACATCGAGTACGCGCCCCTCGGCTGACAGGGTGATCAGCAGCTCGACGCTGCCTTCCAGCACCGTCTCCCCGTCACCACGCGGATAACGCGGGGGATGCCGGCGCGTCATCGCCGCCAACTGCGCGCCCAGCGCCTGCTCGGGATCCAGCTGCTGCGGCGGCGGGTCCATGGCCGTCGGCGAAGGTGCGTCCACGGTCACCGCCGGCGGTGTGCCGGCGACAGGCGCTTTGAACACGACCGTCACCTGCCTGCGCTCGCCGCCTGTGGGCACCTTCGACGCGCTGAGCCAGGTGCGTGCGCCCCGGCGCGCGGCCTCATCCAGCACGGCGTTGCCACTACTGCTTTCAATCAGCACCGAGGTAACCACGCCGCTCTGCCAGACATCCACCTGCAGGGTCACCATGCTGTCGGCCTGCACAGGCGCGCGCAGCGGGATGCCGTGGCGCAGGTCCTTGAACCCGGCAGCAGGCAGGTCGACCAGCACCTGCCCATACTCGGCCGGTGGCGACGACGGCGGCAGCGGTGGCGACGTACGCAGCGCCAGGCCCTTGCGATCGACCAGCATCCCCGCTGGCGGCATCGCGCGTTGCGCCTGCCTGACGGTGTCCGCTTTCGAGGTTGCCGGCGGTGAAGGCTCCGAGACTACCGGGCCCGCCGGGTCTGCAGCGGTGCCGGTGGTGTCCTGCGCCTCGCCTTTGCCCGCCTTCGCCTGCCGATCATCATCGCCCAGCAGCAGCGTCGCGCGCGCCTTCAGGATCTCCATGCGGTCTTCGGAGGCGCTGGCCAGCAGCGTCGAGAGCATGAACACGTCGCTGCCAAGCAACAGAGTATTCACGTCGAACCGGGCCGGATCCGCCGAGGCGGTCTTGTCGCTGCGGTCAATCAGTCCCGCAATCACCAGCGCGCCCAGCGCGAGCTCTTCGTCCGTGTCGACCATCGTCGACGCGTAGGCATTCCACAGGCGTTCCTCCAG
This sequence comes from Stenotrophomonas sp. 82F1, assembly GCF_056861525.1. Classification (NCBI taxonomy): domain Bacteria; kingdom Pseudomonadati; phylum Pseudomonadota; class Gammaproteobacteria; order Lysobacterales; family Lysobacteraceae; genus Stenotrophomonas; species Stenotrophomonas sp. 82F1. The sequence goes on from NZ_JBSPUD010000005.1 coordinate 15,428, forward strand.
CGGCGCATAGGCGAACAACACCTCCTGCGTGCCGTGGACGCGCCACAGGCGCTCTTCCAGTGCCGCGTCGCCTTCTCGGTCGAATGGCTTGCGTGGCGACCACCGTGAGCGGATCGCCAGTTCCTGCAGATCCGTCGCCAGCAGGCGCATTGCAACCGACGTACTCGACGGCGAGAGTTTCCACATCTGCTGCAGCAGCTCGATCTGCTTCAGTTCCACCTCACGCGCTTCCTCCGCAGTGAGCCGCTCCACCATCGCGCCCGCGTCGCTGGCCAGGCCCGCCGTCCTCTGCGTGCGGCGTCCGGAGCGGGCGGCAAGCGTCTCGATCGTCTCGTTGTACGCCGCGCGCAGGCGCTCGTACTCCGTGCGGTCTTCGCGCAGCGCCGGGCCATTGCGCGCCCACAGATCCAGCTCCTGCATCAGCGCCTGCGTGCGCGGCAGATCGCCGCGGGCAGCGGCACGCGCGGTTTCGTGCACCTTGTTGAGCATTTCCCGCTCGAAATGACCGCGCGAATACCAGCGCGGAACTGTAGTGCGATCCTCGCCGACCAGTACCGAACTCGGCCCTTGTTGACCGCTTCCTGCGCCCGTAGCGCCATCCCCGGAAATGCCGGTGACAATAAAGACGACGAATGAGAGGAAGCCGAACATCACCGACGCGATCAGATAATCCACGGCCCGGTCCTGCACCGCTACGCGCAGGAATGACAGTACCGACACCGCTCCGCCGATCAGCAGCGCAGCACGCAGTGCCGCCCTGCCATCACTCAACGCGCCGCTCGACAGCACTCGTCCCAGCCAGCCGATCGAGCTGTAGACCAGCACGCCGAGGTCGCCCCAGAACGGCGCCAACCCGATCAGCGCCAGCAGCAGCACGGCCAGTACACCCAGCAGCTTCATGGGCGCTTGCTCATGATCAGCATCGGCACGAACAGGATGAACAGCAGGATCGCGATCGCCAGCATGGCCATCTGCACGGCCAGCCCCACGCCATCCCAGATGCCCGGGTCCACCAGCGCGCTGTAGCGGCGGTAGGCCGGCATGCCCCAGCCCATCACCCAGCCCAGCAGCAGCGTGCCGATCACCGCCATCGTCACCCGCGACATCACCCCGGGAACACCGCTTGCCGCCGACGCCTGCGCACCGACCGGCTGCGCCTGGGCGACGCGCGCGGCGGTGCGTGCGCGCTGCTTGCGGGCCTTGGCCGGTTTCTGCCGCGAGCGAGTCTGCGCCGCGCGTGCGCTGCCGGCCAGCAGTTCAACGCGGGCGCAGGCGGCACAGGGCATGCCGACAAAATGCTGATGGGCGGCATCCTTGCCACACGTCACCAGTTGCCCGGCGTTGCGCCGCGCGTAGTCCAGCAGCAGCGTGGCCCATTCCTGCGCCGAAGGCCGCCGTCGCGCCTGCGTCGAGAACGCACGATCAAACATGTCGCGCACTGCCGGGGGGAACATCTCATGCCCACTGACCGGCGAGGGCAGCATCCGCGGATGCGGCTTGCCGCGCGCATACGGGTACAGGTTGGCGGCGATACGCGCCGGCAGGTCACTGGGCACCGTCGCCCCCTGCGGCCGGCCCGCATACGGATGCAGGCCGGAATTGAGCAGCTGGAACACCATCACCGCCAACGCGAAGCGATCCTGCGCCTCCTCCTGGCCCGGTTTCACCCCTGGCTGCTGGAACTCAGGCGCCAGATAATCGGTGGTGACCTGCCCGGCCGGGAAGCGCTCGCCCTTGCCCTGGATGCTGAAACCATCGCAATCGAGCATCGCGATGAACAAGGTGCTGCGATAGAACCGCACGTTCAGCGGCTTCAGGTCGACCACATAGTGCTGCCGCCGGTGCAGCGCAGCCAGCATCACCGCCAGGTTGGCAGCCAGGGTCATCTTCGCGCCCAGGCCGGTGGGCAGGCCCTCGGCGCGCGCCTGCCGCTCCTGCAGCACATGCTCCAGGTCGCTGGTGGCCGACAGATCCAGGATCGGCATGGTGAAGCCGATGAAACGCCCACCGCCGTCCCGCAGCAGGGTCAGCGGCCAGGCAATCTGTACCTGGTCGGCGCCCTGCCCCTCCATCGGCGGCAGGTCCGGCTGCAGCTCCAGCATCGCCTGCAGCTTGCGCTCGTAGACGCGCGCATCCTTGTCCGAGTGGTAGAGCTTGGCCACTTCGCGCGGCCGCTCATTGAGGGTGAACACACTGCCCGCACCGCCACTCTTGAGCAGCCGCTCCAGGGTCAGCGGCCTGCGCTGTGCGTCGTAGACCTTTTCGCCGCTGCGCCCGGGCATGTGCTCAGGCCGGCAGCGCAACCAGCAACGTTTTGTCGTCGCCGGTGATCTGATCGGTGCGCGGGTCGGCCAGCGTCGCGTGCAACGCCTGGCTGCCGTGGGTCTCATCGACGCCGGCCAGATAACGGATCACCGGTGCGATGAACGGTTGGAACAGGCTGTCGCCCGCGCGCGACATCGCAAACGGCTGCACGCCATCGGACATCAGCACCAGCGCGTCGATCGCCCCTTCGAAGCGGGTCAGCCGCAGCTGCTCGCGCCAGTTGCCACCGGTCACGAACCACGTTTCGTTGGCGTACTCGCCGTTGGCGGGCAGTGACACGGCATCGGGCGATTCATTGCTGAAGGCGCAGGCGGCGACGCCGTCGCCGACATGGAAGAACCAGCCGCCATCACGTGTAGCGACCGCCCCAACCAGCGTGCAGGCATGGTCGGAGAGCTTCAGGCCCTGGCTCAGCGCAAGCATCGCCAGCTGACCGCGCGCATCGTCGACAGCGGTTTCGATGATGGTGCGCAACGCATCCACCGGTAGTGCCAATGGATCTGCCCCGAGCTGGGCAGATCCGGTAACCGACGCCGCCACGCTGCTGGATACATGCCGGGCGCCCACATCGCTGTGCGATGCGGAGCCTGCACCATCGCAGACCACCGCGACCAATGTCTGCCCCACCTGCACCGACGCATAGGCGTCCTGGCAGGGCTGCCCGCGGTCCAGATGGGACCGTCCCGTGGCCGATGCGGCCATCACGCGCCAGGCCATGGTCAGACCGGCACTTGCGACCAGCTGTCGGTGGCCGGCAGCTGCACCTGGCCACCGGGCGTCGAATTGGAGACCACCCGCATGCTCGCGCTCAGCCACAGGAACAGTTCCTTGAACTGCAGGCCCTGCAAGCGCTTCACGCCGCGCTCGCCATTGCGGCTGAACTGGCCCAGCACGCTCATGTCGGCATTGCCGACGGCGATCGGGAACACCGCCACCTTGTTCTGCTGCTCGGCCTCGCGGCACTGCTCAGCCACCGCTTCCCAGGCGTCCGTGGGCTGGCCGTCGGACATCAGGAACAACCACGGCCGCGTGTAGGCGACGCCAGCCTGGCGGAAGCGCGCCTTCTCGTCTTCGATTTCCTGCAGCGCCAGTTCCACCGCCGCACCGGTCGGCGTGGTGCCGTTGGCCGACAGCGTGGGCGCGGTGAAATCCATCGCGTCGCACCAATCACCACTGATGGCCGCGTTGTCCATGCCACCGTATTCAACCAGCAGCACACGCACGCGCTTGGCCGCGATCACATCGGCCTTCAGCTCCTGCTCCAACAGTTTCAGGCCCGCGTTCAACTGCTCGATGGGGCCACCGCTCATGCTGCCGGAGCAGTCCAGCACCAGGATCAGCGGCGTGCGCTGTTCACTGTTGTCGACCAGGGAAACATCGGGAATTGCGGCAATGGACATGATGGGAAGCCTCCGTGCGGGTGAACCGGTGCAGGTGACCTGCGGGGACGATTATAGGGGGAGCTGGAGGCCCAGGGGACGAGGTCTCACGGGGAGCCGTGCCGGCCAGACAAAAAGCTCCGACCTGGGCCGGGGCTTGTCATGCAACTGGTGCCGGAAACAGAAGTCGAACCTGCGAGCTGCTCTTCGCAAGTCGCCAGACACCACCGATCGCCAGAATGGAATCAGGCGGTGCAACACATGGATGTCGCAATCGATTCATTCGAAGTGGGGGCAGCAGTGCAATTTGGACCAGATTGTGAATTTAATGAAGATGGCAAGCAACAACAGAAAAATACACCGAAAAATTCGAAAACCTAGCCATCACCACTTCTTTCATCATGTTGAATCGAGGATTCCTCATAGTCCAGCCCCCCTCTCTCCGCATACATATCCAGAAGATCAACGATATTCCAATAATTCACTCTCGGCGGCACGTCGATCGAAAAAAAAGTTGCAACATGACTCAACTCCGTAGAGCACCCAAGCCCTTCAACTCTACTCCGCACTTCGGATACCAACTCACTCAAGTATGATATTACGCGAATCGTTGAATGCCCACCGGGAGTTTTTACACTATCAAATACTAGATCGCCATTGATCTCAGTCGCACAAACAACATCGCCGCAACTAATAAGCCGAGCATAAAATGGCACGCTATCGATGAGGTACCCTTCAGGCTGAGGAAGAGCCCACAGACCCTCCCACTCAGCAGGGGGATATCCATCCTGCTGCAGCAATCAAAACGCAATTTTTACGTACTCGTCTTTGGTCATGGCGTTCGATCTTTAGGAGGAACCCAGTCAACTTTATTGCTCTTGTCAATATGTGACGCTGCCTACCGGACTTGGCGTTCTCCGCCTGGATCGTCAGCATCTTTGCTTCCCAGTTGATGTCAGCCCAGCTCATCGACAACAGCTCACCACGTCTCATACCGGTATTAATGGCTGTAAGAACCACCGGGGTCAGGTGATCGACGTACCCGTCCATCGGCAAATCAGGCAGGACCGCTTGCCGATACCTGCGGCGAGCCGCATTGACATTTGCCCTCCCCTCAACCCCGGCCAGGTCGCGCGCTGCCAGTGCAGTCCGGAGCATCGCTTCTTCATCTGGCGACAGGAACCGAACCACCTTGCGGCTAGCTGCTGATCGCTGACGCATGCCCATCAGGGGGTTCGTCTCGATCAGCTTCCACTCAACGGCCCGGGACAAGGCAGACCGCAGGCAAGCAAAGTCGCGCGCTGCGGTAGCCTTTGTGACGGCGTCAGGGCCAGTGACACGACCGCGCCACCATCGCTCCATTGTGGGCACGTCAATCTCTATGATCTGACGGCGCAACAACCACGGGAACACTGATCGGATGCGGTCCGGGTACTGACGACCGCCCTTGAGCTCAGCTATCGCCCACGGCTCGAAATGCTCGTTGAGCAGTGTTTCGAGCGTGCAAGTAGTGGGCTTGGACTTTGCGAGCGCAGGCAATCCCGACTGAACGTATTCAGCGACCGCTTGCCGGGCTTGGACGCGGGCTTGATCAAGTGACAGATGTTCCACCGAACCCAAGGTACGACGCTTACCGTGCGCCCAGGTCACGATCCAAGCTTTATGACCGGAGGGCTGCACTCGCAAGATCAGGCCGCGAACCTGAGCATCCCGGAGCTCGTAGGGGCGATCCTTGCGTTCAGCTGTAAGAACAATGCGTTTGGTAAGGGTGGATGACATCAGGCATCCTGTCCGTAAGTGGCGATAAGGCCAACTTAGGACAGGATGCGAGGCGGTGTTTGGATAAGGATCGTCCGCAGTGAATAGCCCCGCCACATGTAGCCGCCAATTCAGTCACCAATTGATTTGAAAATCGATTAAATTCGAACAGACCTACAGGTTTTACGGTACGTATACCAAAACCACCTCGTATCGATATCCATCACCAACTTCGTACACGTGAGCCTGAAGCACTAGATCACTTCGCCCCTCCTCTTCTGTGTAAAGATCAACCAGAACATTCCAAAAATCTCCATACCAGATGCAGACGGAAGAGTTCCAGGACTCATCTGGCAGCCTTTTCAAGTGTGCGCCATACGCGCGAATGCTCTCTAGCGCGCTTGCCCACACATCTGGGGCCTGAAGGGTCACCTGCGGTAGCGATGGTTCGCCCCCTTGAATCAGAGCATCGACGATGGCTGCGAGCGTGGGCCGCCAAGCTTGCGGCACCGCAATCTCGTTCTCACCATCTTTAGCTATGGTCGTCTCATTCATTGTTAATCTCTCCCGTGCAATTGCTTGTGGCAGTCCAAACAGACCTCGGCATGATTGGAGGATGTTGTAGGACCACCGTCGGCGTGTCGCTCGACATGATGCCCGGCGGAATTGCTCCGATCAATTGACGTCCCGCAACCCGTCGCGCACTTTCCACCTTGTTCAGCTCGCTTGGATTCTCGTGCGGAATCAGTGAACAACCGCTGTGGGTCTCGTTGTGCTACTGGAACTGCCCCCGGCCCCGTGGGTGGTTTTGGAAGATCTCCAACCATCTTGCCCGCGTCGCCAAGCTTTTCAGCTGTGCGCGCACCGTCAACAGCCTTATCAAGTCCCCTGGCGGCCTTGATTGCCGTACCCGCGCCTCCGGGAACAAAGGGCACTGCAGCTGCCGTCGCATCAATCGCCACACCGATTGAGTCGACAATACCCGCCCCCACATTACCTTGGCTAAAGTTCGAGTAGGCACTCGTCGCGCCCATCGCAATGTTCGCAACGTCCCATACGGTCTCGACAATGCGTCCATCAGGATCTTTGAACTTGTACGGATTTCCATTTGCATACCGGTACCGATTGAACTGTTCAACCGGTTTCTGATACGCAGTCACCGGATCCACAGACAGAAACACACCCAGCTGCGGATCCATGTACCGCTGCTGCATGTAACTCAGCCCGGTAGCCGAGTCGCTCACATGCCCGGTATACCCCGGCCCGTCCGTGACCTGACCTCCAACTACGGCTCCGTAGGGCTCGTAGTCATAGCGCTTGATCACGTTGCCATTGGCATCGCTCTCGGCAACAACCGAACCGAGGGCATCGGTATGGATGTATGTGACAGTCGTCTGGGCCTGAACCTGCCCAGTGAGCAGCAGGGCGGCAATCATGAGTTGCTGCCATGTCCCTCGGATCAACCCGACAACCCTTGACGCAGAATTCATGGAAATGCGCCCTGCCAACCCACCAGCGCATTGGCTTGCCCGTACCATTACAGCCATGGGTCGCCCCCCTCCGGTTGTACAGTTTTCCCTTGGCTGCAGTGGCCATCCAAGCAATTACGCACCGTGTACGCCCACGAGCACGTTGCAAAAACCATTTCGTTCCCAGCCACGCGCACGCCGAAGTCATCCTCGATCGTGGAATAGCTAGCCCCCTCAGAACCATTCCAGGTGACTCTGCAACCACCCTTTATATACTCGGCATAGGCCCAGGAAGGAGGGTCGGGAAGAGCAAATGTGTTGGCCTCCGTAGACCAGGGGCCACACGCCCCTCCGTTGCAGGCCTGAACACGGAACGTATGTGCTCCCGGATACACCGACAATTCGACCCTATTCATTGCCCCTCGGGCGACTTCCTGCCAGCCACCACCGTTGAAGCGGCGTTGCAGACGATACTCATTGGCAAGGTGAACCTGGGTCCAACTGGGATAGGCGACCCGCCAACCGCTCTCCGCCTCCACGCTCAGCACCGGTGCGGATTGCGGGGTCAACACAACCACGACGGAGATCTCAGCCGACCATCCGCCACAACCCGACGTATTGCACGCACGCGCACGATAGCGATACGTGCCGTTGGGACGTCCAGTCAGATCGACCGAAGTACTGGTGCCACTGGAAACGCTGGACCAACCACCTCCCGCAGACTGCTCCACGTCATAGCTTATGGCAGTTGCCACGGTCGACCAGGACACACGATAGGCACCGGAGTCGGACGATGGAGGCGCCTGCAACGAAGGTGAAGGCGGAGGCAACAGAACCTGGGTGCTTACAGCCGTTGAATATGTGCCACATCCACTGGCATTGCATGCAACGGCGCGATAGGACCAGGTACCAGTGCTTCGTCCTCCAACGGTAAAACTGGATCCCGAGCCTGCATACACCTCGGTCCAAGCAGCACCGCTGTACTGCTCGAGCCTATAGGTCGTTGCGGTCGGCACAGATGTCCAGGTGACAGCAAAACTACCGGTCGCGGAAGAGCCAGGGGCACTAACTGCGGGCGCCCCCGGTGGCAACAGAACCTCGGTGGCAGACACGACCGAGAACGGACCACAACCCGCTGCGTTACAGGCCTGCGTGCGATACGACCAAGTGCCGTTTCCCTTGCCACTGACTGCAAAGCTCCGAGCTTCACCAGTGTATGCGACGGCCCAGCTACCGCCGGCCGATTGCTCCTGCAACGTGTAGGTTGCCGCATCGGCAATCGCCGACCAACTCACGCTGTAGGTGCCGCTGGCTTGTGTAGAGGACAACGCAATGACCGGTGCGACAGCAGGCACGCGCACCATGGTCGTGACCGCCTCAGCAGACCAGGCACTACAGCCGGCCGCATTGCAGGTTCGCACTCGATAGCGATGGATACCGGATGCCAGTCCCTGTTCATTGAATGACAGGGCAGCGCCACTGTAGATCTGCGCCCAGCCTTCGGCAGCAGCGCGTTCAAGCTCGTACCTGGCAGTGCCGGCGATACCCGACCACTGAACTGCCACTACACCATTGATGCTTGTGGTCGGCACGCTGAGCACCGGGGATGATCCCGACGGATGCACCACAGCAACTTTGGCCGGAGCAGACCAAGGACTGCACCCCGCAACATTGCAGGCTTGAATCCTGTAGAAGTGGTCACCCGCCGGGCGCGAAGTGACAGCGAAACTCAGCAGCCCCGCATCGTATATCACCGTATAGGGGCCGGCTGCGGAGCCGGCCTCTTCCAGCGCATAGCGCGTTGCCGCAGCCACAGCACTCCATTCGATGTTGAACGTACCAGACAGGCCAATACCTGGTGCAACCAGCACCGGCGCCGTGGCCGGCTTGAAGATGACATCCGTCTTCACGACGGAACTCCAGGCAGCGCAGGTACTACCATCGCATGCGCGCACGCGATACAGATAGGACCCGGCGGCGCCTACCTGAACGTTTGCGGTGCGGGAGCCGCCACGGTAGACCTGCGCCCAAGTCGCTCCTGCATTGATGGACGCCTGCAGCTCATAGGACACAGCGCCCACGTCCGACCAACCCACACTGAAAGTGCCTGTAGAGTCCATCACAGGAGCAACCAGTACAGGAACCCCCATCATTGCAGGCTGCTCAACCTGTGCGACCAGGCGGCCGCCCACGTACAGATACTCCAGGATCTTTCCATCACGCTGGTTGTATTGCCAACGCAGGACGCCATCATTGCCATAGAGCGAGCGGATTCCACGCTCCTCGGTGTCGATGGCTTGGACACGACGTCCAAAGCCATCATAGTCATAGCGCTCCTTGCCTGCAGCAGCACGCAAGCGATTACCCGCATCGAAGACAAAGGCCTGCCCGTTTCGCGTGCTCAGATTGCCCTGGACGTCGTAGTTCAGCCCTATCACCGTGGCGCCGGCCGCGTTGCGGACATTGGTCAGGCGATTTGACGCGTCGTAAAGATAAGAGTGGTCCGTCACCCCACCACGACTGACCCGGGTCAAGTTGTCGAGCGCGTCATAGCCATACTCAAAGACCCCCGTACCCTCGAATGACGGCGATTGAACTCGTGTCAAGCGATCCAGGCCGTCATAACTCATCGTGCGATTGCGCACAGCGTCGACTGCATCATTGATTGCGTTGACGTTGCCGTTCTGATCGTACTGATACTGCAGACCCTGCACACCTGCGTCATTGATCTGCAGAGGCAGCTGCCGTGCATTCTGTGGCGACGAATGCGCGATGCCATTGGCATAGGTGAAGGACGCCACACTTCCATTGGCGTGATACCTGATCTGCGTTACCTGGTCACCCACTTGGGTGGGCCTTCCCAGCGCATCGGGCGCGTAGTGTACATAGCTGCCGCTCGGATACCGCACGCCTGCAATGTTTCCCATACTGTCGTAGGCGTAGCCAAGGGTCTGCGTCGACCCATTCAGAATTCGCGATTCTTCGCCAACGAGCAGTCGCCGGCGGTTGTACTCGAACATGCTTGTCGCATTCGTTGCTCCCAGTTGATTCTGGGTGGTTACGGACGCCGTCTTTCCGTCAGGCGTATACGTCCAGGACTGGCTGCCATTGTTGTCAGGGAATGCCAGCGTCTTCAGTCGATTACGTGCATCGTAGGTGCGTGTAGCGAGGCGCCCTGATGCCCTTGCTGCCGGCTCGTCACACGCATCGGAAAGGCTAGCCAGACCGGATGCAGACCATGCCAGATTGCCTGCAGCGTCATAACCCATAGCCGTCGCGCCGGTTTCCGGCTCGATGCTCTTGCACAGACGCTGGTCGCCGGAATAGATGAACTTCCGCAGCAGAGAGGTCGCCCCATCGATGCTGTACCGCATTATGCTCAGCGGCTTTCCAAGAACATCCCGACTGATTGCTGTGCGCGCCCCTTCGGGGTGCTCGATCAGCACAGGGTTGTCTTGGGCAGGTGCATCGAAGCTTTCGTATCGCGTGACTGTCACTTGGCCACGGGGGTTCTGGATACGGACGGAGTTGCCACCGCTGTAGCTGACGTAGCTTGTAAGCAAACCGAGCTCACTATCCTGCGACGTGGCCACCAGACGGCCTAACGCATCGAACTCCTGCCACGTACCTGTTGCTGCTGGCAGCGACGCGTGCGGATAGGAAGTGAACAGCGTTCGTCCCTCATGATCAAGGACAGAGCGGACAAATGATTGTGTGCCGGCTACATTACGAGCATCAAAAGCATGGGTCAGCACCGGCCGGAACAACGCATCCAGATAGGTCTCCGACCGGGCGTCACCGGTGGTTACGCTCCGCCGCCAGTGACCTGCAGGAATACCGTTCTCAGCCGCCTGCATGTACTCCAGCGAAATGTTCGTTGGACTCCAGGCAACACTGTCGCCGGATGGCTGGTTGATGCCACTGATGCGCCCCATGATGTCGTAGTCATAGGACGTGGTGAATCCGTTCTCATCAGTAACCGAGCGCAACCAGCCGTGGTCGTCAACTGTGGCCTGCACACTCGCACCGTCCGCGAATTGGATAAGCTGGGGAGAGCCGCGCTTCCACGAGGAGAGACGCGTAGCATTGCCATTGGCGTCGACGTAACGCGACACGGTGCCATCAACATCGTATTCAGTGGTTGAATCAAGGCGACCAAAGGACCAGCTCTGGGACGGGCGCGCAAACGCATCAAAGTCAGTGCGGGAGATCTCCAGACCGGAGTCGACGCTGGTCACCTTGGCAACCTGCCCAAGAATCCAACGGATCCGCTCATCGCGGAATTCAGTCGCGGTGGTACGCGACTCTCCCAGCGAATTGTGGCGTTTCTCGCGCAGGGGACGCGTCAGCGTGTCGAACTGCTCGACGGTGGAGGAAAACACCGTTCCGCCCTCGGTGATCCGCCGCTCACGAAGGGGGCGCCAGGTTTCACTGGCGAACGTATCCTGCCGCCCTTGCGAGCTGATCCCGACCCGGGCCGGAAATGGCTGCGACACAACCTCAGCATTGCTCACATAGATGTCATCAGTGGTTCGCAACGTGCCGCCGTTCTGGCGCACTTCGGTACGCAGCAGCTTTCCCTCGTTTTCCTGAAAATAGATGCCATAGGTCAAGACCGTGGTTGACTGGTCAGGTGCAGTCACCGTGCTGGTCTTGGTTGTCTGGCAGTTTCCGGGCCTGCAGTCAGTGATGGCTTGGGCGCTGGGCGGAGCGTAGTCATAGCGCCAGGTGAGATCCACACCGCTACCAACAATGCGTTTCGCCCTCAACGCCAAGGTATCGAAGCGAATCGGCAACGTACTTGAAATGGTGTCGCCGGGTGGATCAGGTATGAAGTCATTCAGTCCGATCATCGGGAAGAGGCAATCTGATGCAACGCCCGTACGGCCATTGCGGACGGTGCCCAAGGTGAACTCACCTGTGACGCCGGTTGGGTGCGTCATTCGAAGGACGCTCGGCGTGTCCTTCAACACTCGCATCCAAGCACATATCACTCCTTGATCCTGGACAAAGCGCCGCCGCTGCCCCAACGCGTCAGCAACGGACTCTTCTCTAGGGTCATAGATGATCCCCGCCACCTGTGAGTGGTCGTACTTCCATTGGCGACCATCTGGACGCGTAACCTGCAGGAGAATTCCCCACGGGTTGTATTCGTAGTGCCAGGTACGGGTACCCGTTCTGACCTGCGATATCCGGCCTGACGTCCAAGTGATATCGATCCGCCGACCATCGCTTGCTTCGATAAGCGTCAATTGAGAGCCGGACCAGTGATATCTGACCCAGTTTCCCTGACGATCCTCGACGAGGGATGGATACAGGCGTATGCGGTCACGCAGGAACACGTGATCGACCACGACTCCGCCCTGGATCTTCGGCTTGGCGAAGGGCTCCACAGGCGTAACGACCATCCAATCGAAGTGGTACTTGGTTCCGTCTGGGGCGTGTGCAAGAAACCCCTCGCCCGCATGGCCGCTTTTTAGTGTGGGCAAGCACGACAGCGTCCAGTTCTGGGCCGTCAGCCACGGGTACACTCGCCCGTCACTTGGGCCCGCGGGCGAACCGGCTACGCGGAACAGCAGTTCCTGCGGACCCGTAGTAGATGTAAAGAGCTGATTGCCGTGCCACATCTCCCACGAGTCCACGGTTGACATGCCCTGGACACCCACCACCAGAGGTGCGCCCTCCCACGCTTCCACTGGCGAGGAGCAGCGAGCCCAGGGTTGCGCGGTTGTCACGTTCCAGCCCGAGTCATGCTCAAACGTGCCGCCGACGAAGGGGATATCGATGTCCCAATCGCCCATGGGGTGATTGGGGATGCCCTCTCCGGGAACCACGTACTTCCTGCCCAGCGCCACGGGCAAGGCATTGTTTCCGGGGATTGAAACCTCGCTCACCGCAAAGCTGAGCTCGCCGGTATACAGATTCACTGAATCACCGAACAGTTGCGGGCCTTCAGATGTGATCTGTTCGCGAGATTTGATGAGCTTGGAGTATTCCTGCCATGGCTGCGCGGCCATCGCTGGCCCAGCAAGAAGTACGAGCAGGCACAACAACGAACGGCGCGCCGTTCCTTGGAAACGCTTCATATGGTGGATTTCCCTTCGTCCATGACGCGGCCTGCACCACCTGTCACTGCAGGTTGGAGCAGTCTTCAACGCATACCCGCTAGTGCTGATCAACTCCCCAGTTGACCCGCGCGACATGTGTAACACGATTCACAATTCATTCACAAGTGACGGCGATCACGTGCTCACCGAATGAAATTTCAGTCCGGCAAGAACGTTGCTACATGTAGCGTAGGCCAGTGGCCGAGTCACTCACATGCCCGGTATATCCCGGGCCATCCTTAACCTGACCACCTACCACTGCACCGTAGGGCTCATAGTCATATCGCCTAATCGCATTGCCATGGGCATTCGTCTGAGCCACCACCGCCCCCAAAGCGTCGGTGTAGATGTACGTGACCGTCGTCTGGGCAATTGCGGAGGGTGCCAGGCCGAATCCAATCAGCAGCACGCAGCGCGGCCAAGTGCCTAAAGCACCCAGCTTCCGAATTCGACCTTCGATTCCCCTGAAGCGGGTGGACACGCCGCCTGCAGTTCCCCCGAAACTCCCCATCCTTCCAATCCCTGAAAGAGCCTTGAAGCAAGGCCGGGTATTCAGAGCACAGGAAATGGGGATCGAGGAATTTGACGGCCCATTGGGGCCGAATGCGGCCTACAGGTCAGCTATAGCACGAAGAACTAAGTGCCTGGGAAGCCGGAGGGACGAGCGAGCCGCAGGCTCGAAATTCTGGGCTGCCAGCCATGGGCTGGCACTACTGAAGCAGCCGGCCAGCGGCCGGCACTACCAATGGCCGTGCCGGCCAAACAAAAAGCCCCGACCGAGGCCGGGGCTTTTCATTACAACTGGTGCCGGAAATAGGAATCGAACCTACGACCTACGCATTACGAATGCGCCGCTCTACCAACTGAGCTATTCCGGCTGAGCAGGCGATTTTACGGTCGCCCCACCCCTGCGGTCAATCCGGTCGTGACGATTGCCGTCAAACGCCCACCCGCCCGGGCTCTCAACCCGCCGCCACCCGGTTGCCACACTCCCGCCCTGCCGCGAAATCGGCCAGGTTGCCCAGCGTGATCGCCGAGATCTCCTGCAGCGCCTCCACGGTGAAGAAGCCCTGGTGGCCGGTCACCAGCACGTTGGGGAAGGTCATCAACCGCTGGAAGGCCTCATCGTCGATGATCTCGCCGGACAGGTCCTGGAAGAACAGCGCGCTTTCCTGCTCGTAGACGTCGATGGCCAGGTGGCCGAGCCGGCGCGACTTCAGCGCGCGGATCACCGCATGGGTATCGACCAGGCCGCCACGCGAGGTGTTGACCAGCATCGCGCCGGGCTTCATCCGCGCCAGCGAGGCGTCGTCGATCAGGTGCTGGGTATCGGGGGTCAACGGGCAATGCAGCGAGACGATATCCGAGCGCGAGAGCAGCTCCTCCAGCTCCACCATCGCGCCGATCTCGGCGAACGCCGGCGAAGGATACGGATCGTGCCCCAGCACGGTGCAGCCCATGCCGCGGAAGATGCGCGCGGTGGCCAGCCCGATCTTGCCGGTACCGACGATGCCCACGGTTTTGCCATGCAGGGTGCGGCCGAGCAGGCCATCAAGCATGAAGTTGCCCTCGCGCACGCGGTTGTAGGCGCGATGGGTCTGCCGGTTGAGGGTCATCACCAGCGCCAGTGCGTGTTCGGCCACGGCTTCCGGCGAGTAGGCCGGCACGCGGGCGACGAACAGGCCGAGCGCGTTCGCAGCGGCCAGATCCACATTGTTGAAGCCGGCGCAGCGCAGCAGTACCGCGCGCACGCCCAGTGCATGCAGGGCCTGCAGCACCGGCGCATCGAGCCGGTCATTGACGAACACGCAGACGGCAGCGCAGTCCTGTGCCAGTGCGGCGGTGTGCACGTCCAGCGCGGCGTCGAAGTACACGAACTGGAACGGCTGCTCTGCCGCTTCGCGCGCGTTGGCTTCCTCGAGAAAGCGGCGATCGTAGGGACGGGCACTGAATACGGCGATGTGCATGGCAAGGTCTGCGCGGAAATCCGCCACGACCATAGCGCACCCGCAGACCGATGGGGATGGCACCGGCGGCGCGAAGGCCGCCGGTGCCGCTACTGCCTTAGAACGTATAGCCCAGGCCCAGCATCACGCCGTTCTGCAGCTGGCCGTCGCGACGCTCGCCCACGTAGTCGACCATCACCGACAGGCGATCACTGGCGCGGCTGGTCACGCCCAGGTTCCAGGCCAGCACCTGCTCGCCCACGGTCTGGCTGCTGGCACCGAACACCAGGTCCGGCGCAGCGGCGAAGCCGGTGCTGTAACGGGCCTGGGTGTCGCCCAGTTCCTTCTGCCAGACCACGCGCGCGCGCGGGGTGATGCGCTCGCCGTTGTTGCCTTCGAAGGTCTTGAACAACTGCAGGCCCGCGCCGACCCGGATGCTCTCCAGGCTGTCACCACGCCCCACCAGCGCGCCAGCACCCTGCCCTTCATTGAAACGGGTGGCCGAGGTGCGCGCGTAATCGACCACCGGCAGCAGCGGCTGGATCACCACACCCTTGGCGGTGGTGAACGAGAAGCCGTGCTCCAGGCGGGCCGAGATCGCATCGTTGTTGTACTTGGCACGCAGCGGGCCCTGCAGGCCGTCGATGCCCTCGATGCTGCGGCGGGTGTCGTGGCGCAGGTCGGTGTAGCGCACCGAGGCCGAGAGGTAGCCACGCGAGTAGGTGGCATCCAGGTAACCGCCCACATCCAGCGCGCGCACGTCGCCGGTGAAGCCGGAACCATCGCGGCCCTTGGTCGACATGTCCGCCGCGGCAACGCTGACGCCCAGCGTCACGCGGTCATCGGCCAGCTGCGTATCGGCACCCAGCACGATGCCGCCGACGGTATGGCTCAGGCCGGCCACGCCGCCTTCACCGTCGATGCGGCCGTGGCTGCCGAAGCCGCGGCCCCAGAGGCCGTAGTTGCGAGGTGCTTCGCCGCCGAAGTCGGTGTTGCCACCGCCCGCCCCCGCTGGCTCCACCAGGTGTATCGCCAGCTGGTTGAACAGGCTGCCATTGGCCATGCCGGGCTGTGCCGACGCCGCCTGCGCGGCCTGTGCCGCGAGGCCACCGGCGTCACCACTGCCGCTGCGTCGTGCGGCCTGGTGCTGCTGCACCACGCTGCCGATGCTGCCGACCAGCGCGTTGTCGGCCAGGCGCAGGCTGGCATGGCCATCACCGCGCAGTGCACCGGCCTGCTGTGCGATCACATCACGGTCCGCGAACTGCAGTGCACCCAGCAGCGGCTTCAGGCCGGCATCCTGGCGCTGGCCGGCCGTGGCCAGCGCACGGCCGAGACCGTCGTTGCCGTTGCTGCCGGTGAGCTGCGCGAGCTGGTCGAAACCGGGGTTCGCCGTCAGCGACAGGCCCTCGGCGGTCTGCTTGATGTTGAAGCTCAGCAACGAGTTGTGGCGTGGCCGGAACACCTCGCCATTGGTGATGCTGGCGGTATAGCCGGTGTCGCCCAGGCGCACCGCATCGGTGAAACCGCCCTGGTAGATCGGGCCGCTCACCAGTTCGCGCTGGTAGTTGCCGGCGTAGAAGCCCTGCGCCACGTTCAGTTCCAGGTGCGCGCCCGGCGAAATGACCAGTGCACCCTCGTT
Organism: Stenotrophomonas sp. 82F1; assembly: GCF_056861525.1. Classification (NCBI taxonomy): domain Bacteria; kingdom Pseudomonadati; phylum Pseudomonadota; class Gammaproteobacteria; order Lysobacterales; family Lysobacteraceae; genus Stenotrophomonas; species Stenotrophomonas sp. 82F1. The sequence continues at coordinate 32,054 of NZ_JBSPUD010000005.1, forward strand.
GGTGCCGCTGTCGTAGAAGTCGCCCACACGCAGGCGGCCACTGTTGGTGCCGCCCGCCTCGGTGACGTCGAACAGTACCTTGCCGCCCGGCATGATGTTGACGTAGCCGTGAGTGACCAGGTCACCACCACGCGGCATCAGGGCGCCGTACACGCGCAGGCGGTTGAAGCCATCCTCGCGGAACGAGGGGCCGGTGCCATCGAGCAGTGCGTTCGAGTCGGTGGCAACCGAGGCGATGTCGCCGTGGCCGACCACCATGCCGGCCGCCAGCACGCGCAGCTCCGGGGTGCGCAGGGCACCGCCTTCCAGGGCGATGGTGCCGTTCTCCACCAGCATGAAATCGGCGCCGGTGGTTTCGGCAGTGCGCCAGGTGCCGCCCTTGGCGACGCGGATCACGCCGGCCGAGTTGCCCAGCGTGGAGGCATCCAGCTCATCCAGGCGCAACTGGCCCAGCAGGAGCTGCCGTGTGCCCGGGTCGTTGAGGTAATCCTGCACTGACGCCGGGCCGATGCCGTTCGGGCCGGCGCTGGAGCGGTTGTAGATGTTCACCGCATAGTTGATGTACGTGGTGGCGAAGTCGGTATCGTTCCAGCGCGCGAAGTCGTCATCGACGAACGCCTGCAGCTGGCGAGCGGTGCGCAGGTAGCCCGGGTTGATGTCGCCGCTGACATTGCCGGTGACGGTCAGGGTGTCGCCCGGGTCGCGGTAGCCGGCGGCGGTGATGATGTTGTTGCTGTAGATGTCCTGCCCGGGGAAGGTTTCCAGCTTGCGGCCACTGCCATCGGGATCGAAGCTGACCGACGGGCCGGTGGTCCGGGCCGGATCGCGGAACACCAGCAGGCCGTTGGGCTGCACCACCTCGTACATGGCCTTGTGCAGCAGGCCGGCATCCATGCCGCCGCCGTAGTTGCCGGTGTAGATCTCGGTCATCCGCGGCGACGGCGTATAGATCACCTTGCCACTGTTGCTGGCGGCGTGGATCTGCACCGAGTCGACCAGCGGCAGGTCGCCGGCCAGGTAACGTTCGACGCCACCGGACTGCATGATCGAGCAGGACGAGATGCAGTGGCCGGACACGATGGTGTTCAGGCCGTTGCTGCGGATCACCCCCTGCAGCCACTCACCCGCGATCAGCGCGCCACCATTGGAGGTGCGCAGCACGACTTCGCGGATCGGACGGCCTTCGGCCTGCGCCTTGGCCAGCAACGCCGGCAATGCGACCACGTCGGCGACGGTGACACCGCCGCTGAGTACGACGCGATCGCCCTGCACGTGATAATTCATTGCCATGACGTCATCCATCTGGCCCAGGGTCGCGATACCCACCAGGCCTGCCAGGGCGATGCTCAACTTCGAATGCTTCATTGCGTTCTCTCTCTCCGCCCGCACCACGCGGGTCGAAAGCAGAACGCAGCAGCAGGGCGGACGCCCCCAGTCGGCGACGAGGAAAAAGATGAATGCATTCACAATGGAAATGCAGAAGAAACGTGGGCTTCCCCATCCGGTCACCGTCGCGTAAAACTCGATGACGCGTCCGTCATCGTCGTTCGAGGCCCTCCCCTGTCCGTGCCCTCCCCTTTGCTCCGTCCTGCGCCGGAACTGCCCGGGGTTCCGGATGTCTTCATCGCATTCGTACGCGAGGAACGCGCGCCGCTGTGTGCTTTCCTGCGCGCCCGCGGTGTCGGCCCCGAGGATGCCGAGGACATCGCCCAGGACTGCATGGAGCGCCTGATCCGCTACCGCGCGCACGACACCGAGGAGCTGCGGCTGCTGCTGTATCGCATTGCCCGCAACCGCCTGGCAGACCGCGGGCGCTCGCCGCAATCGCGTAACCACCTGTCGCTGACCGAGCGCGACGGCAACGAAGAAGCCGCCAGTGCTTCTCCTGATCCGCTGCGTCAGGCAGAATCCGGGCAGATGCTCGCCCTGTTGCGCCAGGCACTGTTCAAGCTTCCCGAACGTGCCCGCGAGGTGTACCTGCTCAACCGCATCACCGGGATGAGCTATACACAGATCGCCCGGCATTGCGGCATCACCGCCAAGACCGTGGAAAAACACATTGCCCGTGCATTGCAGGGCCTGCGCAAGGAGCTGGGCCCCGATCCTCTCCACAATGATGGAGACACCGAATGATCCGCAACGACAACAGGGATGACACGTTGCTTTTTGAACACGCAAGCGCCTGGGTAGCCCGGCTGGACGCCCCCGACTGCAGCCCCGAAGAGCGTCAATCCTTTGAGGACTGGCTGGCCGAGGATCCCGCGCATGTCAGCGCCTGGGTGCAGGCCGAGAAGCTGCACCAGCGCAGTGCCGGCCTGGCCGGCGACCCGTGGTTGCGCACCGCGGCTGCACGCACAGCACGCAGGCCGCAGCGGCGTTGGCTGCCGAGTGTCGCCGCCGCTGCCGGCGTCTGCCTCGCCGTTGGCCTGGGCTGGATGCTGTACACCGATGGCAACCCCACACCGCTGACCTATGCCAACGCCAGCCTGCTGCCGCAGCAGCGAACGCTGGCCGATGGCAGCATCGCCACGCTCGATGCCGGCACCACGCTCACCGCGCGCTTCGGCTGGCGCAAGCGCGAACTGGCGCTGGAACACGGTCGCATCCAGCTGCAGGTCGAACCATCATCGCGCTCGCTGCGGGTGCAGGCCGGCGGCAGTTCGATCCGCGATATCGGCACCACCTTCCAGGTGGAACGGCTGACTGACGGCCGGGTCGAGGTCGCGCTACTGGAAGGCGTGGTGGAAGTCACCAGTGGCAGCGCGCAGCACACGCTCTCGCCGGGCCAGCAGCTGCAGGTCCTGGCCTCCGGCAAGATCCAACCGGGCCCGCAGCTATCCTCGACCGCTGCCGCCGAGGCCTGGCCACAGGGCAAGCTGGTGTTCGACGGCACGCCCCTGGCCACCGTGGTCGAACGCATGAACCGCTATGGCAGCACGCCACTGGTGGTCGCCGACCCGGACATCGCCGACCTCGCGGTCAGCGGCACCTTCCGTGCAGGCGACGCGCACGAACTGCTTTCCGCCCTGGAACTGGGGTGGTCCATTGCTGGCCAGCCGCGCTCGGATGGCGCGCTGGAACTGCGCCGCACCTACTGAGGCGGCGGCCGATGCCGGCGCCGGGTGTGCTTCGTTGGGACGCGCTTCGGTGGGGCCTGCTGCAGGCCCTGCTGTGCGTTGTGCTGGTGCCGGGCGTGACGGCAACGGCGGCGTCAGCAGAAGCCGTCAGGCAGGTCGACTACCGGATCGCTCCCGGCGCCCTGCCGCCGGCCCTGCAGCAATGGGCGCGCCAGAGCGGCATCGCCCTGGTATTCGACGCGCGTGAGCTGACCGACCTGCGCAGCGGCGGCGTCGCCGGCTCGCTGGCGCCGGCCGCTGCGCTGAAGCAGCTCGTCGCCGGCATGCCGGTGAACATCCTGCAGACACCCAGCGGCGGATTCGTGGTGCGCCGGCATGCTGCGCCAGCCGACGTGGTCGCGCAGCCGGTACAGCGGCCACCGCCGCCGGCGCCACCGAAGCCGGTGCAGGTGGAGCTGGCGCCGATCCATGTCACCGGCAGCCGGTTGCCGCGCACCTCCGTGCAGACCACGCTCCCAGTAACGGTGATCGACCGCGAAGACATCCTGCGCAGCGGCTACGGCACGTTGTTCGACCTGTTGCGCCACCTGCCCGGCATGAACGGCCACCCGCCCCTGAGCACCTCGCGCAGTGGCGATTCGCTGTACCTGCCGGTCGGCGCAGCGGCCACCACCAGCCTGGATGGCATGGGCCCGCGCGCGACCCTGTTCCTGGTCAATGGCCGGCGCCTGCCGCGCTATCCAATGGTCTCGCTGGAAGAAGGCGGGCTGACCGATCTGGGTGGCATTCCGCTCAGCTTCGTCGAGCGCATCGAACTGGTGCGTGGCGGCGCGTCGGCCATCTACGGCGCCGATGCGATGTCCGGCGTGGTCAACATCATCCTGCGTGACCAGGCCGAGGGGCCGGAAGCTACGCTGCAGTCGGGTGTCAGCAGCCGTGGCGACGGCGATCAGTACCGGCTGCAGGCGGCAACGGGTGGCGTGCGCGAAGGTGGCGACCGCTGGTTCGCCGGCGTCGACCTGCATCGCCTGCAGCATGTGGCCGGTGACCAGCGCGACTGGCATGCGGAAACCTCGCTGTACCCGATCGGGCTGATCCTGGGCAACGGCGATTACTACCCGGCCACGCAGTGCCATCCGCCGCTGCAGCGCGAAGACGACGGCTGCTGGTTCGACAACGCCCGCCCGCGCTCGCTGCAGCCGGCATCGGAAACGCTGTCCGGCTACCTGCGCTATCGCCACGAGCGCGGTGACGGACGCTACGCCTATGTGGAAGCACGCGCCAGCCACAACCGCCAGCGTTTTGAACTGGGCCCGACCGCCGTCGCCCTCAATTTCAGCCGTGGCGCGATCCTCAATGTGGTCCTGCAGGAAGGCGGCGAAGTGCGCCCGCGCGTGCATGCCACTGAAGGCGACGTCAGTTTCGGCATGGGCCGCGAGCGCACCGGCCGCAGCTGGGATGCCGGCCTCAGCGCGCAGCGCAGCCAGGTGGACCTGCGCACCGAAGGCACCGTGCGCAGCGAGCGCCTGCTGGAGGCCGCACGCACGCTGGATTTCCTGCCCGGTTTTTCCACCCTGCCGCCGGGGCTGGCAGACGAGCTGTTTCCGGCCATCCACAACCGCGGTCGTACCGAACAGTGGCAGGGCTGGTGGGGCATGCAGCGCACCCTGATGACACTGCCAGGCGGTGCGGCACAGCTGGCCACCGGTATCGACCTGCGCCGCGAGCGCTGGACGTCGCTGCCCGATCCGCTGCTGGGCAAGGGTGAGCTGGCCCTGGGCCTGCCGCTGGAGCAGCGCCGGCTGACCCGGCAAAGCAACGCCGCCTACGCCGAACTGGGCCTGCCGTTGGCGCCGACGCTGCGCCTGGACGTGGCTGCGCGGCTGGACCGCGATGGCAGTGACACCGCATTCTCGCCGCGTGCCGGCCTGCGCTGGAGTCCGAGCCCGCACTGGTCGTTCCTGCTGGCCAGTGGCCGCGGCTACCGCGCGCCCAGCATCTTCGAGCGGCGGCGACCGCCGGGCTACTTCGGCCTGTATCCCCTGCCCGCATCGGCTTCCCTGCCGCCGTGCGCGCGCCCGCTGCGCGGTGGCGGCTGCGCGGTGGAAGTAGAGGTGGTGGAGAACGATGCACTGAAAGCGGAGACCTCGCGCAGCCACTCGCTGGCTGCCAGCTGGACACCGAGCGATGCGTTCTCGCTGTCACTGACCCACAACATCGTCGAACTGCGCAACGAGATCCTTGCCCTGCAACCCAGCGATGCGCTGTGGAATCCCGGTACCTGGGAGCTGGATGAGCAGGGCCGCCTGCGTGATCTTCGCCTGTCATTCGACAACATCGGCCGCACCACCTCACGCAACTGGGTACTGCGTGGCGAGTACCGGGTGGATGCCGGCCGCAACGGGCAATGGCTGTTCTCGCTGGATGCGTTGAAGCAGCAGGAACTGCGTCGTGATCGCAGCCATGGCGAATCGGTGGACCTGCGCGGGCATGCCACGCCGGCGAACGCGGGCATTCTCAACGTGCAGTGGCAGAACCCTTCCTGGGACATCGCCCTGCGTGGCAACCGCGTCGGCCGCACCCGCGCATGGCTGGCCGGTGAAGCATGCACGCAGGAGCAGCATGACCAGCGCCGCTGCATGAACCCCGCGCAGCTGCGCTGGAACCTGCACCTGGCGCGCCGGCTGAGCCCACGCGTGATTGCCGCTCTGGACGTGCACAACCTGCTCGATACGCGGCCGGTGAACTACCTTGTCGGCAGCGGCGGGCAGATGGCCGGACTGGACGATCCGCTGGGGCGCTACTTCCTGCTGACCCTGCAATTCCGCTGAGCGTAGTACCCTACGCCGCCTGTTCCACGGCGTCGAAGGCGAGTCATGAAAGCCTACCTCTGGTTCCTGGGCGCGCTCATGTTGTTCTTCGCGCTGCCCTTCCCCTGCCTGCTCTATTACGGCACCAGCTGGCCGATGGACCTGGGCGACCGCAGCGCGCCATGGTTGGCGCTTGGCCTGCTGGCGACGTCGCTGGCGCTGTGGCTGGTGCTGCTGTACGCCTTCCTGCATTACCTGCTGCTGGCGCCACCGCGCGCACTGCAACGCGTACGCAGCATCCTCGCCAACGGCGAGCCACGCAGCGCGCGCATCGAGCAGGCCGAACAGACTGGCGTGCAGGTGCGCGGCTTCGCGCAGTGGCGGCTGCAACTGGCCTTCGACAACCTGTCCGGCACGCCGATCACCGAAACGCTGGTCGTGGTCGACAGCAAGCCACAGCTGCAGCGTTTTGCCGTGGACAGACAGCTGGATGTGCTGCTCAGCCGCACGCCGGGCACCCCACCCAACCTGATGCTGGAAGGAGCGCAGCCGGAACTGGACCGCGCCAGCCTGTGGCGCCGCGCGATCGGCGGCCTGGTCGGCATCGTCGTGGTCGCTGCTGCGTACGTCATGGCCTACCGCCTGCAGAGCGATGGCATGGGTTGGACGTTCCTCGGATTCGGTCACCCACTGCTGATCTGCCCACTGGTCCTGTGCAGCTACCTGATCGGCCTGCGCCTGCTGGCGCGCCTGCTGGCCGGCACGCTGCAGATCGACGCGCGCGGCGAAGCGCTCAAGTACCGCGGTATCGCTGCCGAAGCGCGGGTACTCGATGTGCGCCAGACCGGTACCTACGTCAACGAACAACCGCAGGTGGAGTTCCAGCTGGAATATCTCGACCGCGAGGGCAACGTGCAGCAGGCCAGCGTGCGCCGCTTCGTTGCGCTGCTTGACCTGGCCAACATTCCTCGCGGGCAGGTCGACATTCTGTACGACCCGGATGATCGCCGCAGCGTGCGCATGGAGGACGCGTGAAGCGGCCCGTGTCCACACCGCTGGTGTTCGCCGGCGTGGTGCTGGCCCTGGCCGGCGTCGCCACGGCGGGCGGTGCACTACAGACCGTTGATGCGACCCTGCGCGGCGCCGCATCGACCGCGCCTGCGGATGCAACTCAGCAACATCCTTGGGAACAACCGTTGCGTACGGCGGCCATCGCCACGCCACGGGCAGCTTTCGAACCGATGCGCGTGCCCGGGCGGGCACGGCCCAACCTGCTGCTCGACAGCGAGCGCCTGCAGGCTGCAAGGCAGGCGCTGGAAGCGATGCCCGGACTGGCCGGCGAACGCCTGGTCGTTTTCCACAGCATCCACTTCCATGACGACGGTCGCATCGACATCGACCTGGTCGACCCACAGCAGCCGGGCCATGTGGATGCTTACCACTACCAACGCGGGCAGTGGCGCAAGGGCGACGCGGTGAATCCGCAGCAGTTCGCACCCACCATCACCCTGCGCCGCAGCAGCACCGCACTGGCCAACATCGATTTCGATGCCGTGCCACGGGTGACGCAGGCCCTGCAGGAGCAGCGCAATGCCCTGATGCGTACGCCGGCCCAGGTCGGCCATGTGTATGTGGTCATCCGCAAGGGCGGCAAGCTGGTGTGGTTGCCGGATGAAGTGGCGGGCGACCGCCAGACCGTGCGCCTGCGCTACGACGCCAAGGGCAACCTGCAGTAGAAAAAGGGGACGGAGGGGATCAGGTCGCAAGTGGCGCGACGATGGCCAAAGCGACTTGATCCCCTCCGTCCCCTTTTCTGCTATCGCACCGAGCGGGCGATGGCGTACTGCGCGGCGTAGTACGTGGACAGCACCAGCAGGCTGGCCAACGGCAGGCCACCGCCAAAACGATCCCACGCCAGCAACGAATCGCTGGCCACGAACAGCAATGCGCCGGAGGCGGCCCAACGCGCGCTGCCTGCTTCCAACGCATCGGCGTGCGGCCGCTTCCAGTAACGCGCCAGCGCCAGCACTGCCATGGCAGCCAGTACCACGACGTAGGCCAGCACCGGAAGGCGCATCGGCAGCGGCAGATGCGGCCACAGGCCGGCGACGTTGATCGAAGCGAATGCGGCAAGCAGCACGAACGCTGCGAGCAATCCGCGACCTGCGCGCAGGCCGGCACGGAACGCAGCGATGTAGCACAGATGCGCCAGCAGGAAGGCAACCAGCCCCGGCACGAACGCGTCGATCGGCAGCATCAGCGCGATATCGCCCACGCAGGACAACAGCATGCCGGCCAGCACCGCGCGCCGGTAGAACGCATCCGCTACCGGCCGCGCCTGCCAGGCGATGGCGGCGATCAGCAGCGTGGTCGCCGGCTTGGCCAACCAGTGCAGCCAACGCCCGTCGCCGTCCAGGTAGGCGCCGACGATGGCCAGCACGGCCACCACCAGGATCAGCCCATCGCGCGTACGCAGGCTCATCGCGCCTTCCACAGCTCTGCAAGGCGATCCGGGCGGCCGCTGATGCGTTCCAGCACCGGATACTGCAGGCCGCCGTGGTAGTCGATCTTCATCGTATCGATGCGGTCGAACTGTTTGACCAGCAGTGTGATCGGCGCCTTGTCAGTGGCCGCCGCAGCCACCGCGTCCTTCAAGCGCTGGCTGCTGTATTCGCGACCACCAACGGCGATCACCTTCATGCCCGGCGCCAGGCCGGCATTGAACGCCGGGCTGTCCCAGACCACATCACCGACCACGCCGCTGTCGAGTACCGTCGCTCCCAGCGAATAGGCCAGCAGCGCCGCCTTCGCGCGCTTTTCCTGTGCCTTGTAGGCCTCGTTTGGCGCATCGCGGTAGACCAGCTTCCAGCCCGCCAGTTCCAGGCCGCCGGTCAGCGATCCGTGCCCGTCCAGGCGCTGGCGCAGAAAGCTGGCCCAGTCGTACGGCGCGATGCCGTTCAAGGTCGCCACCACGTCGTCGAAGGTGTACGGATTGACGTCCCAATCGCCGTTGCCGACGCCAAAAAACGCACGCGCGAAATCATCCAGGCTGCGACGGTTGCCGGTCAGCCCCCGCAGCTTGCCCTCTACCTCCAGCCACAGCATCTGCCCGCCGGAGTAGTAGTCCTCGCTCATCTGGTAGTTGCGGTACGGCAACGTGCGGCGCTGGGCGATGGTCGGGTCGTTGGTGGTGTCCTGCAGCGGACGCCAAGCCAGGCCCGGGCGCCCGCGGTCATAGGTTGCCGCCACGTTCGCGAGCATGTCGCGCGCCTGCTCGATGGTCCACAGCCCGGAACGCGCGGCCAGCACCTGGCCCCAGAACTGGGTCTGGCCTTCGTACACCCACAGCAGGCTGTCGCCCATCGGCGTGTTGAAGTTGGCCGTGGCCAGATCGGCACCGCGACGGTACTTGCCGTTCCACGAGTGGGTGTACTCATGCGGCAGCAGGTCGCGCATCCACGCGTTGCTGTCCCACTCCGTGAAATAGCCCGGGTCGGCGCTGTTTTCGCTGGAGCGATGGTGCTCCAGCCCGATGCCGCCGAGGCGATCAGTCAGGGCAAGCAGGAATTCGTAGTGATCGTAGTGACGCGCGCCGTACAGTTTGTCGGCCTGCTGCACCAGCGCACGATGCACCTTCAGCTGCGCATCGGTTGGCTTCAGTGATTTGGCATCGTCGGCGAACACGTTCAGGTGCACCGGTGCCTTCGCGCCGGGATCGAGGTCGATGCGCTGGTGATGCTCGCCGGCAAACAGCGGCGAGTCGACCAGGTGGTCATAGGAAATCGGCTTGAACACCACGGTGTCGCCATCGCGGCGCGCGGTCTCCAGCGCGGTGGCATAGGCCCAGCCCTTGGGCAGCGTCACGCTGGCCTGCGCCTGCAGGTTGCGCGCGTCCACGCCGGCCGGATACAGCGAATTGGCATTCCACTGCAGGTTGAGCATTTCCGGGGTCATCACCACCCGGCCCTGGCTTCCACCCTGCGAAGACAGGAAATCGAAGTGGGCGACGATCTCGCTCACACCCGCCGGCACCTCCACCTTGAACGCGTATACGTTGAACTGGTCGCGCTGCCAGGCCAACGGCTTGCCGTTGGCGGTCACCCGCAGGCCGGCGAGCTTGTCGATGGGGCCAGTGGGCGAATGGTTGCCGGGAATCCACTGCGGGTACAGCAGGGTCAGCGGACCGGGCTTGGCTGGCACGGTGGCGGTGACCTTGAAGATGCGCCGGGCCAGGTCGCGCGCGTCGACATCGATGCGCAGCAGGCCCGGGGCGGCGGCATCACCCGGTGGCGGGGTCTGCGCCAGCGCGGGCGTGGCCGCCAGCGCGAACAGCACGGACATCACCAGGGCACGGGTTTTCATCGGCAGGTTCCAGCAGCAGAGGATTCCTCGATGCTAGGCCTGTGAGGTGCCGAGCCCCATGGCCGAAGGTCATGGTTGCCAGTGCACCGACCTGATGCGGCAAAGCCTGATCGGAGCATTGGCGAAGACTGACAGCATCCACGCATGGCGTGGATCTACTGGAAAGCGGAGGAGTACCGGGTAGATCCACGCCATGCGTGGATGACCTGCATCCCGAAGCCGTGCGAACCAAGGTTCGCACCCACCAGATGCGCCATCGCAATAAACCGGGAGACCCATTGGTAGATCCACGCCATGCGTGGATGACCTGCATCCCGAAGCCGTGCGAACCAAGGTTCACACCCACCAGATGCGCCATCGCAATAAACCGGCAGGCCCATCGGTAGATCCACGCCATGCGTGGATGAAGCTCTTCCCGGTCAGTCGACCAGGCGCAGGCGCAGTTCCTTCGGCAGCGCGAACACCATCGATTCCGGCTCGCCGTCCAGCTCACCGATACCGGAAGCCCCCAGCTCGGCCAGACGCGCCAGCACGCCATCGACCAGCACCTGCGGTGCCGAGGCACCAGCGGTCACGCCAATGTGCTGCTTGCCCACCACCCAGGCCGGGTCGATCTCGTGCGCACCGTCGATCAGGTAGCTCTCCACGCCTTCACGGCGGGCCAGCTCACTCAGTCGGTTGGAATTGGAGCTGTTCGGCGAACCGACCACCAGCACCAGGTCGCAGCGCTTGGCCAGGTCGCGCACAGCGTCCTGGCGGTTCTGCGTGGCGTAGCAGATGTCGTCGTTCTTCGGCCCCTGCATCGCCGGGAAGCGCTCGCGCAGCGCATCGATGATGCCACGCGTGTCGTCCACCGACAGCGTGGTCTGGGTGGTGTACGCGAAGTTTTCCGGCTGGTTGATCTGCAGCGTGGCCACCTGCTCCACGTCCTCGACCAGGTAGATCTGGCCGGTGCCCGCTTCGCGGTTCCACTGGCCCATCGTGCCCTCCACTTCCGGGTGACCGGCATGGCCGATCAGCACCACGTCACGGCCGGCGCGGCAGTGGCGGGCGACTTCGAAATGGACCTTGGTCACCAGCGGACAGGTGGCGTCGAACACCTTGAGGCCACGACGCTCGGCTTCCTGGCGCACGGCCTGGGAAACGCCATGGGCGCTGAAGATGACGGTGTTGTTGTCCGGCACTTCGTCGAGTTCTTCGACGAAGATCGCGCCGCGCTGCTTCAGGTCGTCGACCACGAAGCGGTTGTGCACCACTTCATGGCGGACATAGATGGGCGCGCCGAGCGTTTCGATCGCGCGCTTGACGATCTCGATCGCACGATCGACACCGGCACAGAAACCACGCGGGTTGGCGAGCAGCACATCCATCAGTTCAGTCTCCCGGCAGCGGCCGGCTTACGGTTTCGGGTTGGCATTATCCGCCTTTTTGGCGGACTTGCCGTCGAACAGGCCAAACAGGGCGATGCCGATGGCACCCACCACGATGGCCGAATCGGCAATGTTGAACGACGGCCAGACATGCTCGCCGACGTACCACTGGATGAAATCCACCACGTGACCATGCACCTGGCGGTCGATCACGTTGCCGATCGCACCGCCGATGATCAGCGCGTACGGCACGGCAGCCTTCCAGTTGCCACGGGCAGTCGCACGCAGCCACCAGGCCATCAGGCCGCTGATGGCGATCGCCAGCACGGTGAAGAAGTGCTTCTGCCAGCCACCGGCATCGCTCAGGAAGCTGAACGCTGCACCGGTGTTGTAGGTGCGGTACCAGTTCCAGAAGCCGTCGATGACCACCACCGGCTGGAACTCCGGCAGGCTCGACAGCACCCAGGCCTTCGACCACTGGTCCAGGCCGATGATGACTGCCGACAGCAGCAGCCAGACCAGTGCGTTCGGATGCGGGCGCGGGGCGGCCATCAGAACCAGCTCCGCACTTCGCCGGCACCGGCGATGTTGGTCACGCAGCGGCCACACAGTTCCGGGTGGTCGGCATTGCTGCCAACGTCGGCACGGTGGTGCCAGCAGCGCACGCACTTGGACTTCTGCGTCGGCTGGGCGCTGACGAACACCTCGTCGGTGGTCGCCGGGCGCACCTGCACGTCACCGCTGATGAACAGGAAACGCAGTTCATCGGCCAGCGGCTGCCAGCGCGCGGCCTGCTCTTCGCTGGCGGCGATGGTGATTTCCGCTTCCAGCGCGGCACCGATCGCACCATTGGCGCGCATCGGCTCCAGCACCTTGGCCACCTGTTCGCGCACGGCCAGCAGCTGGTCGAAGTCAGCGGCGTTGAGCTGGGCATCATCCGGCAGCGGTGCCAGGCCCTCGTACCAGGTGGTGAACAGCACGTGGCCGGCACGGTCGCCCGGTAGGTAACCCCACAGCTCGTCGGCGGTGAAGGTCAGGATCGGCGCCACCCAGCGGGTGAACGCTTCGGCGATGTGGTACATCGCGCTCTGCGCCGAACGACGACCATCCGAATCGGTCGGCATCGTGTACAGGCGGTCCTTGGTCACGTCCAGGTACAGCGAGCCCAGGTCCACGCTGCAGAAGTTCAGCAGCAGCTGCACGATCTCGGCCATGTCGTAGTTGTCATACGCCGCCTTGATCTTCTCCTGCAGCTCCCAGGCGCGGTGCACGATCCAGCGGTCCAGCGCGACCATCTCGTTGAGCGGGCGCAGGTGCTGGGCCGGATCGAAACCATCCAGGTTGCCCAGCAGGAAGCGGGCGGTGTTGCGCAGGCGGCGGTAGGCGTCGGCGGTGCGCTTGAGGATTTCCTGCGACAGCGACATCTCGTTGCTGTAGTCGGCCGACGCAATCCACAGGCGCAGGATGTCTGCGCCCAGCTTGTTCATGATTTCCTGCGGCTCGATGCCGTTGCCCAGCGACTTGGACATCTTGCGGCCGTGCTCGTCCACGGTGAAACCGTGGGTGAGGCACTGCTTGTACGGCGCGCGCTTGTCGATGGCCACGCCGGTCAGCAGCGAGGACTGGAACCAGCCGCGATGCTGGTCGGAGCCTTCCAGGTACAGGTCGGCCGGCTTGCCGAAGCCACGCGCGGCCAACACCGCTTCATGGGTCACACCGGAATCGAACCAGACATCGAGGATGTCGGTGACCTTCTCGTAGTCGGCCGCTTCAGCGCCCAGCAGTTCAGCCGCATCCAGCGAGTACCACACGTCGATGCCTTCGGCTTCAACGCGGTCGGCCACCTGCTGCATCAGCTCCACCGAACGCGGGTGGATCTCGCCGGTCTGGCGGTGGGTGAACAGTGCGATCGGCACGCCCCAGGTGCGCTGGCGCGAGATCGTCCAGTCCGGGCGGCCGTCGACCATGCTCTGGATGCGCGCCTTGCCCCAGCTCGGGAACCAGCCGACGGTGTCGATGGCGGCCAGCGCATCGTTGCGCAGGTTGGCCTTGTCCATCGAGATGAACCACTGCGGGGTGGCGCGGAACACCACCGGCGTCTTGTGCCGCCAGCAGTGCGGGTAGCTGTGGCGGATCTCGACGAAGGCCAGCAGTGCGCCGCTGTCGCGCAGCACCTGCACGATCGCCTCCTGCGCCTTCCACAGGTGCTGGCCCGCCAGCACCACGTCGCCGGCCGGCGGGGTCGATTCCAGGTACACGCCACGGCCGTCGATCGGCGTGATCTGACCGGCGTTGTACTTGTCCAGCAGGCCGTATTTCTGGCTGACAACGTAGTCTTCCTGGCCGTGGCCGGGCGCGGTGTGCACCGCACCGGTACCGTCCTCGTCGGACACGTGTTCGCCGTTGAGCACGAGAATCTCGCGCTCCGGGTAGAACGGGTGCGCCAGCAGCTGGTTTTCCAGCGCCGAACCTTCGGCTTCACCGTGCAGCACCACCGCGTCCACGCCGTAGCGCTGCAGCGAGCGCTCGGCCAGCGCAGCAGCCAGCACCAGCCAACGGCGCTTGCCGTTGTGCGCCGGGCCTTCGGCCAGCACGTAGCGGATGTCCGCGCCCAGCGACACCGCCAGCGAAGCCGGCAGCGTCCACGGGGTGGTGGTCCAGATCGGCACCGCCACTTCGACATCGGCCGGCAGGCTGACGCCGAACGCCTGCGCCACCGCCTGCGCATCACGCGCGGTGTAGGCCACGTCGATCGCCGGCGAGGTCTTCTCGTGGTACTCGATCTCGGCCTCGGCCAGTGCCGAGCCGCAGTCGAAGCACCAGTAGACCGGCTTGGCGCCACGCAACAGATGGCCGTTGGCCACGATCTTGGACAGCGCACGGATCTCATTGGCCTCGAAATCGAAGCTCAGGGTCTTGTACGGGTTGTCCCAGTCGCCGGTGACGCCCAGGCGCTTGAAGTCGGCACGCTGGATGTCGATCTGTTCTTCGGCGAACTCGCGGCACTTCTGCCGGAACTCGACCGCATCGAGCTTCACCCCGACCTTGCCCCACTTCTTTTCCACCGCGATTTCGATCGGCAGGCCATGGCAGTCCCAGCCCGGCACGTAGGGCGCATCGAAGCCAGCCAGGTAGCGCGACTTGACGATGACGTCCTTGAGGATCTTGTTGACCGCGTGGCCCAGGTGGATGCGCGCATTGGCGTACGGCGGACCGTCATGCAGCACGAACAGCGGGCGGCCGGCGGCGTTGTCGCGCAGCTGCTGGTAGAGCCCCTGCTCTTCCCAGCGCGCCAGAATGCCCGGCTCGCGCTTGGGCAGGTCGCCGCGCATCGGGAATTCGGTGGCCGGCAGGTTGAGGGTGGTCTTGTAGTCCTGGCTCACGCAGTGGCTCGCAATCTATGTTCGGAAAGGATGGCACGCGCCTGTTCGGCGTCGCGGTGCATCTGGTCGGTCAGCGCCGCCAGATCATTGAATTTCTCTTCATCGCGCAGCTTGGCGACGAATTCCACTTCGATGTGACGCCCGTACAGGTCGCCCTGGAAATCGAACAGGTGCGCTTCCAGCAGCGGCTCCACGCCGTCCACGGTCGGCCGGGTACCGAAACTGGACACCGACGGCCACGGCTGGTCGAACACCCCGTGCACCCAGGTCGCGTAGATGCCCGACAACGCCGGGGTCTTCGGGAACCGCAGGTTGGCGGTGGGGAAGCCCAGCGTACGGCCGAGCTGACGCCCGCGCACCACCCGCCCGCTGATCGAGTAGGGACGCCCCAGCAGGTCGCCGACGCGGGCGAAGTCGCCTTCCTGCAGCAGCTGGCGGATCCGGGTGCTGGAGATGCGATCACCGTGCAGGTCGACCGCTTCGATTTCGCCGGCGCTGAAACCGAGCTCGGCACCCAGCGCCTGCAGCAGGGCCAGATCGCCACGGCGGCGGTTGCCGAAACAGAACTCCGGCCCGATCCAGACCTCGCGGGCGTTCAGGCGCTGGGCCAGCAGCTGGCGCACGAAGGTTTCGGCCGGCATCGCCGCCATCGCCGCGTCGAAGCGCAGCAGGCCGATCGCATCGACGCCCAGTTCGTGCAGGATCTCGACCTTGCTGCGGGCCAGGGTCAGCCGCGGCGGCGGCGTGCCCTGGGCAAAGAACTCACGCGGCAGGGGCTCGAAGGCCACCGCCACCGCAGCCACACCCAAGGCGCGCGCACGCGCGACCGCGTGCCGCACCAGCGCACGATGGCCCAGGTGGAGGCCGTCGAATGCACCGATGCAGACCACGCTTCCGTTGGGGAACAGCTCCCCGCCCTCGACGCTTCTGAACAGCCTGCTCATCAACTCTCGTTCCGGCCGGCCCAAGCCCGCCGTTTCAATGGTGTAACCCTGAAGTATAGCCGCCGGGAGCCACGATCAATGCCCGCGCAGGTCGCGCGGACGGAAGCCCATCGCCACCATTGCCAGCAGATAGGTCAGCCCGCCACCGCCGACCAGCAGGCCGAGGGCACCGATCCGTTCCCACACGCCCATCGACGAGAAGCCCGGCAGCCAGTACAGCAGGGCCAGCAGCACGCCGACCATCGCCGTGCACGCCACCAGCAGCCGCAGCAGGTAACCGCCCCAGCCCGGCCGGCGCTGGTAGACATCGGTCTTGCCCAGCCAGTACCAGAGCAGGCCCAGGTTCAGGTAACTGGACAGCGCGCTGGCAATGCCCAGCGCCAGGTGCAGGCCGGGTTGCTTGCCGATGGCGGCCATCACGCCCTGCGCCTTCAGCTCGTCCGGCACCATCACCTGGTACAGCACCGCCAGCAGGGCGAAGTTGAACACCATGTTGGCCACCAGCGCGGCCACACCGGCACGCACCGGGGTCTTGGTGTCCTGACGGGCGTAGAAGGCCGGCAGCACCACCTTCAGCAGGGCGAACGCCGGCAGGCCGAAACTCAGGCCGTACACCGACAGTGCGGTCATGCGGGTATCGAAGGCGCTGAACTGGCCGTGCTGGAAGATGGTCGCGATCAGCGGTTCGGCCAGCAGCAGCAGGCCCAGCATGGCCGGCACCGAAATCAGCAGGGTCATGCGCAGCCCCCAGTCCAGCGAGCGCGAGAAACCCTCGCGATCGGTGCTCACGTGGTGGCGGGCCAGTGCCGGCAGGATCACCGTGCCCAGCGCCACGCCGAACACACCCAGCGGCAGCTCCAGGAAGCGATCGGCCAGCGACAGCCAGGACTGCGAACCATCGGTCAGCTTGGCGGCGATGACGGTATCCAGCAGCAGGTTGATCTGCGCCACTGACGAGCCAAACAGGGTCGGCACCATCAGCGTCATCACCTTGCGCACGCCCGGATGGTTCCAGCCCCAGCGCGGCAGGGTCAGCAGGTCGATACCCTTCAACGAAGGCAACTGGAACAGCAGCTGCAACAGGCCGGCGGCCAGCACGGCCCAGCCGAGGGCGAGGATCTGCTTTTCCGGTGTGCCCCCCAGCCGCGGCGCCAGCCACAGCGCGCCGGCGATCATGCACAGGTTGAGGATGACCGGGGTCAGCGCCGGCATCGCGAAGCGCTGGAAACTGTTCAGCGCGCCGCCGGCCAGGGCGGTCAGCGAGACGAACAGCAGGAACGGGAAGGTCAGGCGGAACAGGTCGATCAGCAGGCCCTGCTTGGCAGGGTCGGTGTCGACGCCACTGGCGAAGACCGACGCCAGTTGCGGCGCGAAGATCAGCGCCAGTGCGGTGACCAGCATCAGCACGCCGCCCAGGGTGCCGGCGGTGCGGGCCATCAATTCACGCAGCTCGGCGTGGCTGCGGGTCTCCTTCACCTCGGTGAACACCGGCACGAATGCGGTGGCAAAGGAGCCCTCGGCGAACAGCCGGCGCAGGAAATTGGGTATCCTGAAGGCGACCCAGAAAGCATCGGTGATGGCGTTGGTGCCGAAGGTCGAGGTCACCACCTGGTCCCGGACCAGGCCGAGAACCCGCGAGACCATGGTCATGCTGCTGAACGACAGCAGGCCCCGCAACATCTTGGGTGAACTCACTCAACGTCCCTCTTGACAATCGACTTGACGTACATTTCTTACGCCATCATACTAGCTAGCTTGCTGTTCCCATAACACCGATTTTTCAGGAAACCACCACCGTGGCCAATATCAAGTCCGCCAAGAAGCGCGCCAAGCAGACCGTCGTGCGCAACGCGCGCAACGTGGCTCAGCGCTCGATGCTGCGCACCGCTGTCAAGAAAGTGATCAAGGCGCTGGACGCCAACGATGCCGCCGGCGCTCAAGCCGCCTTCGCCGTTGCCCAGCCGATCCTGGATCGTTTCAGCGCGCGTGGCCTGATCCACAAGAACAAGGCTGCTCGCCACAAGAGCCGCCTGAACGACCGCATCAAGGCCCTCCAGGCCGCCTGATCCGGTTGGTTGCTGGAGCCCCGGCTCCGGCAGCACGCAAAAGCCCGGCTTCGGCCGGGTTTTTTGTTGCCTGCAGTTTCCGCTTCTGTAGAGCCAAGCCCATGCTCGGCTGGCCGCGCGAACAGCAGCCGAGCATGGGCTCGGCTTTACAGAAGAGCGGCACCCACAAAAAACCCGGCCGAAGCCGGGTTTTTTCGCGGGAACCACAACAGGCATTACTGCGCGTTGCGGGCCGCCTCGAGCTCGTCTTCCTTCTGGCGATCGAAGAACGCCATGATCCGGCTCATGATCGGGAACGTGCCCTCACGACCCAGTGCGGACACCAGGAACCACGGCTCCTTCCAGCCCAGCTCGGCCACGATCTTCTCGGCGGCGGCCTTGGCCTCGTCCTCGAACATCAGGTCAGCCTTGTTCAGCACCAGCCAGCGCGGCTTGGCCAGCAGCTCCGGATCGTGCTTTTCCAGTTCGCGCTCGATGGCACGCACCTGCTCGACCGGGGAAACCCCTTCCACACCACCCTCCATCGGCGAGATGTCGACGAGGTGCAGCAGCAGGCGGGTGCGCTGCAGATGGCGCAGGAACTGCGCGCCCAGGCCGGCACCGTCGGCCGCACCTTCGATCAGGCCCGGAATGTCGGCGA
Source organism: Stenotrophomonas sp. 82F1 (assembly GCF_056861525.1). Classification (NCBI taxonomy): domain Bacteria; kingdom Pseudomonadati; phylum Pseudomonadota; class Gammaproteobacteria; order Lysobacterales; family Lysobacteraceae; genus Stenotrophomonas; species Stenotrophomonas sp. 82F1. Next base: position 50,706 of record NZ_JBSPUD010000005.1, read on the forward strand.
TCACGAAGCTGCGGTAGTTTTCCACCTTCACCACACCCAGGTTCGGGTACAGCGTGGTGAACGGGTAATCGGCCACCTTCGGCGTCGCCGCCGAGACGGCGCGGATCAGGGTGCTCTTGCCGGCATTGGGGAAGCCCAGCAGACCGACGTCGGCCAGCAGCTTCAACTCCAGCTTCAGCGTGCGCTCTTCACCCGGCTCGCCCGGCAGCGCCTGGCGCGGCGAGCGGTTGGTGGAGCTCTTGAAATGCATGTTGCCGAGGCCGCCGCGGCCACCCTTGGCCACCAGCAGGCGGTCGCCATGCTGGGTCAGGTCGCCGATGATTTCATCGGTGGCCACGTTGATGATCACGGTGCCGACCGGCACGGTGATGACCATGTCTTCGCCACCCTTGCCATAGGCCTGGCGGCCCATGCCGTTCTCGCCGCGCTGCGCCTTGAAGATGCGGTCATGGCGGAAGTCGACCAGGGTGTTGAGGTTTTCGTCGGCGCGGATCCACACGCTGCCGCCCGCACCGCCGTCGCCGCCGTCCGGGCCGCCGAGCGGAATGAACTTCTCGCGACGGAAGCCAATGCAGCCGTTGCCGCCGTTGCCGGCGAACACTTCGATTTCTGCTTCGTCTACCAGTTTCATTGTTTCGATGCCTGCGATGGGCGCGGCATGCACGCCGCCACCTTGATGTAGTGCCGGCCGCTGGCCGACAACCGGGCGATGCCCGTTTTACCATTGATTCCAACGAAAAGCCCCGCCGAAGCGGGGCTCTTCATGCAGCGAGCTCTTCATCCAGCACGGCCATGCCGAGGCATGGGCGCCGGACGCAGCCTTATCAGGCTTCGACCGAGACGACGCTGACGGTGCGACGCTTCTTCGGGCCCTTCACGGTGAACTCCACCTTGCCGTCCGTCAGGGCGAACAGGGTGTGGTCACGACCGAGGCCGACGCCGGAACCCGGGTGGAACTGGGTGCCGCGCTGACGCACGATGATGTTGCCGGCTTCGATGGCCTGGCCACCGAAGATCTTGACGCCGAGGTACTTCGGGTTGGAGTCGCGACCGTTGCGCGAAGAGCCTACGCCTTTTTTATGTGCCATGACCTATCTCCTTACTTGCTGCCACCGGCAATGCCGGTGATCTCGATTTCGGTGTAGTACTGACGGTGACCCTGGCGCTTCATGTGGTGCTTACGGCGACGGAACTTGATGATCCGGACCTTGTCGGCACGCCCCTGGGACAGGACGGTGGCAGTGACCGCAGCGCCGCTCAGGGCGTCGCCGATCTTGATGCCATCGCTGTCGCCGAGCAGCAGGATGTTGTCGAACTTGATCTCGCTGCCGACTTCGACTTCGAGCTTTTCAATGCGGAGCTTTTCGCCCTGCGCCACGCGGTATTGCTTACCGCCGGTGACCAGTACTGCGTACATGACCAGACTTCCTCTGTAGTTATTGTGGTCTATGGACTGCCGCCGTCGAGGGCGGACAGGAGCGGAATTGTACGTGGACCACCGCGGACGGGTCAAGTCAACCCCTGGGCGGGGCCTGCGGGGACCTGTCCCCCGCCCTCAGTAGAGCCGAGCCATGCTCGGCTGAACGGTTCGGGGTCCGGCCAGCCGAGCGTGGCTCGGCTCTACTGGCCGTCTCACGAGGTGAGACACCGGGCTGGCATTGTCGCCCATTGCCCCCATCTGGTCACCTCGGTAGGCTGACCGATTGCCGCCCTATCGCTGGCCCGGCGGCCCAGCCACGCCCCCACAACCGGATTCCCCATGGCGATGGATTTCATCCGCATCCGCGGCGCGCGGACGCACAACCTCAAGAACATCGACCTCGACCTGCCCCGCGACAAACTGATCGTGATCACCGGCCTGTCCGGCTCGGGCAAGTCGTCGCTGGCGTTCGACACCATCTATGCCGAGGGCCAGCGGCGTTACGTCGAGTCCCTGTCGGCGTATGCGCGGCAGTTCCTGAGCGTGATGGAAAAGCCGGACCTGGACCATATCGAAGGCCTGTCCCCGGCGATCTCGATCGAGCAGAAGTCGACCTCGCACAACCCGCGCTCGACGGTCGGCACGATCACCGAGATCTACGACTACCTGCGCCTGCTGTACGCACGTGTCGGCACGCCGCGCTGCCCCGACCACGGCTATCCGCTGGAAGCGCAGACGGTCAGCCAGATGGTCGACCACATGCTGACGCTGGACCCGGAACAGCGCTACATGCTGCTGGCGCCGGTGATCCGCGACCGCAAGGGCGAGCACGCACAGGTATTCGACCAGCTGCGCGCGCAGGGTTTCGTGCGTGTGCGCGTCGATGGCGAGCTGTACGAAATCGATGCGGTGCCGCCGCTGGCGCTGCGCCAGAAGCACACCATCGAGGCGGTGATCGATCGCTTCCGCCCGCGCGAAGACATCAAGCAGCGCCTGGCCGAGAGCTTCGAAACGGCCTTGAAGCTGGGTGATGGCATGGCGTCGGTGCAGTCGCTGGACGACGCCGGTGCGACCCCTACCCTGTTCTCGTCCAAGTATTCCTGCCCGGTCTGCGACTACTCGCTGCCCGAACTGGAGCCGCGCCTGTTCTCGTTCAACGCACCGATGGGCGCCTGCCCCGGTTGCGATGGGCTGGGCATGGCCGAGTTCTTCGATCCCTCGCGCGTGGTGGTGCATCCCGAGCTGTCGCTGGCTGCCGGTGCCGTGCGCGGCTGGGATCGCCGCAATGCCTATTACTTCCAGCTGATCGCCTCGCTGGCCAAGCACTACAAGTTCGACACCGACGCGGCGTGGAACTCGCTGCCGGCCAAGGTGCAGCAGGCCGTGCTGTATGGCAGCGGCGAGGAAGCGATCACCTTCACCTACTTCACCGAGGCCGGTGGCCGCACCCAGCGCAAGCATCGCTTCGAAGGCATCATTCCCAACCTCGAACGCCGCTACAAGGAAACCGAGTCGGCGGCGGTGCAGGAAGAGCTTGGCAAGTACATCAGCGAGCATGCCTGTCCCGAGTGCAACGGCGCACGCCTGAACAAGGCCGCGCGCAAAGTGTTCGTGGCCGATCGCCCGCTGCCGGAACTGGTGGTGCTGCCGATCGATGAAGCGCTGAAGTTCTTCAGCGAACTGAGCCTGCCGGGCTGGCGCGGCGAGATCGCTGCGAAGATCGTCAAGGAGATCGGTGAGCGTCTCGGCTTCCTGGTCGATGTGGGCCTGGATTACCTGACCCTGGAGCGCAAGGCCGACACCCTGTCCGGTGGCGAGGCGCAGCGCATCCGCCTGGCCAGCCAGATCGGTGCCGGCCTGGTGGGCGTGATGTACGTGCTCGATGAGCCGTCCATCGGCCTGCACCAGCGCGACAACGAGCGCCTGCTGGGCACCCTCACCCGCCTGCGCGACCTCGGCAACACGGTGATCGTGGTTGAGCATGACGAAGATGCGATCCGCCTGGCCGACTACGTGCTGGACATCGGGCCGGGCGCGGGCGTGCATGGCGGCGAGATCGTCGGCCAGGGCAGCCTGCAGGACCTCCTTGATGCACCGCGTTCGCTGACCGGCCAGTACCTGTCGGGCAAGCGCGCGATCAAGATCCCGGCGCGCCGGCACAAGCCGAACCCGAAGATGACCCTGCATCTGCGTGGTGCCACCGGCAACAACCTGAAGGGCGTGGACCTGGCCATTCCGGCGGGGCTGCTGACCTGCGTGACCGGCGTGTCCGGTTCGGGCAAGTCGACCCTGATCAACGACACCCTGTTCTCGCTGGCTGCCAACGAGATCAACGGCGCCTCGCACCCGATCGCGCCGTACAAGGAGATCGATGGCCTGGACCTGTTCGACAAGGTGGTGGACATCGACCAGTCGCCGATCGGCCGCACCCCGCGTTCGAACCCGGCCACCTATACCGGCCTGTTCACTCCCCTGCGCGAACTGTTCGCACAGGTGCCCGAATCGCGTGCGCGCGGGTATTCGCCGGGCCGCTTCAGTTTCAACGTGCGTGGTGGCCGCTGCGAGGCCTGCCAGGGCGATGGCCTGATCAAGGTCGAGATGCACTTCCTGCCGGACGTGTACGTGCCCTGCGACGTCTGCCATGGCAAGCGCTACAACCGCGAAACGCTGGAGATCCTGTACAAGGGCTTCAACATCAACGACGTGCTGGAAATGACCGTCGAAGATGCGTTGAAGCTGTTCGAGCCGGTACCGTCCATCGCCCGCAAGCTGGAAACCCTGGTCGATGTCGGCCTGAGCTACATCAAGCTGGGCCAGAGCGCGACCACGCTGTCCGGTGGTGAAGCGCAGCGCGTGAAGCTGTCCAAGGAGCTGTCGCGCCGCGATACCGGCCGCACCCTGTACATCCTCGACGAGCCGACCACCGGCCTGCACTTCCACGACATCGAGGCACTGCTCGGCGTGCTGCACAAGCTGCGCGACGAGGGCAACACGGTGGTGGTGATCGAGCACAACCTGGACGTGATCAAGACTGCCGACTGGATCGTCGATCTGGGTCCGGAAGGCGGTCATCGCGGTGGCACCATCCTGGTGACCGGCACGCCGGAAGACGTGGCCGCATGCCCGGATTCGTACACCGGCCAGTTCCTCGCCCGGATGCTGCCGTCCACTGCTGCGCGACCGGACCAGCCCGCCGCCGTGGCCAACAAGCCCGATGCGCGCCCGCCGCGCAAGGTGAAGCCCGAGAAGCCGGCCAAGAAGGCCGCCGCCGCCAAGAGCACCGGCAAGGCCAGCAAGACCGCCACGGCCGGCACCAAGAAGAAGAAGGACGCCTGATGAGCAGCGAACACAAGATCCTGGCCCGCATTCCGATCAGCGTGCGCTGGCGTGACATGGACAGCATGGGCCACGTCAACAACGCCAAGTACATCTCCTACCTGGAAGAGGCGCGCGTGCGCTGGATGCTGGGCGTGGAAGGCGTGTCGATGACCGACCGCATCGCACCGGTGGTGGCTGCCACCAACGTCAACTACCGGTTGCCGATCGTGTGGCCCAACGACATCCTGGTCGAGCTGTTCGTCGAGCGCCTGGGCAACAGCAGCGTGACCATCGGTCATCGCATCGTCGACCAGCAGGATGAGTCGAAGCTGTATTCGGACGGCAACGTGGTGGTGGTGTGGATGGACACGCAGACCGGCAAGAGCGCGCCACTGCCTGAGGCGATCCGCAACGCGTCGAGCTGACACATCTGGTAGATGCCGACCTTGGTCGGCACCGGCCCGCCGGGCATGGCTCGGCGCTACCGTTCCACATCAAAGGACTGACATGATCCACCAGACTGAACTGCGCGACCTGCTGCCCGGCATGGTCCCCTTCCCCGCCGACGTATTCCCCGATGACCAGGCCTGGCTTGGTCAGCACCTGCTGCCGCTGCTGAAGATCGACCTCGGCGTGCTGCGCCCGGAACTGGCCGGCCAGGCCGCCACCCTGCTGTGTCCGATCGAGCCCTATGAAGGCTGCATCGGCGAAGCCACCGAAGAACACCACAACGCGTTCACCGGCACCAACTGGATCGCCTTTGAATTGACCGCCGACAACCGCATGCGTTTCCTCGGTGAGGAGGGCTATTTCATCGGCGACCAGGTGCAGGACAACGACGCGCTGGAGCACATCACGGAGATGCGTGAGAGCTACAGCAAGGCACACGCGTACTTCCAGCAGCATGGACGCCTGGCCAGCTATTCGCGCTATGGCGATGGCGAGCCCGGCGAGCAGGCCTACCTTGATGTGCTGGGCGGGCAGATCTCGACCGGCAACTGGATTGAAACCGCGGAGATTCCCGCCGCCTTCGCGCTGGCGTTCACCGAGGCGGCCGACGACCGCCATGCGCCGGACGATGCCGAGTGCGCGATCATCACCCGCGATGGCAGGAAATTCTTCGCCGTGGCCGAAGTGGCCGGCTACAACTGGTGCGCCACTGGTGCCGATGCGATCGTGATGCTGTACGAGCCGGAAAGCCGCACGGTGCTGTTCTCGTACGACTGGTCGTAAGCCCACCGCGCTGCGCGCTCGCCGGGCATGGCCCGGCGGAACGAGCGCCGCGTTAAGGCGCGGCCTTGCGCGCTATCAACGCCGTGCTGACTTCGGTGCCATCTTCCAGCTGCAGCTGCAGCCACACAGGCTGCCCCTCCTCCAGGGTGCGGTAGCCGTCCATCAGCATCAGGTGCAGGCCACCGGGCTTCAGTACGGCGCGTGCGCCGGGCGCCAATGGCAGGCGCCGGACCTCACGCATGCGGCTGACCCCATCGACGATCGTGGTCTCGTGCAGCGACACATCGCCGAAGGTCGCACTGCGTGCACCGGTGATCGCCACCGCGTTGGCGCAGCCGTTGCGGATCACCGCATAACCGGCAGTCATTGCCATCTTCGGGTTGGGCAACAACCGTACCCAGCCCTGCTCGACGGTGACGCACTTCGTCTCGGCGGCGGAGGCCGATGCTGCGGCCGCACACAGAGCCAACAGTACGCCAACGAATGGTTTGGTTATCATCGTCTCAGTTCCCTCTTCGCAACGAGACCCGCAGCATGACGACGCTCATCGAGGTGATCAACCATGGCCCCATCCGCGAACTGCGGCTGGCGCGGCCGCCGGTCAATGCCCTGGACACCGAGCTGTGCCGGCAGTTGATCCATGCCATCGAACTGGCGATGGCCGAGGACGCGCACGGCATCGTGCTGTCCGGCAGCGAGCGCATCTTCACCGGCGGCATGGACGTGCCGCACCTGCTCTCGCATGGCGATGACAAGCACAAGCTGCTGGACACCTGGAACGCGTTCTTCGGCGCGGTACGCACGCTTGCCGAGAGCCGCATCCCGGTGGTTGCGGCGATCACCGGCCATGCACCGGCTGGCGGCTGCGTGCTGGCCCTGTGCTGCGACTACCGGGTGATGGCGCGCAGTGCCGATCCGGCGCGCCCGTACGCCATCGGCCTGAACGAGGTGCAGGTCGGCCTGATTGCACCGGAGGGCATCCAGCGCCTGCTGCGCCGTGCGGTGGGCGCACACCGCTCCAGCGTCCTGCTGGCCACCGGCGCACTGGTCCCCGCCGAACAGGCACTACAGATCGGCCTGGTCGATGAACTGGTTGATGGCGAGCTGGTGGTGGCCCGTGCGGTAGCCTGGCTGCAGGACCTGCTGAAGCAGCCGCGGCAGCCGATGCTGCTGACCCGGGCCATCGCCCGCGCCGAACTGCACGACGCCCTGCACCCGGACCTGATCCAGCTCGACCGCTTCGTCGAGGCCTGGTTCGCCCCGGATGCGCAGAACGCGCTGCAGGCGCTGGTCGCCCGGCTGGGGAAGTAAGGCGGCCGGGCTGCCGCCCGGCACCCGCAGAGGCAACGTCCACGTCAAATGCCGCTTTCCGTAGAGAGGCCAGGCGGGGCCGATTGCGGGGGGCGCTGCAAGTACGTCCATGTAAGCTCGGTCGCGCCATCCATGGCGCTCACGCCCCCGCAACCGGCCCCGCCCGGCCTTCGACAGTTGACCGCAAGCGTCTTGTCGAGCCGAGAGGCGCTTGGCTGGAGGGTGGGGCCATGTGGAAAACGGGAAGGAGGGGGCCGTGCGCACCGGTATAATCGAGCCCTCTTTCATCGCTGTGGCCGCCCCCTTGAACGACACGCCCGAACCCGTCGTCTCCGAGCTGATCGACCTGCTCACCTTGGAGCGGCTGGAGGACAACCTGTTCCGCGGCCAGAGCCGCGACATCGGCACCAAGTACGTGTTCGGCGGGCAGGTTCTGGGCCAGGCCCTGGCGGCCGCCCAGGCCACGGTCGACAACGGTCGCCATGTGCACTCGCTGCACGCCTATTTCCTGCGCGCCGGCAACATCGACCATCCGATCGTCTACGACGTCGACCGTACCCGCGACGGCGGCAGCTTCTCGGTACGCCGGGTGACCGCGATCCAGCACGGCAAGGTGATCTTCTTCTGCGCGGCCTCGTTCCAGCAGGCCGAATCCGGTGCCGAGCACCAGCACAAGATGCCTGAAGTGCCGCAGCCGGAAGACATCGAACCGAACCGCCCGCTGCCGGCGGAAGTGCTTGAACGCCTGCCGATCAAGGTGCAGCGCTGGTTGTCGCGCGGTGGTCCGTTCGAGTTCCGCCATGTCTATCCGCGCGATGAACTGAACCCGCCAAAGCGCCCGCCCTACCACCAGGTCTGGCTGCGCCTGAGCGAGCGTGTTGGCGATGCTCCCGAGCTGCACCAGGCGCTGCTGGCCTACGCGTCGGACTTCCACCTGCTGGGCACGGCGACCTTCCCGCACGGCATCAGCTACTACCATCCGCACGTGCAGATGGCCTCGCTGGACCACGCGATCTGGTTCCACCGCCCGTTCCGCGCCGACGACTGGCTGCTGTACTCGCTGGACAGCCCCAGCGCGCAGGACTCGCGCGGCCTGGCCCGTGGCCAGTTCTTCACCCGTGATGGCGTGCTGGTTGCCAGCACCGCCCAGGAAGGCTTGATCCGCGTGGTTCCGGACCAGGCAGCAGCGGCCGCCGTGCCGGCCAAGGATTGATCCGATGCGTCAGATTTTCAGCAGCCAGCGCGTGGAAACCGTGGAAGGCGTGGCCGAGCTCCTGCGCAGTCACGACATCCAGGTGAAGGTCACCAACGGGCGTTCGTACAAGACGCGCCGCCGCGGCCAGTTCAGCTATACCGACCTGGGCAATGCCGGTGCCTACCCGGCGGTCTGGGTCGTGCGTGCCGACGACCAGCCGCGTGCGCGCGAAATCCTGCGCGACGCCCGCCTGCTCGACACCACCCGCCGTGACCATCCGACCGCCGAATTCGCCTTCCGCGATGACGTGCAGGAAAGCACCGGTGGTCGCAGCTGGGCCTGGCGCATCCGCATCGCCCTGCTGGTGGTGATCGCCGGCGTGGCGCTGGTGATCGGCCTGCGCCATCGCGGCGCCCCTGCCCCCGCGGCCCCGGTGCCCGCCCCGCAGGCCCAGCCGCAACCGCAGCAAGCCCAACCGGCCGCGCCGGCACCGCCGGAAGAAGAGGAAGTGCGGGTCCGCATCCAGCCGGCGAAGTAGTGCCGGCCGCTGGCCGGCAACCGCAGGTAGCGCCGGGCCATGCCCGGCGAGCGCAGCGGCCTGCATCAGCGGCCACAATGCCTGACAGGACAGGCGCCGGGCGCGGCCCGGCGCTACCGGAAAAGGGCAGGTCACATTCCGCACGCGCCTCCGTCATGGGACACAATCCCTGCAGGAGCCCGCCGCCATGACGACCTTCGCCGCAAGCATCGACGACACACTGCACCGCGAACTGCCGGCCGCCAGCGGCGGCTGCCAGCATGCCTATGGGCGCATCGTGCTGGCCTGCCAGAACACGGTCACCGCCATTGCCCTGGCCATCACCGGCGACCGCCAGGCCAGCGAGGACATCGCCCAGGAAGCGTTCGTGAAGGGCTGGCAGCAGCTGCACCAGCTGCGCAGCGCGAGCAGCTTCCTGCCCTGGCTGCGGCAGATCACCCGCAACCTCGCCCGTGACTGGCTGCGCGCGCAACGTGGCCGACCGCTGAGCGGCGAGGCTGCCGAAGTGGCATTGACCATGGCAGCGGATCCGGCCCCCGGCGCGGCCGATCGCCTGCAACGGCTGGAAGAGGAAATCGCTGCCGAAGACATCATCTCCGCCCTGCCCGCCGATAGCCGCGAAGTACTGCTGCTGTATTACCGCGAGGGCCAGCATTCGCAGCAGGTCGCTGACCTGCTCGGGCTGAGCGACGCGGCGGTACGCAAGCGCCTGTCACGCGCCCGTGCGCAGGTGCGCGAGGGCCTGCTGCAGCGCTTCGGCGAATTCGCACGCAGCAGTGCACCCAGTGCAGCGTTCGCAACGGCGGTGGTGTCGATGCTGATGATCGCCGCGCCCGGCACCGCCAGCGCGGCGATCCTGCTGGGAACCGGCGTCGGCATCGGCGGCAGCAAGCTCGGACTCGGTGGCGCCAGCGCCGCCGGCGGTACCGCGATGGGCACGTTGACCGCTACGCTGGGCCAGCTGCAGATGCTGCCTGCGTCAAGCTGGGCCGCGATCATCGGCGGCGTCGTCGGTGGTGCGCTCGGCAGCTATCTCGGCGGCCGTTTCCTGCTGTCGTACGCCGAGACCGGCGCCGAGCAGGTGCAGGTTCGCCGCTTCGTCAATGTCAGCACGGGCACGAGCCTGGGCTGGTGCCTGGCCATCCTGTTTACCGTGCTGCTGCAGGCGCCGATGTGGGCGCAGCTGCTGGTGCTGGCACTGGGCCTGGTCGTGGTCAACTACCAGTGCCTGGTGACACTGCGGCGCATCATGGCGCCGCTGCTCGCGCGTGATGCAGCTCGGCGTGGGCGTCACGGGATCAACTGGAAGTACGAATCCATGTACGGCCTGACCGGCATGATGGCGGTGAACCTGATGGTCATCGGTGCCCTGGCCTACACGATGACGCACAGCGGCCGCCTGTAACGGACAACGCCGGCATTACGCCGGCGTTGTCGTCGATCACTGCAGTGAAAATCAGCGCTGCGGCTTCGGCGCGGCGCCGTCACGCAGGCCGCCATGGCGCGGGCCACCGTGCATCGGGCCCTTGGCGGCGTCGAACTCGGCCTTGCTCAGCTGCCCATCCTTGTTGGTATCGGCGGCGGCGAACCAGGCGTCACGATGCTGCTTCATGCGCAGCTCGCGGTCGGCCTTGTCCAGGTAACCGTCCTTGTTGAGATCGAGCTGGTCGAAACGCTCGGCCAGGCGCGGATCGGCCTTGGCTTCCTCACGGCTGATGCGGCCATCCTTGTTCGCGTCCAGCTTGGCCCAGCGCTCGCCGCCGCGACCACCATGACGGCCGTGCTTCCAGCGCGGCAGCTCATCACGGGAGAGCTTGCCATCCTTGTTCTTGTCCAGCTCATCGAACTTCGCGGCCAGGCGCGGGTTGGCCGCCGCTTCGCTGCGGTCGATGACGCCATCGCCATTGACATCCAGCTTGGCCGGGCGCGGTGCCGGAGCGGTCGGGGCGTCGGCGGCCAAGGCGATACCGGTCGCGGAGGTGCCGAGCAGCAGGGCCAGCAGCAGGGGGGTACGGATCATGGGGTCACTCCTGGGAATGGGATTGGCATCGGGGTGAACACCTCACCCTCGGAGGACAACAACGCCTGACCACGACCTCGGTTGACGCAGCCGCCGGTTCCATTCATCCGGCGGACAGTCGCCGCCATTGCGACAGGCTGGAGCTATGCTGTGTCCATGGCGAGACACGGCGACAGAGACGACGAACTGCGACTGTTCCAGACCGGTGAGCACCCCTGCGGGTACTGGCCAGACCGGGTCGCGCGCGATCTGGTGCTGGACCCGCAGGACCGTCGCCTTGGCGGGCTGTATCCGCTGGCCCTGAGCTGGGGCTTCCGCCGCAGCGGTGATCTGGTCTATCGCCCGCACTGTGCGAACTGCCACGCCTGCGTCGCCGTGCGCATCCCGGTGGCCCGCTTCGCCCCGGACCGCAGCCAGCGCCGCTGCGCCGCCCGCAATGCCGACCTGGAAGTGCGCATCACCGCAGCCATGCCGCGTGAGGATCTGTTCGAGCTGTACCACCGCTACCTGGTGCATCGTCATGCCAAGGGCGGCATGGACGACCACGGCCCGCACGAGTTCGAGCAGTTCCTGATCGGCAGCTGGTCGCACACGCGCTTCATGGAAATGCGCCTGCCCGGCCACGACGGCCAGCCCAGCCAGCTGCTGGGTGTGGCGGTGACCGATGTGACCGAGCACGGGCTGTCGGCGGTCTATACCTTCTTCGACCCCGCCCATGCCGCGCGCGGGCTGGGTACCTTCGCGATCCTGCAGCAACTGGAGTGGGCCCGCCGCGAGGGCCTGCCACACCTGTACCTGGGCTACTGGATTCGTGAGCACCAGAAGATGGATTACAAGCGACGCTACCGCCCGCTGGAGGCCTACGACGGCCGCCGCTGGCATGATTTCGATGACGATCTGGACGGACGCTGACAAACCACTGACACCGGGCCGGGTGCACAATACGGCCATGAACGCCAAACCCCTGATCCTCGGCCTGGCCCTGCTCTGTGGCGCCACCGCTCCCGCTTTCGCCACGTCCCCCGCGATGACCGAAAAACCGTCTGCAGCGCTGCGCCTGGCTACCTACAACACCTCGCTGTATTCGGACGAAGCCGGCGGCCTGATCGCGGAGCTGGAAGGCGACAGCGAACACGCGCGCAAGATCGCCGCGGTACTGCAGCAGGCGCGCCCTGACCTGGTGCTGCTGAACGAGTTCGACTTCGACGACGCCCATCGCGCCGCCGACCTGTTCCAGAAGCGCTACCTGGAAGTGGCCCAGCCCGGTGGCGGCAAGCCGCTGCACTTCGCCTACCGCTACCTGGCACCGGTGAACACCGGCGTGCCCAGCGGCCTGGACCTGGACAACAACGGCATTGTCGGTGGTGAAGGCCGAGGCCGTGGCAACGACGCCTGGGGCTACGGCCTGCACCCGGGCCAGTACGGCATGCTGGTGCTGTCGCGCTACCCGATCGACGAAGCCAAGGTGCGCAGCTTCCAGCTGCTGAAGTGGAGTGCGATGCCCGGCGCGATCCGCCCGATCGATCCGCGTACCGGCAAGAGCTTCTACAACGACAGCGTCTGGTCGCAGCTGCGGCTGTCGTCGAAGTCGCATTGGGACGTGCCGGTGAAGACCCCGGCCGGCGTGGTGCACGCGCTGGTCTCGCACCCGACGCCGCCGGTGTTCGACGGCCCGGAAAAGCGCAACGCCGCACGCAACCACGACGAACTGCGCCTGTGGCAGGAATACCTGTCCAAGGGTGACAAGCCGTGGCTGTGCGACGACAAGGGCCTGTGCGGTGGCCTGGCCCAGGATGCACGCTTCGTCATCCTTGGCGACCTCAACAACGATCCGGTCGATGGCGATGGCCGCCACGAGGCGATCGTCGAACTGATCGAGAACGCCCGCGTCCTGCGCTACCCCACCCCGCGCAGCGTCGGCGCCGAGCAGACCAGCCTGGCCTATGCGGCGAAGGGCATCGAACGCAAGGGCGCACCGTTCCATGCCACCGGCGATTTCGGCCCGAAGTCCGGCACCATGCGCCTGGACTACGTGCTGCCCTCGACCGGTTTCGAGTACCTCGGCAGCGGGGTGTTCTGGCCGGCCAATGAAAGTGCCGAAGCGAAGATCGCCGACGGCAGCGACCACCACCTGGTGTGGGTGGACGTGAAGCCGTAAGTCGGTGTTGATGGGGTACCGACCAACGGTCGGTACCCACCGGAAATCTGTATCGACCAACGGTCGGTACCCACCGGAAATCTGTATCGACCAACGGTCGGTACCCACTGGAATGTGGCCGCCGGCCATGGCCCGGCGCTACCGATTTACGGGCGCAGTTCGACGCCGATGGCCTCGGCCGCATCGCGGGCGATGGCACGCGCTTCGTCAATGGTTTCCGCGCGTGCCAGGGTCACGCCGACACGGCGGTGGCCATGCACGCTGGGCTTGCCGAACAGGCGCACGGCGGTGTCCGGCACCTGCAGCGCGGCGGCCACGTTGTTGAAGTACGGCACGCCCTCGCCATGCGCCAGCAGCGCGCACGAGGCCGATGCGCCACTCTGGCGGATAAGCGGGATCGGCAGGCCGAGGATGGCCCGCGCATGCAGCGCGAACTCGCTGAGTTCCTGCGATACCAGCGTCACCAGACCGGTGTCATGCGGACGTGGCGATACTTCGCTGAACCAGACCTCGTCGCCCTTCACGAACAGCTCGACACCGAACAGGCCCCAGCCACCGAGGTCGTCGGTGATCGCGCGCGAGATCTCCTCGGCACGCGCCAGTGCCTTGTCCGACATCGGCTGCGGCTGCCAGCTTTCGCGATAGTCGCCATCCTTCTGCAGGTGCCCGATCGGCGCGCAGAACGAGGTGCCACTGGCATGGCGCACGGTCAGCAGGGTGATCTCGTAATCGAAGTCGATGAAACCCTCGACGATGCAGCGGCCGGCACCGGCACGGCCGCCGGTCTGCGCGTACTCCCAGGCCGGGGCGATGTCCGCCTCGCTGCGCAGCGTGCTCTGGCCCTTGCCCGAGGACGACATCACCGGCTTGACCACGCACGGCAGGCCGATCGCAGCCACGGCGTCGCGGTACTCGGCCTCGGTATCGACAAAGCGGTACGGCGAGGTCGGCAGGCCCAGCGTCTCGGCGGCCAAGCGGCGGATGCCCTCACGGTCCATGGTCAGGCGCGCCGCACGCGCAGTCGGAATCACCCGCAGGCCCTGCTCCTGTTCCAGCTGCACCAGGGTCTCGGTATGGATCGCCTCGATCTCCGGCACCACCAGGTGCGGCTGTTCCTGCGCGATCAACTGGCGCAGGGCCATCGCATCCAGCATGTCGATCACGTGCGAGCGGTGTGCCACCTGCATGGCCGGGGCATCGGCGTAACGGTCGGCGGCAATCACTTCCACGCCCAACCGCTGCAGCTCGATGGCCACCTCCTTGCCAAGTTCGCCCGAGCCCAGCAGCAGCACGCGGGTGGCGGAGGGGGACAGCGGGGTTCCAAGCTTGGCCATGGCGGGGTTCCAGCAGCAATGTGAAGGCGGGTGGGCATTCTATCCGGTCCAGCCGCAGCGCTTGAGGAAGCCCAGCCGACGAACGGTAGCCCGCACGTGATATCACTTTGATATCTTAATTTCGAACCCTCAAGGACGTACCGCCATGAAAGAGAAGTCGCTGTCCTCCCTCAACGGCCTCGGCGCGCTTGCCGGGTCCCTGGTCGTGGCCCTCGCCGGTGGCGCCCTGTTCGTGGCCGGGGTCGCGGCGAAGGCCAGCACCGGCTCGCCCAACGTGCTGCTGCTCCTGACCGGACTGCTGATCGGCGCGCTGGCCCTGGTCGCACTGGCCGGCCTGTACACCGTGCAGCCCAACCAGGCGGCGGTGGTCAGCCTGTTCGGCAAGTACGTAGGCACCGTCAAGGACAACGGCCTGCGCTGGAACAATCCCTTCTTCAGCAAGCGCCGCGTGAGCCAGCGCGTGCGCAATTTCGAGAGCGGCAAGCTGAAGGTCAACGAGCTGGACGGCAGCCCGATCGAGATCGCCGCGGTGATCGTCTGGCAGGTGGTCGACGCCTCCGAAGCGGTCTACAACGTGGACGACTACGAGAGCTTCGTGCACATCCAGTCCGAATCGGCGCTGCGCGCGATGGCCACCAGCTATCCCTACGACCAGCACGAGGACGGCCAGCTGGCACTGCGCAGCCACGCCAGCGAGATCTCCCAGCACCTGAAGAACGAACTGGCCGAGCGCCTGGCCGATGCCGGTGTGCAGGTGATCGATGCGCGCATCAGCCACCTCGCCTACGCCGCTGAAATCGCCCAGGCGATGCTGCAGCGTCAACAGGCAAACGCAGTGATCGCCGCACGCACGCGCATCGTTGCCGGTGCGGTCGGCATGGTCGAGATGGCGCTGGCCGAACTGCAGAAGAACGGCGTGGTGCAGCTGGACGAGGAGCGCAAGGCGCACATGGTCAGCAACCTGTTGACCGTGCTGTGCTCGGACCGCGGCACGCAGCCGGTCGTCAACACCGGCTCGCTGTACTGAGCCACCCTCGCAACGGGGCGCCCCACCGCCCCGCCAGGAGTCTGCATGAGCGAGAAAAAAGCCTATCCGCTGCGCATCAACGCCGAGGTCCTGGCGGCCGCACAGCGCTGGGCGGACGATGAGCTGCGTAGCCTCAACGCGCAGATCGAATACGTGCTGCGCGACGCACTGCGCAAGGCAGGACGCCTGCCGAAACCCAAGCCATCGCCGGAGGACAAGGAATGAGCAAGCGCTGGAGCTACCTGACCGTCGAGGTCAAGACCACCATGATGGGCCTGCAGAAAGCCGACGACATCCAGGCCGAACTCAGCCGCCAAGGCCAGCTGGGCTGGGAACTGGTCAACATCATCATCCCGGCGCCGATGCGCCCGGCCCTGCTGGTCTTCAAGAAGGAGCTGTGACCATGAGCGCACGCCGTTCGTTGCTTGCTGTTGCCCTCGCCCTGTTGTCCGCCAGTGCAGCCGCGGGTGAACCGCAGCAGGTCGCAGCACGCCTGCTCGATCACCTGCAGGCCGGGCGGATCGCCGATGCCGAAGCCATGCTGACGCCGCAGATGGCCGCGGCCGTGCCTGCCGACAAGCTGCAGGGCCTGTGGCAGTCGCTGGGTGAACTGAAGCAGCGCGGGCCGGCGCACAGCAGCGAGCAGCAGGGCCTGCACCTGGTGGAAGTACCGCTGCAGTTCGCCAGTGGTGCGGTGATCGCGCAGGTGGCGGTGAGCGCGCAGGACAAAGTAGCGGGTCTGCTGCTGCGCCCGGCCCCGGCCGCCAAGGCACCGCCGCTGCCTGCCGACGCGAACTACAGCGAAGCCGATTTCAGCGTGCCGCAGGCGCGCGGTGCGCTGCCCGGCACGCTGTCCCTGCCCAAGGGCAAAGGGCCGTTCCCGGCGGTGGTGCTGGTACACGGCTCCGGCCCGCAGGATCGCGACGAAACCATTGGTGGCAACCGCCCGTTCCTGGACATTGCCCGCGGCCTGGCCGCACAGGGCATCGCAGTGCTGCGCTACGACAAGCGCACCCATGCCCGCCCGCAGGATTTCCAGAGCGGCAGCTTCAACGTGGATGACGAGACCACCGACGACGCCGTTGCGGCACTGAGCGCGTTGGCGGCGGACCCACGCATCGACGGCAAGCGGATCTTCGTGCTCGGCCACAGCCAGGGCGGCATGCTCGCCCCGCGCATCGCCAGCCGCTGGCCACAGGCGCGCGGCGCGATCCTGTGGGCCGCGCCGGCGCGCACGTTGCTTGAGCTGCTGCCGGAGCAGAACCGCTACCTGCTGTCACTGGACGGCTCGATCAGCGCGCCTGAGCAGGCGTTCCTGGACAAGCTGGCGGCGCAGATCGCCGCCGCCCGCAGCGACACGCCTGCAGCCGCCAGCGAACTGCCACTGGGCGTGCCGCAGACGTTCTGGAAAAGCATCGAAGCAGTGAACGCACGGGGCGATGCGGTGGCGCTGAAAAAACCACTGCTGATGCTGCACGGCGGCCGCGACTTCCAGGTACCGGAAACGGATTGGGCACTGTGGAAAAAAGCCTTGGCTGATCGCAAGGATGTGCAATGGAAGGCCTACCCTGCCCTCAACCATATCGGCATCGCTGGCAGCGGCTCCAGTTCATTGAAGGAGTACGCGCGGCCGGGCCACGTCGATGGGCAGCTGATCGATGACGTCGCGCATTGGGTGGAGTCGCAACGATGAGCGGCAGTGATGCACGTCCGTTCGACGTCGCCGAGAGTTCATCGCTGCGAGTGCTGTGGGTTCTGCTGCCCCTGCTGGCGGTACTCGGCGTCGGCATCTGGTCGCAGCTGCACGACAGCCGCACCGACGCTCCCTGGATGGAGGTCACGCTGTCGCCCCCGTTTTTCCTGATGGGTGGCAGCGCGGCATGGAGCCTGGCGGTGATCGTGCTGATGGGCGTCGGCCTGGGCTGGGCGTTTTTCCGCCGCCGGGTGGAGCTGGCAGATAGCGTACTGGACGTGCGTTCGACGCTGTACCGTCGCCGCACGCCGGTGGCCGACCTGCTGCTGGATCAGGCGGAGGTGGTCGACCTGGGCCGTGATCGCCGCTATGGCATCCGCTTCAAGACCAACGGCTACAGCATGCCCGGCTTCTACTCCGGACACTTCCGCCTGCAGGGCGGCGGCAAGGGCTTTGCCCTGGTCACCGACCGCGCACGCACACTGGTGATTCCGGTGCGCGGCGGCAGCACCCTGCTGCTCAGCCTGGAGCGCCCGCAGACGCTGCTGGAGGCGCTGCGCAAGGTGGCCGCCACGGCGCCACGGCAGTAAGCTGGATCGATGCACCGCACCACTCCGCTGTTGATCAATACCGAGGCCGTTGAATTGTGGCCGGCCGCACTGCTGCGCGCACGCAGCAATCTCGACGCCCGCCTGCTGGCGGGCGCGCAATGGGTACTGCGGCGCAAGCAGGATGGCCGCTACCTGGCGGCGGTACTGGCGCACGGCGTGCACTCGCTGGTGCCGCGTCTGCCGCGCGAACCGGGCGTGGAGGAAGCGCTGGCGTTGCTGGACGGCGCGCGGTCACGGCCGTTTGGCGCTGCACTGGACGAGCAGTGGCTGCCACTGGCCGGCCTGCAGCAGCGCCTGCAACAGTTGGGCCTGGATGCGCAGCGCTATGCGCAGGACAGTGGGCTGGCGCTGGAGGCCGAGCCCTGCCTGCTGCACTTCGCCGGACGTGACCGCTTCGCGCGCCCGCTGTGGCTGCGCCGCGGCGCAGCGCAGGGCTGGCGGCGGATGCGCCTGCACGCTGCGCGGGACGGCATTGCACTGGACGCGATCTCCGGCTTCCGCAGCCATGCGTATCAGCTCGGCATTTTCGAGCGCAAGCTGGCGCGCGGGCAGAGCGTGCCGCAGATCCTGCAGGTCAATGCCGCGCCCGGCTTCAGCGAACACCACAGCGGTCACGCGCTGGATATCGGCACACCGGGGGATGCGCCGGCAGAAGAGACCTTTGAGGCGACGGCCGCGTTTGCGTGGCTGCAGGCCAATGCAGGGGCACACGGGTTCCATCTGAGCTATCCGCGCGACAACCCGCATGGGATCGTCTACGAACCGTGGCACTGGTGCTGGAAACCGGCCAACGGCTGAGCCCCTCGTGGCGAACGCTTGACTGCGATCCCGGGTTGGCCGGGAGGGTGGGCGGCGCAGGGGCCGCTGCAAGTACGTCCATGTAAGCTCGGGCGCGCCATCCATGACGCTTACGCCCCTGCGCCGCCCACCCTCCCGGCCACGGACAGTTTCCGCGTGCGTTCGCCACGGAATGGAACAAGAGAGCAAAAGGCAGAAGCGGGTCGCTGCGCTTGAAGCCGGGCATGGCTCGGCGCTACCGATGTGTGGGCGCTGCGGTCACCGCCTCAATGCATTGATCGCCAGCAGCACCCATCCGGCCATCAGCGTGGTGCCGCCTACCGGCGCCAGCCGCGTCGGCCACTGCCACAGCGCACCGCCCAGCAGGCTGCCGGAGAACAGCAGCACGCCCAACAGCAACACGTACAACGCCAGATGCGCGATCGCACCCTGCGTGCGTGGGCCGAGGGCCACCAGTACCGCACCGTGGGCAAACGCATACAGCGCCGCCATGTTCAGGTGCTGCTGCGCCAGCGGATCGGACACGCCATGCGCGGCATAGGCGGACAGACCGATCGAGGCGGCCGCCAGCAGCGCCCCCAGGCAGGCCAGCACCGACGGTTTACGCGCGCGTCGTTCGGAATTGAACATGACAGCTCCTTGCGCAATGCCCGACACCGGGCTCGGGATGAAAAAAAACGCGCCGCAGGAAGCGGCGCGTTTTTGTGTCCAACACTACATGGGTCAGCCGAGGCTTACTTGACGGCCCAGTAGATGTCGTACGTCGCTTCCGGGGTGAACGACTTGTCCACGCCGTCCTTCCAGGTTTCGTACGGACGGTCGATGACTTCGTTGCCCGAGGTCACGGCCCAGGCGCGCAGGGCGCTGCGGGCAACGTCCAGACCTGCCATGTGGCCAGTGTAGGCCGCATGCGCCGAACGGTGCGGAGCAACGCGGACGTACTTGACCGGAGCGCCACCGTCGATCTTGACGGTCAGCTGTTCGGCCGGCACGCCTTCGGCACCCTTCTTCTTCACCGGCTGGGCGATGTCGAAGGCGTACTTCTCAGCACCGAAATCGGTGGTGATGATACGCAGCGGGCCAGCGGCTTCCAGGCCATTGGCCTCGATCACGCGCTTGATCCACTCCTGGTTGTCCTTGATGGACTTGGTGATGGAGTCCTGGCCACGATCGACGTTGCCGGCGGTGACGACCAGCAGGTCCTCGGCCGGGACATCGACGATACCCAGATCGGTCAGCGGCGCTTCGGAAGTGCGGTAGTCGACATTCGGCACGGTGGCCAGCATGTTCGCCATGCGCGACAGACCCATCTTGATGTCATCGCCGATCTGGCGGCTGACATACAGGCCTGCGTAGCGGCCGAACAGGTCGAAGCCGTACTTCACCGAGTAGTCCTGGGTGATCTTGACGTTGCGACCGCCCTTGCCGGTCGGCTCCAGGGTGAAGGTGGTGACCTTGTCGTGACCCTTGGAGGCATCGTCGACGGCGATCACAACACGCTTGTTCTCTTCGGCTTCGGTCACCTTCCAGGAACCGGTGCCCAGGTCCTTGGAGGTGAAGTCGAGAGTGGCACCGACGCCGGAGGCCGGGCCGGACAGCTTCAGTTCAACGGCGGGATCGCGCAGTACCAGCGGGTTCCAGTCCTTGAAGCGGCGCAGACTGCTGACCGTGTCGTACACGATCGTCATCTTGCGGTTGGTCTCGATGCTTTCGGTGATGTGACGCTCGCCCGGCAGACAGACGCCAATGATGACGAACAGGCCAGCCACGATCCCCAAGGCGATCAGGAACTCGATAATACGGGTCATTCAGAGAGTCTCCGGGGCCGATCCCACGGCCGGGTTGATTGAAGCGAAGCGCCAATCCTAGCAGGCTTCGCGGGCATTGGTTATCGGGATTGGCGCACCGGTTTCCGTGCCGGCGGCGCATTTGTATGCACAAAGAATTCGAAGGGTAACGCATCCGCGTACCCGGCAAGTAGGGGGCAAACAGGGGTCAACCCTGAATCCGGCCCCGGACTGCATGCCAAGTCGTTGTCGCTAAAGGATTTTCCTCACACCAACTGGAGTTCAAACGCTTTCAGGACCGCACGCGTCCGGTCGCGCACGCCCAGTTTGGAGAGGATGTTGGACACATGGTTCTTGATCGTGCCCTCGGCGACCCCCAGCGAATTGGCGATCTCCTTGTTGGAGAAACCGCTGGCCATCAGCCGCAGGATCTCGGTCTCACGGTCGGTCAGCGGGTCGGGACGGTCCAGGCTGACGAAGTCGTTGCGCATGTGCTCCAGCCCGGACAGCAGGCGCTGGGTCACCGCCGGCTGCACCAGCGAACCGCCATCGGCCACCGTGCGGATCGCCCCGACCAGCTGCGCCAGGGTCACATCCTTGAGCAGGTAGCCCTTGGCACCGGCCTTGAGCCCGGCCAGCACCAGCTGGTCATCGTCGAAGGTGGTCAGGATGATGGTCGGCGGCAGCTGTTCCTGCCGTGACAGCACCTGCAGCGCCTCCAGCCCGGACATCACCGGCATGCGCATGTCCATCAGGACCACGTCCGGACGGATCTGCGGGATCAGCTCGACCGCCTGGCGGCCATCGGCGGCCTCGGCCACCACTTCGATGCCGTCGTCGAGCGCCAGCAGCGAGCGGATCCCCTGCCGCACCAGGGTTTGGTCGTCGACCAGGCAGACGCGAATCATCAACGCACTCCTTCAGGAACCTGGGTAAGGGCCGCCAGCACCGTTGCCGGTACCGTCGCCCGCAGCCGGAAGCCTTCGCCGGGGCGGGTCTCCACCTGCAGCTGGCCTCCACATTGTTGCAGGCGTTCGCGCATGCCGCGCAAACCATTGCCCACATTGACCGTTTCCGCCCCGACACCGTCGTCGCGGGCCTCCACCACCACCAGGTCCGGGACCTCACGGTACACCCGCAGCCACAGGTGGCGGGCGCCGGCATGGCGCACCGTGTTGGTGATGATCTCCTGGGTGCAGCGCAGCAGCACGTGGGCCCGCTGCGGGTCTTCCACGTTCAGCGGCTCCTCGATCTCCAGCTGGATGTCCAGCGAAGGCACGTGCTCGGTCAGCGGACGCAGGGCAGCGGCCAGGTCGATGGCGCCGGTCTCGCGCAGCTGGCTGACCACCTCGCGCACGTTGCCCAGCAGCAGCTTGGCCAGGGCATGCGAGCGCTTCACGTGCTCCAGCGCCTGGCCCTCGGCCAGGTGGCCGGCCACTTCCAGGTTCAGGGTCAGCGCGGTCAGCTGATGGCCCAGCAGGTCATGCAGTTCGCGCGAAATGCGGGTGCGCTCGTTCACCCGTGCGCTTTCGGCCAGCAGCGCACGGGTGGCGCGCAGTTCGGCATTGAGCCGGCGCTGCTCCTCGCGCGCCTCGGCCTGGCGGCGGGCCACCAGCGCGATCACGAACACGAAGCTGGAGAAGCCCATGTAACCGACGGCCTGCAGCACGGCGATGACCGGCGGGAAGCCCAGAGGCTGGATGTAGACCGGCAGCACGGCCAGGTTGCTGGCCACCAGCCACACCACGCCGATGCGCGGGCCCAGCAACCAGGGCAGCAGGCCGGCCACCACCATCAGCAGGATGCTGCCCAGCGCGGTGCCGGAGAAATAGCTCACGCCGATCGCGCAGGCCGTCAGCAGGATCAGCGCGGCATGGTCGAAGAAGCCGGGCCGGCTTTCGCCCAGCGAGCGCGTCAGCACCCAGTACACGAAGCCGAAGGCCAGGTAGGCCGAGGCCCAGGGGATGATCCGGAAGCCGGCCTCGCCGTCCAGGCTTTCCAGTGTCAGCGACACCGGATCGATCAGGTAGATCGCAAGCCAAAGGCCGACGGTGCCCCAGGTGAACAACCCGGAGTAGCGCAGCATCGCATTGTGGTTGAGTCGGGCCAGCATGGCCCATCGTAGCCTGTGCGCGTCAGGGCCCAAGGGCATAAAGTCATGTTCGGCGCGGTCCCCTGTTCATGCCGCAGCCCACCCCGGGCATGCAATAATCATGCGCAGGGTCCGTACATGGGACCAACCGCGTTACCCCACGGAGTCACAATGTCGATTGTCATCCGCGACGTGCGCGAGCACGAGCTCGATTCCGTCCTGGCTTTGAACAACAATGCTGGCCTGGCTATCCTTCCCCTGGATGCCGAGCGCCTGCGCCTGTTCTATGCAACCGCTGAATATTTCCGCGTCGCCGAGCGCGACGGCAACCTGGCCGGCTTCCTGATCGGCTTCGGCAGCGGCAGCCAGCACGACAGCAGCAATTTCGCCTGGTTCAAGCAGCATCTGGACACCCCCTTCTTCTATATCGACCGCATCGTGGTCGCCAGCCGCCGCCGCGGTGGTGGTGTCGGCCGTGCGTTCTACGCCGATGCGCAGAGCTTCGCCGAGCTGCGCTACCCGCAGATGACCTGCGAGGTGTTCCTGGACCACGGCGCTGATGCCGCCCTGCTCTTCCACGGCAGCTTCGGCTTCCGCGAGCTGGGCCAGAACACCATGCCGCAGGTGGACGTGCGCGCCAGCATGCTGGCCAAGGAACTGTGCAGCTTCCCGTGGGTGAACGAAACCTACGGCGGCAAGCTGCCTGATGTGGCGTGGGCACGCGACCGGCAGCTGCCGGCGCAGGCACAGCGGTCGACGGGGACTTGAGCGTGGCGGTGAATTTCGATTACGAACAGGCCGGTGAACTGAAGATCGGCCAGGTGGGCATCGCCAACCTGCGCATCCGCACCCTCGATGTTGAACGCCTCGTGCAGGAAATGCAGGAGCGGGTCAGCCGTGCGCCGAAGCTGTTCGGCCGGGCGGCGGTGATCCTCGACTTCGGCGGCCTCAGCCAGGTGCCCGACGTGGCGACGGCACAGGCGCTGGTGGATGGCCTGCGCAGTGCCGGCGTACTGCCGGTGGCACTGGCCTATGGCACCAGCGCGGTCGACCTGCTGTCGCAGCAGCTCGGCCTGCCGCTGCTGGCCAAGTTCCGCGCCCAGTACGAGCGCGCCGAGGCAGAGCCTGCCCCGCCGCCGGCACCCGCACCGGAACCGCGGCGTGCCGCGCGGGCCGAGGCGAAGGCCGCACCGGCAGCGGCTCCGGCCACGCCGATGGGCAAGGCGGCCGATGCCGCCGCGCCACAGCCGGGGCGCATGCAGCTGGGCAACGTGCGTTCGGGCCAGCAGCTGTATGCGGAAAACTGCGACCTGACCGTGATGGCCACCGTCGGCGCCGGCGCCGAGGTCATCGCCGATGGCAGCATCCATATCTACGGAACCCTGCGCGGCCGTGCGCTGGCAGGGGCCCAGGGCAACACCGCGGCACGCATTTTCTGCCGTGATTTCCATGCGGAACTGGTCGCCATTGCAGGCCATTACAAGGTGCTGGACGATGTCCCGGAAACCCTGCGCGGCAAGGCCGTGCAGGTGTGGCTGGAACAGGACCAGATCAAGATCGCTGCGCTGGACTGACGCAGCACCTCAAACAGAATCATCAGGAGAAGTCCTTTGGCTGAAATCATCGTAGTCACCTCCGGCAAAGGCGGCGTCGGCAAGACCACTTCCAGCGCCAGCCTTGCCTGCGGCCTGGCAAAGCGTGGCAAGAAGGTGGCGGTGATCGACTTCGACGTCGGCCTGCGCAACCTCGACCTGATCATGGGCTGCGAACGCCGCGTGGTGTACGACTTCGTCAATGTCGTGCACGGCGAAGCCACCCTCAAGCAGGCCCTGATCAAGGACAAGCGCTTCGACAACCTGTTCGTGCTGGCTGCCTCGCAGACCCGCGACAAGGATGCGCTGACCCAGGAAGGCGTGGGCAAGGTCCTGAAGGACCTGGCCGCCGACGGCTTCGACTACATCATCTGCGACTCCCCGGCCGGCATCGAGAAGGGCGCCTTCCTGGCGATGTACTTCGCCGACCGCGCGGTGGTGGTGGTGAACCCGGAAGTGTCCTCGGTACGCGACTCGGACCGCATCATCGGCCTGCTCGACTCGAAGACCCACAAGGCCGAATCCGGCCAGGACGTGCCGGCCTTCCTGCTGCTGACCCGCTACACCCCGGTGCGCGTGGAAAGCGGCGAGATGCTCAGCATCGCCGACGTCGAGGAGGTCCTTGGCCTGAAGGCGATCGGCGTGATCCCCGAATCGGGCGACGTGCTCAATGCCTCCAACAAGGGCGAGCCGGTCATCCTGGACGGCGAATCCGCTGCCGGCCAGGCCTATGACGACGCCGTCGCACGCATCCTCGGCGAAGAACGCCCGATGCGCTTCACCAACGTCGAGAAGAAGGGCTTCTTCAGCAAGCTGTTCGGAGGGTAAGCATGGGCCTGTTTGATTTCCTCAAAGCGAAGAAGACCACCGCCGAAACCGCCAAGAACCGCCTGCAGATCATCATCGCGCAGGAGCGCAGCCACCGTGGCGGTCCCGACTACCTGCCACTGCTGCAGCGCGAGCTGCTGGAAGTGATCAAGAAGTACGTCAACATCGACGTCGATGCAGTGAAGGTGGACCTGGTCAAGGATGGCCAGCACGACGTGCTGGACATCTCCGTGGCGCTGCCTGAAGGCCCGGACAAACCCTGACCCCCTGCCCCGCCCGTGCCTGCATGGGCGGGGCTGCCTGATCCGCATGACTGATACCACGCCCGAACCGAACGTTACCCGCGTCGGCGACATCGCCTTCGCCGATGCACAGCGCCTGCTCGCTGCACATGAGCTGCGCCTGCACCACGTTGCGGCCGGCGAGCCGATCCCGGGCAGTTACTGGGGCGAGCCCGAGGCCGGCATCATCGCCAGCGACGTGTACGTGCGCGATGACACGCCGGTGCATTCGATGCTGCATGAGGCCTGCCACCTGATCGTGCTGCCGCCGGAGCGGCGCGCGCAGGTGCATACCGATGCCACCGATTCGGTGCCGGAAGAAGACGCCACCTGCTACCTGCAGATCGTGCTGGCAGGGCACCTGCCCGGCGTCGGCAGCGAGCGGCTGATGGCCGACATGGATGCGTGGGGGTATACGTATCGGTTGGGGTCTACGAAAGCGTGGTTCGAGCAGGATGCGGAAGACGCAAAAGCGTGGTTGATCGAACGCGGTTTGCTGCAGGCGTAAGGCATCCACGCATGGCGTGGATCTACTGTAGGGCCGAGCCCACGCTCGGCTGCTCTTCGCCGTTGCCTGCACAAATGCACAAGCAGCCGAGCATGGGCTCGGCTCTACAGGATCAACCCTGCCCTGCCAGCGCGCGCAGGGTAATGCCGACCACATACGCCAGATAGGTGCCGGTGGCATACCCCATCGTGCCCAGCAGCACGCCCACCGGCGCCAGCGCCGGATGGAACGCGGCGGCCACCACCGGCGCCGAGGCCGGACCACCGATGTTCGACTGCGAACCGATGGCGAAGTAGAAGAACGGCACCTTCAGCAGCTTGCCCAGGCACCACAGCAGCACGATGTGCACGCTGATCCAGATGATGCCGAGCAGGAACAGCCACGGGCGATCCAGCAGCGCCAGCAGATCCATCTGCATGCCGATACAGGCGATCAGGAAATACAGCAGCAGCGAGCCCAGTCGCGAGGCGCCCGCGCCTTCCAGGGTGCGTGCACGGGTGAAGCTCATGCCCAGGCCGAGCGTGGTCGACAGCACCACCACCCACACGAATGGCGCATCCAGGCTGAACTGCGATGCCCAGCTGACATTGACCTTGAACCAGGCCGCCAGCGGCGCGCCGATGGCGTGGGCAAGACCAACGCCACCGAAGGCCACGGCCACGATCAGCATCAGGTCGGTGAGGCTGGGAATGCGCTCGTGCTCGGCCTGGAAGCGCGCGATGCGCTCCTTCAGTTCGTCGATGGCCGAGGTGTCGGCGCCACTGCGTGCATCGATCTTCGCCGCGCGCCCGGCCAGGAAGATCAGCGCCGCCATCCACACGTAGCCAACCCCCACATCGACCACCGCGAACTGGCCGAAGGTGGTCGCATTGACGTCGAACACTTCGCGCATGGCCAGCATGTTGGCACCACCGCCGATCCAGCTGCCGGCCAGTGCGGCCATGCCGGCCCAGGTATCGCCGGCGACGGTATCGGGATGGATAGCACGCATCACCAGGAACGCCACGACCGCACCCAGCATGATGCTGGCCGAGGCGCCCAGGTACATCAGCACCAGCTTCGGCCCCAGCCGCAGGATGCCCTTGATGTCGACCGCCAGGGTCAACAGGATCAGCGCCGCCGGCAGCAGGATGTCACGCGCGACCGGGTTGTACAGCTTGGTGTTCTGCCCGTCGATCAGGCCGAACGTGTTGTAGATGCCCGGCAGCAGGTAACACAGCAGCAGCGCCGGCACGAAGGTATAGAAGCGCTTCCACAGGCCCTGCTCGCGCGAAGCGGTCCAGAACACGGCGCCGAGGGTGGCGGCGATCAAACCGAAGACGACGATGTCGTTCTGGATCAGGGCGGTCGAGGGCATGCAGGCGCTCTTGTTCGGGGTCGGATCCCTTTCGCCATGCGAAAGGGCTCTGACCCCAGGGACGGTCGATGGCGGGGTCAGAGCCCTTCCGCCGTGCGGAAGGGATCCGACCCCTCGGCGCTACATCAGTTGCCGATGTGCTGCTTCAGCCAGGCGTTGACGGTGTCATGCCACAGGATGCTGTTGTTCGGCTTCAGCACCCAGTGGTTTTCGTCCGGGAAGTACAGGAACTTCGATTCGATACCCTGGCGCTGGGCAGCGGTGAACGCGGCCAGGCCCTGCTCGACCGGAATGCGGAAGTCCTGCTGGCCGTGGATCACCAGGATCGGCTTCTTCCAGTCAGCCACGTGGTTGACCGGATTGAACTTCTCATAGTTCGCCGCCTTCTGGTACGGGGTACCGCCCTGCTCCCACTCGGTGAACCACAGTTCTTCGGTGGCGTAACCCATCATGCGCTGGTCGAACACGCCATCATGGTTGACCAGGCACTTGAACGGGCTGTTCCAGTTGCCGGCGATCCAGTTGACCATGAAGCCGCCGTAGCTGGCGCCCAGCGCGCAGGCCTTGTCACCGTTGAGGAAGTCGTACTTCTTCAGCGCCGCACTCCAGCCCTTCTGCAGGTCTTCCAGCGGACGGTCGCCCCAGTGCTGGCTGATCGCATCGGTGAAGGCCTGGCCGTAACCGGTGGAGCCATGGAAGTCGATCATCACCACGGCGTAGCCCTGGCCCGCATAGGTCTGCGGGTTCCAGCGGTAGCTCCAGCCATTGCCGAAGCTGCCCTGCGGGCCGCCGTGGATCAGGAACGCGACCGGGTACGACTTGCCTTCCTGGTAGTTGTGCGGCTTGACCACATAGCCATGCACGGTGTCGTTGTTCCAGCCCTTGAACTCGAACTGCTCGTAGTCACCGAAGGACACGTCCTTCAGCACCTCGCCAGCGGCGGGGGTCAGCGCGCGCAGCGCGCCAATCGGCTCACCAGCAGCAGGCAGCAGGCCGACCAGCACCTGGTCGTTGCTCTTCAGGCTGTTGCGGGTGATGGCCACGCTGTTGCCGGCCACGTCCACAGCAGTGACGCTGCCGTCGCCGATCAGCTTGGTGGCCTTGCCGCTGGCCACGTCGATCTGGAACAGCGGATGTTCGCCGAGGTCGTCGGCCGTGGTGTAGATGCTGCCGCCGTCGGCGGACAGGGTGATGCCACCGGCCGAACGGTCCCACTGCGGAGCGATCTCGCGCGTCTTGCCGCTGGCCAGGTCCATCGCCATCAGGCCGAAACGATCGGCTTCGAAGCCCGGGCGCTTCATCGCGCGGTAGAACAGGGTCTTGCCGTCGGCGCTGAACACCGGGCCGGCATCCCAGGCCGGGTTGGACGCGGTCAGGTTGACCGGCGCCTGCTTGCCGGCGGCATCGAAGCGGTACAGGTCGAAGTTGGTCGACCACGACTCCTGCTTGCCGGCCACACGGATGCTGGCGACCACGCTGCTGCCATCCGGCGACCACGCGAAATCATCATTGCCACCGAACGGCTTGGACGGAGCATCGCCATCGATGGTCGCGCTCAGCGCCGAAGCGCCCTTGACCGCACCGGACTTGGCTGCCGGCAACGGGGCGACGAACAAGGTGTTTCGGCGGCCGTCGTTCCAGGTATCCCAGTGGCGCACGAACAGCGAATCGAAGACCTTGCCGCTGGCCTTGGCGCCTTCCATGTCCTTCAGCTTCTTTTCGGTGCAGGCCAGGTCCGAGGCGCAGGCCTGGAACACGCCGGCGCTGAACAGCACGCGGTCGTCCTGCGGCGACACGTGGTAGCTGTCCACGTCCACCGGGAAATCGGTCAGCTGGCGCGGGGCGCCGCCACTGATCGGCTGTGCGTACAGCTGCTGGCTGCCGTTCTTGGCGCTGAGGAAATACACGGTCTGGCCATCGGCCGACAGCGAGGCCGAGTTGACGTTCCAGCCGGCCGGGGTGATCTGCTTCGGCGGCGCCGCATCGCGGGTGCGCAGGTTGCGCGCGAACAGTGCGGTGCTGGCCTTGAGGTTGGCATCGGTGCTGCGCTTGGCGAACACCACGGTGCCGCCGTCAGCGGTCAGTACCGGCGCGGAGACGCGGTCCATGGCCACCATGTCGCGGATCTCCAGGCCACGGGCAGCGGCGACGCTGGGCAGGGCGGCCAGCAGGCTCAGTGGCAGCAGGGCATGACGCAGTTTCATCGGGGTCTCCGCAGGACGGCAAAAAACCGATGGTAGGCCTGTGCGGCCGGGCCTGCCAAGGCCATCGGTCATGGCCGGGGCCGAGCTGCCGCCAGAAAAAGCAAACCGCGCCGAAGCGCGGTTTGTCGGAGGTCGGGGTCGGATCCGATTCCATGGAATCGGCTCTGACCCCAGACGCTGCCAGCATGGGGTCAGAGCCCTTCCCAGCGGGAAGGGATCCGCCCCCGCGGGCGTCACGCCACGGCGCGCTTGCCGGTGCGGTAGATCAGCCAGCCGACCAGGAACAGCACGGCCAGGCCGATCCACTGCGCGGCCGGCAGGTGGAACGGCACGGCCAGCACGTCGGCGCGGCTGCTGACCACGATCGGCACGGCGATGGCGATACCCATCAGCGCCTCACCGGTGATCAGGCCGGCAGCGAACAGCACGCCCGGCTTGTGCACGCGGTCGCGGCCCTCTTCGTCATCGGCACGCACCTTGTGGAAGCGCTCGACGAGGTAGGAGATCAGGCCACCGAGGAAGATCGGCACCATCAGTTCCAGCGGCAGGTAGATGCCGATCGCCGCGGCCAGTACCGGCACGCGGAAGCGCGAGTTGCGCGACTTCAGCCAGCTGTCGAACGCGATGATGGCGGCACCGACCACGGCACCGATGCCGATGAAGGTCCACGGCAGCTCGCCGCCGAACAGGCCCTTGGCCACCGACGCCATCAGGTTCGCCTGCGGTGCGGCCAGCGCATTCGGATGCAGCTCCGACTTGACGCCGATGCCGTAGGCGGTGGCCAGCAGGTTCAGCACTGGGGCCATGATCAGCGCGCACGAGAACGCGCCGATGCCCAGCATCAGCTGCTGCTTCCACGGGGTGGCACCGACGATGTAGCCGGCCTTGAGGTCCTGCAGGTTGTCGCCACCTACGGCGGCGGCACAGCACACCACCGCGCCGATCATGATCGCGGCCACCGCGCCCAGCGGCGCACCGAAGGCACCGACCGGTTGCAGGCCATCCTTGCCCAGCAGCAGCACCAGCACTGCCGAAGCGAACAGGATGGTGGAGATGGTGATGCCCGAGACCGGGTTGTTGGACGAGCCGATCAGACCGGCCAGGTAGGCCGATACCGAAACGAACAGGAAGCCGGCGACGATCATGATGAGGGTCATCGGGATCGACACGTGCCACTGGCCGACGATGGCCTGGTACAGCGCCAGCAGCGGCAGGGTGAACACCACCAGGGCCACCAGCATCCACTTCATCGGCAGGTCGCGCTCGGTGTGCGCCAGTACCGGGCCACCGCTCTTGCGCGCGGCCGCAAAGCCGCTCTTGACGCCGTTGAGCAGCGACTTGCGCAGCGAGATCAGGGTCCAGATGCCACCGATCAGCATCGCGCCGACACCCAGGTAGCGCATCTTCGCGCCCCAGATGGCGAACGCCGCTTCGGTGGACGAGGCGGTGGCGATCGAGGCGGCCAGCGCCGGATCGGTGTTCATGAAGAACGCCTGGTAGATCGGAATGGCGATGTGCCAGGTCAGGATCGAGCCGGACACCACCACGATGCCGACGTTGAGGCCGACGATGTAGCCCACGCCCAGCAGCGCCGGCGACAGGTTGGTACCGATGAACGCGGTGATCTTGGAACTGCCGACATAGGCCGAGGTGGCCCAGGCATCGGGGATCAGGCGCATGCCGCTTTCCGCGGCCAGCTTCACGAAGGCACCGATCACCGCCGACAGGCCGAGGATCTTCAGGCCCGGGCCGGGGTTTTCACCGGCCTTGAGCACTTCGGCCGCCGCCTTGCCTTCCGGGAACGGAAGCGGGTCTTCGACGATCATCGAACGCCGCAGCGGCACCGAGAACAGCACGCCCAGCAGGCCACCGAGACCGGCGATGCCCAGCACCCACCAGTACTTGAAGTCCGGCCAGTAGCCCATGATCACCAGCGCGGGGATGGTGAAGATCACACCGGCGGCGATCGACGAACCGGCCGAGGCGCCGGTCTGCACGATGTTGTTCTCAAGGATGGAACCGCCACCCAGCAGGCGCAGCACGCCCATGGAGATGACCGCGGCGGGAATCGCGGTGGCGATGGTCAGGCCTGCGAACAGACCGAGGTAGGCGTTTGCGGCCGACAGCACCACCGCCAGCACGATGGCAAGGACCACCGCGCGGAAAGTGAGCTGCTTGGGCGCAGCGTCATGGTTCATGAAAGCCCCTGCTGGCAAAAAATCCCTTGCACGCTAGCGTTCAGGGGGCGGCAAGTCCAGCGTGCCAAAGGATGGGGGCCGAGCATGGAACAGGCACAGACCCGCAGCGGCACGGCCAGCGAGCCGATACGGCAAAGCCCGAGTGGGCATGCCACAAACGCTATGTTATAACTTTCCGTCGCCCCATACGCCCCCACCGCATGCCCTCCTCTGCCTCCCCCCGGCTGGCCTCCATCGACCAGCTGCGCGGCACCGTGATGCTGCTGATGCTGCTCGACCACGTCCGCGAGACGTTCTTCCTGCAGTACCAGGTGAGCGACCCGATGGACGCGGCGACCGTGTCCCCTGCCCTGTTCGCCTGCCGCCTGCTGGCGCACCTGTGCGCACCGGTGTTCGTGCTGCTGACCGGCCTGTCGGCGTGGCTGTATGGTCAACGCCAGGGCGACCCGCGCCGCGCCATCGCCGCCTTCCTGCTCAAGCGCGGCCTGTTCCTGGTGGTGCTGGAACTGACCCTGGTCAACTTCGCCTGGACCTTCCAGTTCCCGCCGGACACGGTGTACCTGCAGGTGATCTGGGCGATCGGCCTGAGCATGATCGCACTGGCTGGCCTGCTGTGGCTGCCACGGCCGCTGCTGGCGATGCTGGCGGTGGCGCTGGTGGTTGGCCACAACCTGCTGGATGGCGTACGCGTGCAGGGCGACGGCGCCCTGGCGGTGCTGTGGAAGGTGCTGCACCAGCGTGACTGGATCGAGGCGGGGCCGTTGAGCCTACGTACCTCCTACCCGGTGCTGCCGTGGATCGGGGTGATCGCGCTGGGCTACCTGATGGCGCCGTGGTTCGCTGCCAGCAGCGATCCGGAACAGCGCCGACAGCGATTGCTGTGGGCCGGGCTGGGCGCGCTGGCCGCCTTCGCCCTGCTGCGCTTCGCCAACGACTATGGCGACGCGCCCTGGCAGTACCAGCAGACCACGCTGCGCACGTGGATGAGCGTGTTCAACATCACCAAGTACCCGCCCTCGCTGCAGTTCCTGCTGCTGACCCTTGGCGCGGGCCTGCTGCTGTTGCGGCTGTACGAGTGGCCGCCGCTGGCGCGTGCGCTGCGGCCGCTGGCCGATATCGGTGCAGCGCCGATGTTCTTCTACCTGCTGCACCTGTACGTGCTGAAGCTGCTGTACCTGGCCGCGTTGAAGACCTGGGGCCCGACCCACGGCAGCCTGTATGCACTGGACTCGGTGGCCGGCCTGCTGCTGGTGGCCTGCGCGCTGGCGGTGGTGCTGTATCCACCAACGCGGGCGTTCGCGCGGTTCAAGGCACGGCGACGCGACCTGGCCTGGTTGCGGTATCTGTAGGCCATGTACCGGGGCGGCCATCCACGCATGGCGTGGATCTACTGAAAGCGGGCGCGGGCCTATAATTCCGCGATGAATTCCACTGCTATCGCTTCCGACGACTTCCTGGGTCACCCCAAGGGCGTCTACGTCTGCTTCTTCACCGAAATGTGGGAGCGCTTCTCCTTCTACGGCATGAAGGCGCTGCTGCTGCTGTATCTCACCAAATACCACCTGTTCGGCGACAAGGCCGGGTTGGACCTGCTCGGTGCCTACGGCGGCCTGGTGTACTGCATCCCGGTGTTCGGCGGCATGCTGGCCGACCGCTGGCTGGGCATGCGCCGGGCGGTGCTGTTCGGCGGCATCCTGCTGGTGCTCGGCCACCTGGGCATGGCCTTCGAAGGCCACGCGGCGTACCGGGTCAATGGTGAAGTGGTGCGCGACACCTCGGCGCTGGCCGTGACCTACCTGTCGCTGGCGCTGATCATCATGGGCGTCGGCTTCCTCAAGCCGAACATCTCCACCATCGTCGGCAAGCTCTACCCGCAGGACGATCCACGCCGCGATTCGGGCTTCTCGCTGTTCTATGCCGGCATCAACCTGGGCGCCCTATTCTCCTCGCTGGTGTGCGGGTTCCTCGGCGAGGTCTACGGCTGGAAGTACGGTTTCGGTGCGGCCGGCGTCGGCATGATCGCCGGCCTGGCGATGTTCCTGTGGGGCCAGAAGTACCTGCAGGGCCACGCCGAACCGCCGCAGCCGGCCACGTTGAAGCAGAAGGTGCTGGGCCTGCCGCGCGAATGGCTGATCTACCTGTGCGCGGTGATCGGCGTGCTGCCGGTGGCCTGGCTGATGTGGGCAGCCGGCAACGGTGCCTTCGCGCTTGGCGGTGAAATCAGCCTGGCGCTGATGCTGATGCTGGTGGTGCTGGGCGGCGTGCTGGTCTGGTTCGCGTGGTTCACCGGCACGAAGTGCACGCCGGTGCAGCGCCAGCAGATGATCGCGCTGATGGTGCTGATCTTCATGGCGCTGGTGTTCTTCACGATGTACGAGCAGTCGTACGGCTCGTGGGTGACCTTTACTGATCGCCTGCTGACCAAGGACATCGTGCCGGCGCTGGTGATCCGCGAAGGCTCGCCGCTGCCGTGGTCGATCGTGTCGCTGCTGCTGGCGCCGCTGGGCTTCGTGGTCAGCGCGCGCTTGTCCGAACGCCGTCCTGGTTCGACCGCGCCGCGTACGTTCTTCATCGGCATCGTTGCGCTGATGCTGGTGCTGCTGGTGCGTGACTGCCTGGTGATTCCGCAGACCGCCGGTTCGCTGACCTATCTGGGCGGCCTGTTCCTGGTGTTGCTGGCGCCAGCCTTCGCTGCGCTGTGGACGTGGATGGACCGCCGCGGCTGGGAACCGGGCAAGCCGGTGAAATCAGCCTGGGGCCTGGTGATCGGCGCGCTGTCGTTCGTGCCGCTGGCACTGGCCGCGCAGCACGTCGGTGCCACCGGCGAGATGGCCAGCGTGTGGTGGCTGGTACTGGCCTACTTCCTGCTGGCCAGCGGCGAGATGTGCCTGTCGCCGGTGGGCCTGTCGGCGGTGACCCAGCTGGCGGTACCGCGGGTAATGAGCCTGATGATGGGCACCTGGTTCCTGGCGACAGCCTTCTCGGAAACGCTGGCCGCGCTGTTCGGCAAGCTGGCGGCGATCGACGTGCCCGAAGGCGAAACACTGGACATGGCCGCGGCCGCCGGCGCCTATGCGCACCTGTTCTGGCTGCTGATGTGGATCGGCCTGGGCTGCGCGTTGCTGGCCTTCATCGCTGCGCCGCTGTTGAAGCGGATGATGCATGGGGTGAAGTAACACCCATCGGCAGGTCGCAGCGGCGGTAACCATGATGGTTGCCGCCGCGTCTGTTTCAGGGTGCCTTGGCCTTGCCGGAAGCCGTCGCGGCGGCTGCCGTGCCACCGCCCAGGCTGCGCGACAGGAAGGCAAGCAGTCGGGTGTAGTAGTCGCGCTGGTTGGCCTCGGCGTACAGACCATGCCCCTCGCGCGGGTAGTACACCGCTTCCACCGGCACGCCGGCCTGCTTCAACGCGGCCTCCATCCGCTCGGTGTGCTGCACGGGCGCGCGCAGGTCTTCGCGACCGGCGGCCAGCAGCACCGGCACCTTGATGCTTGCCGCCAGGTTGACCGGCGACACCGCATCCAGCGTGGCCGGCTCGCCCAGCCACTGCTGCAGGTAGGTCACGCCCGAAGCCCGATCCTGGATGTCGCCACGCTTGAACATCAACGGCAGGTCGTACACGCCGACATGGCCTGCCGCGCACCGGTACAGCCCGGGCTCGCGCACGACGCCCATCATCGCCGAGTAGGCACCGTAGCTGGCGCCGTAGATGCAGATGCGTCCGCCGTCAGCGATGCCCTGGCTGATCGCCCAACGGGTGGCGTCGGTCACATCGTCCTGCATCGCGCGGCCCCATTGCCGGGCAGCGGCCTGGGTGTGGGCGCGACCGTAGTTGCCCGAGCCACGGAAGTTGACCTGCAGCACCGCGTAGCCGGCCTCGGCCAGCAACTGGTTCTCGCGCTCGAAACCACCGTCATCGAACACGCCGATCGGACCACCGTGCGGGACCACCACCATCGGCAGGTTGTGCCCATGACTGCCCTTGGGCAGGGTCAGGAAGCCGTGCAGCGGCAGGCCATCGCGCGCAGCCAGGGTGACCGGGCGCACGCTGGCACCGCCCTCGCGATCGAACCAGCGATGGCGACTGGTGAGAAAAGCGGCGTTGCGGGTGGCGGTGGTGTACATGAAGTAATCACCGGGATTGGTCGCCGAGCTCACCTTCACCAACAGGCGAGCGTTGTCGCGGGTGCCGGAGAGCAGGCTCACCGCCTGCCCTGGGAACGCCTTTTCCAGCTTGCGCTGGATGCTGGCGGTCGGCGACTGCTCATCGAAGAAGGCCGCGCGCGTAACAGCGCCGACGAACTGGATGCCCACCGGCACGCGCGTGCCGGGCTGGTAGACCACGCGGGTAGGGTCAACGGTATCGTCCTGCAGCAGCGTACGCCGCTCTCCGCTGATCGGGTCCCAGCTGACCACCGCATCGGGGCCGCGGGCCTGCTCCACCACCAGGTAGGCCAGGCGGTTGTCGGCGGAGAAGCCGATCGGGCGCTCGATGCGGTGACTGTTGCCTTCGTCGTTGATCAGCGTCCAGCGATCGGGCCCTTCGCGGTAGTAGAGCTTGTTGACGTTGTCGGCAGCGGCGCCGTGGGCGAAGCGCAGCTCACCTTGACTATCGGTGGTGAACGTCGCGCGCTGCACCGGTGAACGCGAAACGGGAATGCGGCGCCCGGTGATGACGTCCATCCGCTCCAGCCGCGCATTGGTGTCATTGGCAAATGGCCACAGCGAGATCAACACGTTGCGTTCGTCGGCAGGCAACGGATCGGTCAGGAAGGCGGCAACCGGCTCGACCACGCGTCCGGTCACGAAGCCGGGCTCATCCGGGCGGGCGCGATAGCCGACCAGCAGATCACCACGCTTGCCATTGGCATCGATGGCATACAGTTCGCCCGTCGGCCGCGGTTGGTCCAGCGGACCCCATTTTTCGGCCAGACCGATCAGCAGGCGGGTATCACTCACCCAGTCGACCTCGGCGGCATGGTTGTTGCGGGGCGGTCGGAAATTGCCGACCAGCTCCATCGTGTCGGTACGCAGGACCGCTACGGCGGTCGCGCCCTCCAGCGGCAAGGTCATGGCCAGGTATTCGCCGGTGGGCGAGAGCTGGATGTCATTGAACTCCGCACGACGCACATAGCCGTCCAGCGAAACCTCCGCAGCATCCACCCCACCCGCGCCGCAGATGGCCATCACTGCAGCCAGTGCCTTTGCAAGCTTCATGACTTCCTCCTTGAAGCCGGGCATCCCCTGCCCGGCATCGGGTCCGCAGGACGCGGCTGCTCTGCCTCACGGCGCCTTGTCAGCACCCGCGGTTGTGCTGGTGCTGGCGGTGCTGCCGCCCAGGCTGCGCGACAGGAAGGCCAGCAGCCTGGTGTAGTACTCGCGCTGATGCTCTGGCCGGTAGAAGCCATGGCCTTCGGTGCGGTAATACAGGCTCTCCACCGGCGAGCCGGCCGCCTTCAGCGCGGCTTCCATGCGCTCGGTGTGCTTGATCGGCGCACGACGGTCTTCGCCTCCGGCGGCCAGGAATACAGGCACCTTCAGTTGCGCGGCCAGATTCACCGGCGAACGGGTGCCCAGCGTCTTCGGATCACCCACCCAATCGCGCTGCCAAAGCAAGGCCGAATCGCTCAACTGCGCCTCCCCAGTGAACATCAGCGGCAGGTCATACACGCCGACATAGCCGGCCGCGCACTGGTACAGCCCCGGCTCCCGTACCGGCCCCATCATCGCCGCGTACGCACCGTAACTGGCGCCATAGATGCAGATGCGCTTGCTGTCGGCGATGCCCTCGGCGATGGCCCAGCGCGTGGCGTCGGTCACATCGTCCTGCATCGCCGCGCCCCACTGCTTCGCACCCGCCTGGGCGAAGGCGCGGCCATAATTGGACGAACCACGGAAGTTGACCTGCAGCACCGCATACCCTGCGGCGGCCAGCATCTGTGGCTCGCTGCTGTAGCTGCCTTCATCGAACACGCCGAAGGGGCCGCCGTGCGGCAACACGACCATTGGCAGATTGCGGCCATCACTGCCCTGCGGCAATGTCAGGAATCCATGCAGCGACACGCCGTCGCGGGCCTTCAATGCAAACGGGCGAACCGTGGCGGCCAGTTTCGGGTCGATCCATTCACTGCGGCTGAGCAGATGCTCGGCCGCCTTCGCGCGGGTATCGAACAGGTAGAAATCCCCGGGGTTGCTGCCCGACCACGTCTGCACCACCACCTTGCCGCCATCGCGGGTACTGGAGGTGATGAGCACCGGGCCGCCGAACGCCGCCTCAAGGCTGCGGTACTGACGGGCATCGGCTCCCTTCTCATCGAAGAACCGGGTGCGCGGTGCATCGCCGACATACAGCGCGCCCACCGGCACGCGGGTGCCCGGGCGGAAGATGATCGCGTAAGGATCGACCACGCCATCGCGCAGCACCTCGCGCCGTTCGCCGGTCTGCGGGTTCCAGCTGACGATGGCATCGGGCCCGGTGGGCTGCTCGACCTGCAGATAGGCCAGTGCACCATCTTCGGAGAAGCCGATGGCCCCTTCCACCCGGTGGCTCAGCGATTCGTCATTGACCAGTGACCACTGCGCATTGGTCCCAGCGCGGTAGTAGAGCTTGTTGACGTTGTCCGAGGTAGCGCCGTGAGCAAAGCGCACTTCGCCCTGATGATCGGTGGTGAAGCTGGCGCGCTGCACCGGCGAGCCGGAAACGCGCACGCGGCGCCCGCTGACCACATCCAGCCGCTCCACGCGGGTATAGGGATCATCGGCAAAGGGCCACACCGCGATCAGTACATTGCGGTCATCGCCGGGCAGCTCGTCGGTGAGGAAAGCCGCGACGTCCTCCACCTTCTTCGGCTGGATGCGCGTGCCCAGCCCACGGCCCTGCACGCGGTAGCCGACCAGCAGTTCGCCGCCCTTGCCATCGACATTGACGCCGTAGAGTTCACCGGTCGGTTGCGGGGTATCCAGCGCGCCAAGCTTCTCGGCCAGGCCGACCAGCAGGCGGTCATTGCTCACCCATTCGAAGGTGTTTGCGTGGTTCTTGTCCTGTGGCCGGAATACACCCGCGGGTTTGCGGTCGGACGTGCGCAGGATGATCAGCGCGGTGGAATCGTCCAGCGGTACGGTGCCGGCGACGTATTCGCCGCCCGGCGAGAGTTTGACGTCCGAGAACGACTCCGGCTTCAGGTACTTCTCCAGGTCCACCCCGCCGGTACCCGCCGACGTCCCGCCCACCACCGCGCACAGCAGCGCGGCAAATACAGTCCTGCGCATCCTTCCCCCTCCCTGCCGGACACCCTGTCCAGATTTGCCGATTCTAGGCAGGCCGACGATGGCGGCGCCAGTGAAGAGCGCGCCATCGCCAGACTCAGGGCGCCTTCTGCGCATCACCGCTGGCCTGCGTCTGTGCGGTGGCTCCTCCCAGGCTGCGCGACAGGAACGCCAGCAGGTGACCGTAGTACTCGCTGCGATGCGCCTGGGTGTAGAAGCCGTGGCCCTCGGTGCGGAAATACAGGGTTTCCACCGGCGTGCCGGCCCGTTCCAGCGCGGCCTGCAGGCGCTTGCTGTGCTGGATGGGCGCACGCGCATCCTCACCACCAGCGGCCAGGAATACCGGCACCCTGATGCGATCTGCCAACGCAACCGGCGACACCTCATCCAGCGAGGCCGGATCGCCCAGCCACTGCTGCAGATAGGCGACACCGGAACGGCTGTCGCCCACATCGCCCCGGGTGTACATCAACGGCAGGTCGTAAACGCCCACGTAGCCTGCCGCGCACTGGTACAGCCCCGGCTCGCGCACCGGTCCCATCATCGCCGCGTAGGCGCCGTAGCTGGCACCGTAGATGCAGATGCGTTTGCTGTCGGCGATGCCCTCGGCGATGGCCCAGCGCGTTGCATCGGTCACGTCATCCTGCATGGCGCGGCCCCATTGCCGCATGGCCGCACGCATGTGGGCACGGCCGAAGTTGCCGGATCCGCGGAAATTCACCTGCAGCACGGCATAGCCGGCCGCTGCCAGCAACTGCGTCTCGTGCGCGAAACGTCCGTCATCGTACTCGCCGATGGGACCGCCATGCGGCAGCACTACCATCGGCAGGTCGCGGCCGGTACTGCCGTGCGGCACGGTCAGGAACCCATGCAGGTCCAGTCCGTCGCGTGCCTTCACTCTTATGGACCGCACCGATGCGGTCGCAGCCGGGTCGATCCATTCGCTGCGCGCCAGCAGGAAGCGCGCCTGTCTGCGGTCGACGTCATAAAGGTAGAACTCGCCCGGATTGGCGCCGGACCAGGTTTCCAGAAGCAGCTTTCGTCCATCACGGGTGCTGGAGGTGATGAACACCGCCCGCCGGGGAAATGCCGCCTCCAGGCTGCGGTACAGCCGCGCTTCGGCCGATGCTTCATCGAAGAAGCGGGTGCGCGGGGTATCGCCCAGGAACAGCGCGCCGACCGGCACCCTGCTGCCGGGGCGGCGGATCACCCGTGCCGGATCGACCACATCGTCACGCAGGACAACCCTGCGTTCCTGCGTGGCCGGGTTCCAGCTGACGATGGCATCGGGTCCCGTGGCCTGCTCGCTCTGCAGGTAGGCCAGCTGGCCATCGGCGGAAAAGCCGAGTGCCGCCTCGATGCGGCCACTGGCCGTTTCATCATTCACCAGCGCCCATTCGCCGCCGTTGCGGTGGTAGAGACGGCTGCCGTTGTCGCTGCCGGTGCCACGCACGAAGCGCACGTCACCCTTGGGATCGATCGTGTAGGAAGACGCCGGTACCGGCGCGCGGGCCAGGATGCGCTGCTTGCCCGTAGCGAGGTCGAGCCGGGCCGCATAGCCATTGGCGTCCAGGCGCGACGCGCCCATTGCAATGACCACCTGGCCATCGTCGCCCGGCAGGGTGTCGCTGAGGAATGCTGCCGCCTCGCTGTGGTACCTGGGCCGCAGGCGCAGTCCCAGGTTGCGGTAGCCGACCAGCACGTCCGTACGCCCGGTACGCGCGTCGAGCGCCAGCAGCTCGCCGGTGGCCCAGGGTGCATCACGGGTGCCGAACTTCTGGGCCAGGCCGAACATCACCTGATCGTCGTTGACCCAGTGCATATCGAAGACATGGGAATTGCGTGGCGGCCGCAGGCTACCCACCGGCGTGTTGTCGTCCGTACGCAGGATGATCAACGCGGTGAAGCCATCACCGGGCACGGTCGCGGCCAGGTAGTCGCCGCTGGGCGACAGGATCACATCCTCGAACTTGTCCGCCCGCACGTAGGTGTCCAGATCAACCGCAGCGGCGGTCCCCCACGCCATCCCTGCCACGACCATCCCTGCCACGATGATGGCGGCCAATCCATACCTGCGCATCCTTCCCCCCCTTACGCCTGGACGCCTTGTCCCGGCTGGCCGATTCTAGGCAGGCCAGCGGCCACGCCGCCAGTACGCGCAAAAAACAACGGCACCGTTGCCGGTGCCGTTGTTACCACTACCTTGGAGAGAGAGTCAGGACGTGGATTCGGGGGGCGTGTGCCGGGTCAATGGACCCCGCGCACCGCCAGAGTGAGGGCCAGGATGCTGAGGATCACCGCGATGGTGCCGTCCAGCACGCGCCAGGTGCTGGGCTTGGTGAACAGCGGCGCCAGCAGGCGCGCGCCGAGGCCCTGCGCGGTCAGCCACAGGCAGCTCGCCGTAACCACGCCGGCAGCGAAGGCCATGCGCGCATTGCCGAAGTTCTCGGCAATGGAGCCGATGACCATCATGTCCAGCCAGAAGTGCGGGTTGATCAGCGAGAAGCCGACCGCCGCCATCAGCACCGCACGGCGGCTGCCGTCATCGCTGTCGGCTTCGCCCATGCCGCCGCCGCCGGCGATCGCACGGCGTGCGGACTTCATCGCATACCAGGCCAGGAAGGCCACGCCGGTCCAGAGGACGGCGGTGGTCAGCCACGGCAGCGCCGTGGTGAGCGTGCGCAGGCCGGCCACGCTGGCGAAGATGAAGATCGCATCGATGGCCGCACAGGTGGCCACCACCGGCACGATGTGCTTGCGCAGGATGCCCTGGCGCAGGATGAAGGCGCTCTGGGCGCCGACCACGGCAAACAGGCCGATGCCGGTAGCCGCACCACTGAACCAGGCACCGAGGCCGGTGCTGGCGGAGATGACCGAGAACATGGGATTCACTACCTTGTCTTGCTTGGGGGAGCGGTGCCTCGCGAAGGCGGACAGCACCGGAACGGGCGCCATTGTCGCGCCGCAACATAGAAAAGACGAGCTAAACTTACTAAACCAACATTAGCGGAGCTTAATTGCCATGCGCATCGACCATGCACAGCTGCGGGCCCTGGCTGCGGTGATCCGCGAAGGCAGCTTCGACCGTGCTGCGCAGTCGCTCAACGTCACCCCCTCGGCCATCTCGCAGCGGGTCAAGGCACTGGAAGACCGCATCGGCCGCCTGCTGGTCAAACGTGGCACGCCTGCGACCGCCACCGCCGAAGGCCAGCTGCTGGTGCAGCTGGCCGAGCAGACCGCCCTGCTGGAGCACGATGCCCTGCACCGCATGGGCCTGGCCGACGAGGACCTGCCGCAGGCCAGCATCCCCGTGGCGGTGAACCACGACAGCCTGGAGACCTGGTTCCCGCAGGCCGCGCAGCAGTTCGCGCAGGGCACCGGCACCACCCTGGACCTGCGGGTGGAAGACCAGGACCACACGGTCGAGCTGCTGCGCCAGGGCACCGTGCTGGGGGCAGTGACCACCCTGGACGAGCCGGTGCAGGGCTGCCAGATCCACGCGCTGGGCAGCATCCGCTACGCCGCCACCTGTACGCCGGCGTTCCGCGAGCAGCACTTCGCCAAGGGCGTGACCGCACAGGCGCTGGCGCAGGCACCGGTGCTGGTGTTCAACCGCAAGGACGACATGCAGTCACGCTTTGCCCGGCGCATGGCCGGCGCCGACCTGCCCAGCACCGCGCCGACCTGGTGGATTCCCTCCACCCGTGCCTTCGTGCAGGCCAATCTGGGCGGGCTCGGCTGGACGATGAATCCCCTGCCGCTGGTCAAGCGCCATCTGGATGCCGGGCGCCTGGTGTATGTGCGGCAGCGCGCGTGGGAAGACGTGCCGCTGTACTGGCAGCACTGGAAGGGCGACGTGCAGACGATGGCCCTGCTGACCCGGGCGGTGCTGGACGCCGCCTCGGCGCTGGTGCAGCGCAGGCGCTGAGCGGACGCGCATGGGTGGATGCCGAC
The DNA here is from genome assembly GCF_056861525.1 of Stenotrophomonas sp. 82F1. Lineage (NCBI taxonomy): Bacteria > Pseudomonadati > Pseudomonadota > Gammaproteobacteria > Lysobacterales > Lysobacteraceae > Stenotrophomonas > Stenotrophomonas sp. 82F1. The sequence continues at coordinate 93,429 of NZ_JBSPUD010000005.1, forward strand.
TTTGGTCGACTTCGAACCTTCTGCTCACGAATACGGGAACAGGGCGATCCCGACATTCAATTGCGTCATTGCCAGCCGACAGTTGCAGAGGTCCCGCGTAGGCTTGAGGGTTCATTGATTGCGAGCCAAACCGAATGGAGCTTCCTGACGACATCTACGAGCAGGTCACTGGACTCTCCGAGCAGGGAAACACCTGCATGGATGCCGATGATCACGCTGGCGCAATGCGCTGCTGGCTGCAGGCTTTGGACAAGTTGCCTGCCCCTGCCAACGATTGGGAAGCCTACACGTGGCTCTGCGCCTCGCTTGGCGACGCGAGTTTTATGTCAGGACATTTTCCCGAAGCCCTACAGTACTTCGTGGATGCGCTGAATGGTCCGGACGGTCATGCGAACGCCTTCATCCTGTATCGGGTTGGCCAATGTCATGAACTTCAAGGACAACGGGATCAGGCGCTGGAGTACCTGCTCAGGGCTTATGCATTGGATGGCGAGGACATATTCGACGCTGACGATGAAGGCGGGAAGTACCTTGCCTTGCTGCGTCAGCACGGCCTCACTTCGCCTTGATACCACCAAGGCAGCCAAGCTTTGGGAATGCAGCCCTTGGTAGTCAGGACTCGTTGAGTCTCAGCCATGGAGAGGTCGGGCTGGAAACGACTTGATCCCTACGTCCCCTTTTTGTGCAAGCATCGGCGCAACCGACGAGGGGGCTGGCTGATGGAAACCGAACCGGTATTCCTGCATATCCGCGTGGTGATGGGGATCATCCTCGGCCTGTCCATCACCACCCTGCTGAAGGGGTTGGCGCAGATCATCGAGCACCCGCAGCGGCGTGGCTGTTCGGCGCTGCACCTGTGCTGGGTGATGTGGACGCTGGTGTCGCTGGTCACCTTCTGGTGGTGGGAATTCCGCCTCGTTGAAGTGCATCGCTGGACATTTGAAACCTATCTGTTCGTGATCACCTACAGCGCGACCTGGTTCCTGCTGTGCGCGCTGCTGTTTCCCGACGACCTGCGCGACTACGGCAGTTACGGCCACTACCTGATGCAGCGGCGGCGCTGGATCTTCGGGGTGATCGCGATATTGACGCTACTGGACCTTGTGGACACCGCGATCAAGGGAGGAAGCCGATGGCGGCTGCTGGGGGATGCCTACCCGTTGCACACGGCGCTGATGCTCATCGTTGCGGCGCTGGGATGGCATCTGCGCAGCGCGCGTATGCAACTGGTGCTGGCCGCAGCGACACTGGCCTATCAACTGGCCTACTTCGCGGCGGAATACTTCACCATCGGCAGTGATTGAAGACCGCCGCCGTCTCCATCCAATCTCCATCCGGGTCGTCCACACTCATGTGGTTCCATTCGACCCCAGGTTTCCCATATGACGATCCACTACCGCGATGCCCTCCCCGATGATGCCGCTGCCTGCATCGACCTGCGCGGGCGCACCCGCGAAAACGCCTTCAGTGCCGCGCGGCTGGCCGAACTGGGCATCACCGAGGACAGCTGGGCAGCGGGCATCGCCGAGGGCGATTCCATCGGCCGCATCGCCTGCGAGGGCGAGCGGATGGCCGGCTACTGCTTTGCCGACCGCGAAAGCGGCGAGGTGCTGGTGCTGGCCCTGCTGCCGGAATTCGAGAACCGCGGCATCGGCCGGCAGCTGCTGCAGGACGTGGTCAGCCTGACCCGCGATGCCGGCCACACCCGCCTATTCCTGGCCTGCTCGGCAGACCCGCGTTCGCGCTCGTATGGCTTCTATCGGCATCTGGGCTGGAAGGCGACCGGCGAGATCGATGAGGCAGGTGACGAGATCCTTGAGTTGGCGTGATTGAGTGCATCGCCGGGCATGGCCCGGCGCTAGCGGGTGAGGGTGCCGCGAACCGTCGGATGCTGCGTTGCATCAAAATCGGACCAGAAGCGGTTAAAATTGCCCCTGGAATGCTGCAAGGCGTTGTTTCTTCACGCTCTTTCCCTGCTTCTTGCGCATCCTGACCCCTTCCCCCCGCCAACGATTCCGCCCCCATGAAGAAATTTGGCAAGGCCCTGCTCGCCCTGCTCGTGCTGCTGTTGCTGGTCGCCGCACTGTTCCTGTACTGGCCGCTGACCCAGCGCTCGGTGCCCGCCGCGAGCAACGACAAGCCCGTCGATGTCGTGCTGGTCGGCGCCGGCATCATGAGCATCACTCTGGCCACCTACCTGCAGGAACTGCAGCCGGACTGGAACATCCAGGTCTACGAGCGCCTCGACAGCGTCGCCGGTGAAAGCTCGGACGGCTGGAACAACGCCGGCACCGGCCACTCGGCATTCGCCGAACTGAACTACACACCGGAACTGCCCGATGGCAGCATCGAGACCAAGCGCGCGGTCGGCATCGCCGAATCGTTCGAGGTCTCGCGCCAGTTCTGGTCGCACCAGGTGAAGGAAGGCCGGCTGAGCCAGCCCAGCGACTTCATCAACCCGACCCCGCACATGAGCTTCGTCTGGGGTGATGACAACATCGCCTACCTGCACAAGCGCCAGCAGGCGCTGGTGAAGAACCCGCTGTTCTACGGCATGCAGTACTCCGAAGACCCGGCGCAGATCAAGCAGTGGGCACCGCTGCTGATGGAAGGCCGCGACCCGAAGCAGAAGGTCGCCGCCACCTGGATGCCGCTGGGCACCGACGTCAACTTCGGCGTCATCACCCGCCAGCTGACCGCCGGCCTGCAGCACAGCCCGAACTTCGGCCTGCACCTCAACCATGAGGTCAGCGCGCTGCGGCAGAACGCGGACAAGAGCTGGAACGTGACGGTGAAGGACCTCAAGGCCGGCACCGAGTCCACCACCCACGCCCGCTTCGTGTTCATCGGTGCCGGTGGCGCCGCGCTGAAGCTGCTGCAGATGTCGGGCATCCCGGAATCGAAGGACTACGCCGGCTTCCCGGTGGGCGGCCAGTTCCTCGCCTTCCAGGGCCAGGACGTGACCTCGCGCCATGGCGTGAAGGCCTACGGCATGGCCGAAACCGGCTCGCCGCCGATGTCGGTGCCGCACCTGGATGCGCGCAAGCTGGATGGCAAGCCGGTGGTCCTGTTCGGGCCGTTCGCGCTGTACAGCACCAAGTTCCTCAAGCACGGCTCGTGGTGGGACCTGTATTCGTCGGTCAACCACAACAACGTCGGCCCGATGCTGGAAGTGGGCAAGGACAACCTGGACCTGGTGCAGTACCTGATGGGCCAGGCACGCCTCAACGACGCCGATCGCCAGGCCGAACTGGTCAAGTACTTCCCCAACGCCAAGCCGGGCGACTGGAAGCTGGTCACCGCTGGCCAGCGCGTGCAGATCATCAAGCGTGATCCGCTGAAGGGCGCGGTGCTGCAGTTCGGTACCGAGATCGTGACCGACAAGGACCACACCCTTGCCGCGCTGCTGGGTGCCTCGCCGGGCGCCTCGACCTCGCCGCCGATCATGCTCGACCTGATGGCCAAGGCCTTCCCGGAACAGATGAAGGCCGGTTGGGAAGCCCGCCTGCGCGAGATCGTGCCGTCGTACGGCCGCAAGCTCAACGAGAGCGCCGCGCTGACCAACGAGATCCGCACGCTGACCAGCCAGACCCTGCACCTGCCCTACCTGGATGTTCCGGTGGAAGCGGGCGCGACGCCGGCCCTGGCACCGACAGCCGCCCCGACCCCGGCGCCGGCCAAGGAAAAGCGCAACGCCAACGAGGAACTGCAGGCGCTGTAAGCCTGCGCTTGCCATTGGACGGAAACGGACGGCCACCTTCGGGTGGCCGTCTGCGTTTGTGTCGCACCCACCTGTAGAGCCGAGCCTGCGCTCGGCTGCTCCTCGCGGTTGCCAACGGCCGAGCATGGGCTCGGCTCTGCAGAAATCCCTGCCGGGCGCCGACAAGCCCATGCGCAATGACGCGAATTGTAATGTTGTTAAGAATTATTTACATTTGCGTCCTGCGCAGTGACCGCGCCCATCCCAGATGGACCTGATGTGCCCGAAGCCGCCGCCCGGGTGCTGGACAACTGTTGCCGCCCCTTCCCCGCCTTCACGCTTCGAGCCCGCCATGTCTCTGACCCTCCGTACCCGCCTGCCACGCCGTGCGCTGCTGCCGGCTGCCCTGTTGTCCTCCCTCGCCGTGGCTGCACCGTCGGCGTTTGCCGATGTCGCTGCCGATGCGTCCGACGCCAAGACCCTGGACCGGGTGAGCGTGCGCGCCGAGCAGTCCGCGCCGCCGTCCAGCACCACGCGCCTGCCGATCACCCTGCAGGAAACGCCGCAGTCGTCCACGGTGATCGGCCTGCAGCGCCTGCAGGACGAATCGCTGTTCAGCCTCAACGACGTGATGCGCAATGTCACCGGCGTCAGCGTGTCCTTCTATGACACCCAGCGCCCGCTGTACTACGCGCGCGGCTTTGCCATCACCGATTTCCAGGTGGACGGCATTCCCACCTACAGCGGCTCGACCAACCAGGAATACGACACCGCCTTCTACGACCGGGTGGAAGTGATCCGCGGCGCCAACGGCCTGCTCAGCGGCGCCGGCGTGCCCTCGGCCACGGTGAACCTGCTGCGCAAGCGCCCGGGCAAGGAGTTCGACGCCTCGTTCTCGGTCAGTGCCGGCAGCTGGGACTACCGCCGCATGGAAGCGGACGTGACCGCGCCGCTGACCGCCGACGGCCGCTTCCGCAGCCGCGTGGTCGCCGCCTACACCGACCGCGATTTCTATTACGACCGCTACAAAGAGAACAAGGTGGCCGGCATGGCCGTGCTGGAAGGCGACGTGACCGACAGCACCACGGTCACCGTCGGCTACCAGACCCAGGACAACAACCCGGTGGGTTCGACCTGGGGCACCGTGCCGTTCTTCGACAGCAAGGGCAACTTCGCGCATCTGCCGCGCTCGACCAACCTGGCGCCGAAGTGGAGCTACTGGCAGCGCGAGACCAGCACGGTATTCGCCAACCTGGAACAGCGCTTCGGTGAGAACTGGCTGCTGAAGATCAACACCGCCTACACCCGTGGCAACGTGCAGAACATGCGCCTGTACGGCACCGGCAATCCCGACCCGGTGACCGGCGCGGGCATCTACCTGCGCACTGCCGCCGGCGATTCGGAAGACACCCGCCGCAACGTCGACGCCTACCTGACCGGCACCTTCAACCTGTGGGGCCGGGAGCACGACGTGACCGTGGGCGCACAGTGGGCCGACCTGGAAGGCACCACCAATACCCTGGCGCTGAACTACCCGCGCGATTGGGCGACCTGTGGCCGTGAGCGCTGCTACTACATCCCCAACGTGCACACCTGGGATGGCGACATCTCCGAAGTGACCTACACCCTCACCGGCGCACGCCGCGTGGCCAAGACCACGCAGAGCGGTTTCTACCTGGCCACCCGCCTGCGCCTGGCCGACCCGCTGGCGCTGATCGCCGGCGCACGCCTGAGCCGCTGGCAGACCCAGACCCGCGCCTACAACGCCGCCGGTGCCTACACCGCCACCAGCGGCGCGTACAAGGTGAGCGATGAAGTCACCCCGTACGTGGGCCTGGTGTACGACATCACCCCGAACGTGGCGGCCTATGCCAGCTACACCGAGATCTTCAACCCGCAGAACTACAAGGACCGCAACGAGAACCTGCTGGCGCCAGTGCAGGGCTCCAACCTGGAAGCGGGCCTGAAAACGCAGTGGTTTGATGGCCGTTTGACCGCCAACGCGGCGATCTTCGAAGCCAAGCAGGACAACTACGCGGTGCGTGACATGGGCGTGCCGGAAGGCTCGCTGAGCGATGGCAGCTCGGCCTACATCGGCGTCAACGGCACCAAGGCGCGTGGCTGGGAAGTGGACGTCAACGGCGAGATCCTGCCGGGCTGGACGGTCAATGCCGGCTATACCCACGTCAAAGTGACCCGCGCGGCCACCGACCTGCTGTACGCCAACCCGGCTGAAAACCTGCTGCAGCTCAATACCCAGTTGCAGCTGCGCGGCGCGCTGGAGCGCCTGAGCATCGGCGGTGGCGTGCAGTGGCAGAGCAAGGTGCAGGGCTACAACATCCCCTACCCGGTGGGGGTGGGCACCACGGTGACGGTGAACCAGCCCGCGTATGCGCTGGTGCAGTTCAACGCCAACTACCGCATCAGCGACAACTGGACGGCGACGCTGAGCGTGCGCAACGCGCTGGACAAGACCTACTGGGCCAACCTGGACTACAACAACTACGGCGAACCGCGCTTCGTGGCAGCCAGCCTGCGCTGGAAGTTCTGAGGCAGGCGGAAACCCGGTGGGTGCCGACCGTTGGGTGGGTGCCGACCGTTGGTCGGCACGCTCTCGCCCCGCCACGACCAACGGTCGTGGCCTACCTGGATGGGCCCGCCTACGCGCGGGCCCTTCTTTTTGGTGGGTGCCATTTGGTGGGTGCCGACCGTTGGTCGGCACGCCAGGCGGTCAGATTTGCTGCGCTGCGGGTTGCACACCCCTCCGTAATTATGGCGTAATTATTCCAACGCCATTCGGAAGTCCGTCGATGAACCCGAGCTGGGACACGCTGGAGCGGGGCCGCCAGGCGCGGCTGGAACGCGCCGCGCCATGGGCCAAAGGCCACGAGGTGGCGGCCGGCGATGTCGCCGAGCTGCTGCACGCGCTACTGGAGCCGGGCGACAAGATCTGCCTGGAAGGCAACAACCAGAAGCAGGCCGACTTCCTCGCCCAGGCGTTGGCCAACCTCGACCCGGCACGCGTGCATGACCTGCACATGGTGCAGTCGGTGCTGTCGCTGCCCTCGCACCTGGATGTGTTCGAGCGCGGCATCGCCTCCAGGCTGGATTTCTCCTTCTCCGGGCCGCAGTCGGTACGGCTGGCCAACCTGGTGGCCGAAGGGCGCATCCAGATCGGTGCCATCCACACCTACCTGGAACTGTTCGGCCGCTACTTCATCGACCTCACCCCGCGCGTGGCGCTGGTCGCGGCGCAGGCCGCCGACCGCCACGGCAATCTCTACACCGGCCCCAACACCGAAGACACGCCGGTGATTGTCGAGGCCACCGCATTCGGTGGCGGCATCGTCATCGCCCAGGTCAACGAGATCGTCGACACCCTCCCCCGCGTCGACATTCCTGCCGACTGGGTCAACTTCGTGGTGCAGGCGCCGCGCCCGAACCACATCGAACCGCTGTTCACCCGCGACCCGGCGCAGATTTCCGAGATCCAGGTGCTGATGGCGATGATGGCGATCAAGGGCATCTACGCCGAGTACGGGGTGAACCGCCTCAACCACGGCATCGGTTTCGATACTGCGGCGATCGAACTCCTGCTGCCGACCTATGCCGAATCGTTGGGGCTGAAAGGCAAGATCTGCCAGCACTGGGCGCTCAATCCGCACCCGGCGCTGATTCCGGCCATCGAATCGGGCTTCGTCAAATCGGTGCACTCGTTCGGCTCGGAACTGGGCATGGAGAAGTACATCGCCACGCGCGGGGATGTGTTCTTCACCGGCGCCGACGGTTCGATGCGCTCCAACCGTGCGTTCTCGCAGACTGCAGGACTGTATGCCTGCGACATGTTCATCGGCTCCACGTTGCAGATCGACCTGCAGGGCAACAGTTCCACCGCCACCCGCGACCGTATCGCCGGCTTCGGTGGCGCGCCCAACATGGGCTCGGATGCACGCGGCCGCCGCCATGCCAGCGACGCCTGGCTCAAGGCGGGCCAGCAGGCCGCGCGGCCGGGCGAAATGCCGCGTGGGCGCAAGCTGGTGGTGCAGATGGTGGAAACCTTCCGCGAGCACATGGCGCCGGCCTTCGTCGACCGCCTGGATGCCTGGGAACTGGCCGAACGCGCGGCCATGCCGCTGCCACCGGTGATGATCTACGGCGACGACGTCAGCCATGTGCTGACCGAGGAAGGCATCGCCAACCTGCTGCTGTGCCGCAGCCCGGAAGAGCGCGAGCAGGCGATCCGCGGCGTGGCCGGCTACACCGCCGTGGGCAGGGGCCGAGACCGCGCGATGGTGGAGAACCTGCGCGACCGCGGAGTGATCCGCCGCCCGGACGATCTCGGCATCAACGTGCGCGACGCCAGCCGCGATCTTCTTGCCGCGCGTTCGGTGAAAGACCTGGTGCGCTGGTCCGGCGGTCTGTACGACCCGCCCAAGCGCTTCCGCAACTGGTAAGGGGCACGCCATGGAAACCCTCGACTATCGATTCGACGGCACGACGCCTGTGCGCTTCCCCACCGATGCCGTGCTGGTGGGCGTACTGGCCTCGGGCAACCTGGAAATCCTGCTGGAACCGGCCGACCTGGACGGTGCGATGACGGTGCGCATCATCACCGCCGCGCGTGGCTTCGGCACGGTATGGCAGGCGGTGATCGCCGACTTCGCCCAGCGCCATCCCCTGCGCGATGTGCGCGTGTCGATCAACGATGCCGGCGCCACACCGGCGGTGGTCAGCCTGCGCCTTGACCAGGCGGTTGAGACCCTGCATGCCGGAGGCCAGCCATGACGCTCGCACAGCGCAACAGCTATTACGAAGCCGATGCCCGCGCGCGCATCGCCGGGCTGCTCGATGCAGGTTCGTTCCACGAATTTCTCGGCCCTGCCCGACGCGCCATAAGTCCGCACCTCGCGCAGCTGGACCAACCGGCCGCCTTCGACGATGGCATCGTCGTCGGCGAAGGACGCCTGCGCGGCAAGCGCGTTCTGGTGGCCGCGCAGCAGGGGGAATTCATGGGCGGCGGCGTGGGCGAGGTGCATGGCGCCAAGCTGACCGGCCTGCTGCGCCGTGCGGCAGCCACCCATCCCGATGGCGTGCTGCTGCTGCTCGATACCGGTGGTGTACGCCTGCACGAAGCCAACGCCGGCCTGATCGCCATTTCCGAAATCATGCGTGCCGCCCTGGGTGCGCGTGCAGCCGGTGTACCGGTCGTGGCGCTGATCGGCAGTGGCAACGGCGCCTTCGGCGGCATGGGCATCGTCGCCCGCTGCTGCAGCACAGTGATCATGTCCGAGGAGGGACGGCTGTCGCTGTCCGGCCCAGAGGTGATCGAGACCGTGCGCGGCGTGGAGGAATTCGATTCGCGCGACCGCGCACTGGTGTGGCGGGTGACCGGTGGCAAGCACCGCTACCTGATCGACCAGGCGCAGGTACTGGTGCCCGATGCGATCAGCGCGTTTGCGCAGGCAGCCTTTGATGCACTGCAGCCAGACACCGCCAGTGCCGACCCCGACGCGGCGCTGGCCGCGTTGCAGGCACGCCACGCCGCATTGAAAGCGCGCGTGGCGGCATGGGGCGACTGCAACGATGGACTGCAGATCTGGGCACGCCAGGGCATTGCGGAACCAGAACGCCTGGCACTGCTGGAAACCGATGCCTTCCTTGCCGCCACCGCGCACCGGAGCCTGCCATGAGCCTGCCATTGAATACGCTGCTGGACGCGCTGTTCCCGCGTGGCCACGCAATCACGGTAAACGATTCGGTACTGACCGGAACAGCGACCACCGACGACGGCGATGTGACCGTGATCGGCACCACCGACAAGATCGAAGTGGGCGTTGACCATGCGCTGGTGCTGGCCGACACCGTGCTGGCCAGCACCGCTGCACATCCGCAGCGTCCGATCGTGATGCTGGTCGATACCGCCGGCCAGCGCCTGGCGCGCCGCGATGAACTGCTGGGCATCAACGGCTACTTCGCCCATCTCGCACAGACCCTGGACCTGGCCCGCCGCCGTGGTGCGCGCCTGGTCACGCTGGTGTATGGCGAGTCGGTCAGCGGCGGCTTCCTGTCGTTCGGGCTGATGGCCGACCACATCCATGCCCTGCCCGATGCGCAGGTGCGGGTGATGGATCTGCGCGCGATGGCACGGGTGACCAAGCAGCCGCTGGAAAAACTGCAGGCGCTGAGCCTGACCTCGCCGGTGTTCGCGCCGGGCGTGGAAAACTACGTGGCGATGGGGGCAGTGCAATCGCTGTGGGAGGGCGACCTGGCCCATCACCTGCTGGACGCACTGCGCGCACCCGCCGACGGTGACCATCGCGCTGCGCTGGGTGCCGAACGCGGTGGCCGCACATTGGCTGCACAAGTGGCCGCCACCGTGAGCCAGGGCAATGCCTGAGCGGCCTGCCCGGCACACGCTGGTCTGGCTGTCGGCCGACGCCGATTGGCGCGCAGACCTGCCCACGCACGAGCCGCGCCTTTCCGCATGGCTGGCGCAGGGCTTCCCTGCCGTAGTGGCACGTCGTGCAGCGGATGATCCCGATTCGCGCCTGCGACTGGGCGTCCCGTTGCCACCGGCCGAAGGCAAGCAGCGCCTGTCGTTGCGCGTACCACTGCACGACGTCGCTCGCATGCGCGCGCCGCCGGCATTGAGTGAGCTGCTGGCGGCAGGCGATGCCGTGGTTCCGCAGGCGTGGCAGCAATCGCTTCACGACCTGCAGGCACTGGCCCCGGCCCGTGTGTTCGGCGCCTTCGCCTGGCAATGGCTGACCGCCCTGCCCTACGTGCATGAGCGTTCGGACATCGACCTGCTGTGGCAGGTGACCGACGCCGCGCAGGCCGAAGCGCTGATCGCGCAGTTGCTGGCATGGGAGAGCCGCCATCCGCATCGCCTTGATGGCGAGCTGTGCCTGCCCGATGGTGGCGCGGTGAACTGGCGCGAACTTGCCGGCCGCAGTCGCCAGGTGCTGGTGAAGCGCTTGGACGGAGCCGCATTGGAAGCGCGCGATACGCTGTTCGACAAGTGCGAGGTGACCGCATGATTGCCGCCCGCAAGCCGTTGCCTGCATGCGGCGCGGTGGTCGACAGCGCACGCCTGGGACGACTCGCCATTGCAAGCCTGCACACCGAGCTGGCCTGCGCCCCGAAACCGGGCCTGGTCACGCCGTTCAACAGTGGCAGCCATGACGACATGGATGCCAGCACGTTCCTGCGCAGCCTGTTCGCACTGCGCCACTACTTCACTGCGGTGGCCAGGGCCGGTGCCGCGGGTGCCCCCTTCACGGTGCTGCGCGATCACGGCATTGCCGCCGAAACTGCCATGCTGGCCGCCACCGCTGGCATCAACACCCATCGCGGCGCGATCTTCAGCCTTGGCCTGCTGGTGGCCGCCGCTGCTGAGCGCAGGCGCGTGCATGGCCATGCTGTATCCGGCGCACAGGTGTGTCTGGCAGTCCAGCAGTGGAACGACGCGCTCATCGTGGCGCCACTGGACCCGCACAGCCCGGGACAACGCGCGCGTGCGCGCCATGGGGTCAGCGGCGTACGCGAGCAGGCCGCCGCTGGTTACCCGGTGCTGCGCGAGCTGGCCCTGCCGACCCTGCGCCACGCGCTGCACAGCGGCCTGCCGCGCGACGCCGCGCTGTGCCACACGCTGATGCAGCTGATGGCGCAGGTGGACGATCTGAACCTGCTGCACCGTGGTGGCGCCGAGGGCCTGCGTTGGGCGCAGCAACAAGCGAGCGCATTCCTTTCCTCGGGCGGCGCCTTCGCGCCGGACTGGCGCATGCGCCTGCAGTCCATGGGCGATGCGTTCGTGATGCGTCGGCTCAGCCCGGGTGGCAGTGCCGATCTGCTGGCCTGCGCCTGGTTCCTGCTGCAGCAGGAGGGTGCATGAGCCTGGCCCTGCTCTGCCCCGGACAGGGTGCGCAGCATCCGGCGATGTTCGACCGCGTGCGTGGCCTCGCCGCTGCACGCGCGGTACTGGACGCGGCGGGCGACGTGCTGGGACGCGACGTGTTCGCTGCCGCAGCCGCCGACGACCGCTTCGACAACACACAGGCGCAACCGCTGCTGTGCGCCGCCAGCATCGCGCAATGGCATGTCCTGCGCGACGCCCTGCCGAGCCCGATCGTGCTGGCCGGGTACAGCATCGGCGAACTGGCGGCGCACGCCATTGCTGGCAGTTTCGATGCCAGCACCTGCCTTTCACTGTCGGCCCAGCGCGCGCGCCTGATGGATGCTGCCAGTCCCGCCGGTGCGGGCATGCAGGCCATCCTCGGCCTGGATCGACAGACGCTGCAGCCGCTGTGCGACACGCACGGCACGTATGTGGCCATCGCCAACGGCGCAGATCATTTCATCGTTGGCGGCACGCAGCAGGCACTGCAGGCGCTGGCCGCTGCCGCGCACGCGCAGGGCGCGGAGGTACGCTTGCTGCCGGTGCATGTGCCGGCCCACACGCCACTGCTGTCGGCAGCAGTCGAACCGTTTGCCGCCGCACTGCAGGCCACCACGTTGCGCGCGCCGCGCGTGCCGCTGCTGGCCGGCATCGACGCACGGCCGGTGCGCGACACCGCAGCGGTGGTGCACACGCTGTCTGCGCAGCTTGCACAGACCATCGAATGGGCACAGGTGATGCGCCAGGCCTTCGAGCGCGGCGCGCGGGTGTTCCTGCAGCTGGGCCCGGGCAACGCACTGGCCCGCATGATCGCGCCGGCCTATCCGTGCTGCGAGGTGCGCGCGATCGAGGAATTCCAGAGCCTGGACGGCGTGGCGGCGTGGGTCCGCAGCGCGCTGCAGCGGCTGCAGTAACGGGTTTGAGCAGTACGTAACGCGCAGTACGTAACAGGCCATACCCGGGGATGGCGGGCTTCCATCCGTGCAGTACGCGAATCAGGTGTCTGGGAGGGCGCATGACTCCACAAATTGCAACGATCATCGGTCTGGTGATCATGTTCATCGTCGCCACCGCGATGCCGATCAACATGGGTGCCGTCGCCTTCGCGCTGGCCTTCATCATCGGCGGGCTCTGGGTCGACATGGGGGGCAAGGAGGTACTCGCCGGCTTCCCGGGCGACCTGTTCCTGACCCTGGTCGGCATCACCTATCTGTTCGCCATCGCGCAGAAGAACGGCACCATCGACCTGCTGGTGCACTGGGCGGTGAAAGCGGTACGCGGCCATATCGTCGCCATCCCATGGGTGATGTTCGTGATCACCGCCGTGCTGACCGCCTTCGGTGCGCTCGGCCCGGCGGCGGTGGCGATCATCGGCCCGGTCGCACTGCGCTTTGCCAAGCAGTACAACATCAACCCGCTGATGATGGGCCTGCTGGTGATTCATGGTGCGCAGGCGGGTGGCTTCTCGCCGATCAGCGTGTACGGCAGCATCACCAATGGCGTGGTGCAGAAGGCCGGGCTGGACGTCACCGAGATGGCGGTGTTCCTGACCAGTCTCGGCTTCAACTTCATGATGGCGACGATCTGCTTCTTCGCCTTCGGCGGCATCGCGCTGCTGCGCCGCGGTTCGATCACTGCGGCGGGCAAGGTCGGCACCGCGGAACTGGCGATGGCCGGTGGTCCGCAGGCCTCGTCGCGGCAGTTCGCCATCGAAGGCCACGGTGCGCTGGTCGCGGCCGGTGGTGGCACCCTGTCCAACGATCCGGTGGCACTGGATGCGGTGGGCCTGACCCGCGAGCGGTTGTTCACCCTGATCGGCCTGCTCGGGCTCGGTGTGGCGGCACTGATCTACAACCTCAACGTCGGCCTGGTTTCGATCACGGTAGCGGTGGTGCTGGCACTGCTGTCGCCGCAGAGCCAGAAGGGTGCAGTGGATGGCATCAGTTGGTCCACTGTGCTGCTGATCTGCGGCGTGGTCACCTACATCGGTGTGCTGGAACATGCCGGTGCGGTGGACTTCATCGGCCACGGTGTTTCCAGCATCGGCATCCCCCTGCTGGGTGCACTGCTGGTCTGCTACGTGGGCGGCATCGTCTCCGCATTCGCCTCGTCGGCAGCGGTGCTGGGTGCCACCATTCCGCTGGCGGTGCCGTTCCTGATGCAGGGCCATCTCAGTGCCGCTGGCGTGATCTGCGCGCTGGCCGTGTCCTCCACCATCGTCGATGTCAGTCCGTTCTCGACCAACGGCGCACTGGTAGTGGCCTCGGCCGCGAAGGAAGAACGCGAAACGCTGTTCCGCCGCTTCCTGGTCTACAGCGGCCTGGTGGTGGCATTCGGCCCGCTGCTGGCCTGGCTGGTGTTCGTGGTGCCGGGCTGGATGTAAACGCCTCTGGTAGTGCCGGCCGCTGGCCGGCAACCCATGATCGCTGGATGGCTTCATGAGGTTGCCGGCCAGCGGCCGGCACTACCTGGCGTTACACTTTGTGCATGGCCATCGCTCCTGCTCCCCGTACAGCCAAGAAGCGCGCCCCTCTGTATGAGGAGGTGGCCGAACACGTGCGCGAGCGGATCTACGACTACCGCCTGCCACCGGGCGAGTGGATCGACGAGCCGGCACTGTGCGAGGAACTGGGCATCAGCCGCACGCCGCTGCGTGAAGCGCTGAAACTGCTCGCCGCCGAAGGCCTCGTGCAGATCGATGCCGGACGAGGCGCGCGGGTGACCCGGCTGACACTGGAAGACCTCAACCAGCTGTTCCCGGTGATGGCGATGCTGGAAGGACGCTGTGCGCATGAAGCGGTCAAGCACATCGACGACGCCGGCGTGCAGCAGCTGGAAGAACTGCACGCGGCGATGGAAACGGCCGCCGCAGACGGCAACATCGCCGAGTACTATCGCAACAACTACCTCATCCACGAGACGGTGCAGCATTACGCCGGCAATCCGTGGCTGATCCGCATCACCCACGACCTGCACCGCATCCTGAAGATGCATCGCGGGCGCCAGCTGCTGGCACCGGGGCGCACCGCGCAGTCGCTGGCCGAACACCGCGAACTGATGGAGTGCTTCCGCCAGCGCGATGCCGCGGCCGCCGAACGCACGATGGAACGGCACCTGCTCAGCCAGGGCCAGGCCTTGGCCGCGTATGTGGCGAGCGGGGGATTGTTGAACGTGCCTGCGCCGTTGCCGACCGAAGGCGGGAGCTGAGTTCATGGGGTTGCCGGCCGCTGGCCGGCAACCTGGAACCTCGCGTCAATCACCGCCGCCGCAGCTGCCTCCGTCACCGCCGCCACCGCTGTCGCCGCTGCCGCAGTCCGAGCTGCTGTAGCTGTGGTGGCTGTTGCTGTCGCCGGAATAGCCGCCGGAGAAATCGGCGGGCCCACTGCCACTGCCATCGCCCCGTGCGGGTGAGCCATCGGCAGTAGCCATTGCCATGCATACGATCGCGCCGACCAGCGGCAGCAGCCACACCACCAGCAGCTGCCCGGCGCGGCTGCTGACGGGAAGGTCGTCGCGCCCCAGCACCACGAAGCTGGCCACCAGGTTCAGCCCCAGCACCAGGGCAATCAGGACGAGGGTCACAGCCAGCATGGCGCAGCTCCTTGCGACGGGTTCGGGCCCGCAGACGATACCACCGCCGCCAGTTCGCCCTGCCTGTCATGAAGATGGGACAATGTAGGGCGCGCCGGCCTGCCCTCGGGGCCGCCGGCCCCCCTGCACCACACGGAAGAAGAAGAACAACAACATGCTGAAAGTCATTTTCGATACCGACCCGGGCGTCGACGACGCGCTGGCGCTGCTGTACCTGCACAAGCACCCGCAGATCGACCTGATCGGCGTCACCACCACCTTCGGCAATGCCTCGGTGGCGTCGACCACGCACAATGCGCTGTACCTGAAGCAGGCCTGGGGCCTGTCCGCGCCGGTCGCGCGCGGCGCTGAAGGCCCGCTGCAGCCCGAAGCCACCCCGGAAGCCTGGCCGGTGCACATCCATGGTCACAACGGCCTGGGCAACCACCCGGTGCCGGACGCTCTGGATGTGGCCGCTGATGCGCGCCCGGCCCACCAGCTGATCATCGACCTGGTGCGCGCCCATCCGGGCGAAGTGACCCTGGTGGCGGTCGGCCGCATGACCAACCTGGCGCTGGCCCTGCAGCAGGCCCCGGACATCGCCGGCCTGGTGCGTGGCGTGGTGCTGATGGGCGGTGCGTTCCACGTCAACGGCAACATCACTCCGGCGGCCGAAGCCAACATCTGGGGCGACGCCGAAGCGGCTGACATCGTCTTCACTGCCCATTGGCCGGTCACCGCCATCGGCCTGGACGTGACCACCCGGGTGGAAATGGACCGCGACGGTCTGGACAAGCTGGCCGCCATTGGTGGCGCCAATGCCGAACTGGTCCGCGCCCTGTCGCAGGACTACGTCGACTTCTATCTGCAGGCCGGCCACAAGGGCATGGTGGTGCACGACTGCTGCGCCTGCATCGCCCTGACCCGCCCGGAGCTGTTCCAGTTCGAGCGCGCCAGCGTGCGCGTGGCCACCGACGGCGTCGCCCGTGGCATGACCATTCCGAAGCCGGAAGGCATGGGTTTCGGCCCCAGCGTGTGGGACGGCCACGTGCTGCAGTCGATTGCCATCGGCGTTGATGCGGCCGCGGTGCTGGCCGACATCGAGCAGACCCTGAAGGTCTAAGCGCTCACGGCCCGCCCCGGGGCACGGGGCGGGTCTTCGGCACGGTCTCCGGCAGCGTCCACAGCACCGGCAGCACCAGCACCGCCACCAGCGCGATCATCGCCCCCGGCGCCGCCGCCCAACCGCTGCGCTCGACCCACCATTGCGCCAGCCACGGCGACGCCCCGCCGAACACTGCGGTGGCCATGGTGACCCCCAACGCCAGTCCACTGACCCGGCCCTCGCCCGGGAACTGTTCTGCCGTGGCCGGTGCCGCCACGGCACTGATGCCGCCGGCCACGCAGGCCAGCACCACCGCTGCGAGCACGATGCCCAACGGCGCGGCGGAGGCCATCCAGCCGAACATCGACAGCGGCAGCAGCGCCGCCAGCACCGTCAGCCCCAGCAGCAGCGGACGCCGCCCGAAGCGGTCGGACAACGCGCCGCACAGCGGGGTGATCGCGATCACCGCCACCGCTGCAATGGTCGACAGCCACAGCGCATCGCCTTCCTCGTGTCCCTGCGCGTGCAGGAACGCCGGCACATAGGTGATGCCCACGTAGTAGGTGATCGACCCGAGCGCGGAAATCGCAAACGTGCGCGCCACCGCACCCGGGTGGTTGCGCAGAACATGCCGCAGCGGCGTGGCCGGAATGCTGCCCTCGCGCCGCTGCCGTTCGAACTCCGGCGATTCGTGCATGCCCGAACGCGCGATCAGGATCACCAGTGCCAGCGCCGCGCCGAAGAAGAACGGGATCCGCCAGCCCCAGCTGTCCAGCTGCGGCGCAGGCAACAGCGCCACCGTGAGCGCGGAGATCGCCACTGCCAGCAACGCACCTACTTCACTGGCTGCCGAAGCCAACGACGTGACCAGGCCACGTCGTCGTACCGGTGCGCTTTCCAGCAGATAGGCGACCACGCCGGTGTATTCGCCACCCACCGAGAACGCCATCACGCAGCGCAGGACCAACAGCAGCACGCCCGCCGTCGCACCGGCGGTCGCGGCGGTCGGCAGCAACGCGGTGGCCAGCATGGCCGCCGCCATCAGCGCCATCGAGGCCAGCAGCATCCAGCGCCGGCCGAGCCGGTCGCCCAGGTGGCCGAAGCACAGCGCACCGAGCGGACGCATCAGGTAGGACACCGCGAAGCCGGCCAGAGTGACCAGCATCGCCTCCTGCCCGCCGCCAAAGAACACCCGCGACAGCACCGTGGCGAAGTACAGGTACAGGGTGAAGTCGTACCACTCCACTACCGTGGAGAGGCCGGCCACCCACATCGAGCGCTGCCGCCCCGCCGTCATCGCGTGTTTTCCTTCATGGCTGAAGGGTGTCATGCCGGCAGTGACGAAGCAGTAGATCCACGCCATGCGTGGATGGCTTGCCCCGCCAGACTTCAGGCCGGCAACTGCAACAGTGCCTGCAAACCGCCGCCCTCGCGATTGTGCAGCCGTAGAGAACCACCGAGCGATTGCGCCAGCTGCACGGCGATGGCCAGACCGAGCCCGGTACCGCCGGTATCCCGGTTGCGTGAGCTTTCCAGCCGATGGAAGGGCGCCAATACCGCCTGCAGCTGGTCTTCGGGAATACCGGGGCCACGATCGGAAATCCGAATCCACACCCTTCCCACCTCGTCGCGACCGGCATCAATCTCCGCGCTCCCGGCATAGCGCAAAGCGTTGTCGACCAGATTGCCGACCACCCGCCGCAGTGGTTGCGGCCACGTCTGCACGATCAGGCCGCTCGGGGCGCCACCACTGACTGGCTTGCCCACGTCCTGGTAATCGCCGACCACGCTGGACAGGAATGCCGCCAGATCCATTGCCACCGGCTCACCACTGGCCACATGGCTGCTGCGCGCGTACGCCACGCCTTCGCGTACCAGCTGCCCCAGATGGTCCAGGTCGGCCAGCAGCCGTTGCTGGGTGGCGTCTTCAGGCAGCGTTTCCACCCGCAGCTTCATCCGCGTGATCGGCGTCTGCAGATCGTGCGAGATCGCCGCCAGGATCTGCAGGCGTTCACTGACATGACCACGGATGCGGGCCTGCAGTGCGTTGAGTGCCGTTGCTGCGGTGCCTACCTCCGCTGGACCATCTTCAGGCAGCGCCGGCCCGTCCTGGCCGGGCTGCAGATGTTCCACCGCGTGCGACAACTGCCGCAACGGGCGTAGTGCCAATCGCACCGCAAGCCACGCACACACCAGCAGCAGCGCCAGCTGCGCCATCAGCACCAGCGGCAACCAGCGTGCCAGTGGCAGGCCGGACGGTGTGACCTCGATGGTCAGCAGCGTGCCGTCGTGCAGGCGCAGCTCCACTTCGAAGCGCTCGGGCATACGCGAGACCTGCCGCGCCTGCAGCGGATATCGATGCCGCAGACTGTCATCGATGATGCTGGTGACCTGCCGCGCACGATCAGTCTCCGGCGCAGGGCCGGCCGCGGCCGGGCGCAGCAGATAGCGGTAGGTTCGCCGTTCCAGACGCGGCACCCACGCTTCGCGCTCGCTGGCAGGCAAGCGCTCCAGCAAGGCCACGCTTACGGCCACGTCCTCGTCGAGGTTGCGCAGCATCATGCTGCGTGTGGACTGGTAGCGCTCGTAGAAAAGCAGGCCGAACGACATCGCATGGGCCAGAGTCAGCCCACCCAGCAGCAACAGCAGCAGCCGCGCCGACAGCGTGCGCGGCCAAGGCAGGCGGCGCGCCGCGGCGTTCATTCCTCCGGTCCCAGCAACTGCACCGGCACGCTGAACACATAGCCTTCGCTGCGCACGGTCTTGATGTAGGTCGGCTCACGCGCATCGTCGCCCAAGCGCTGGCGCACGCGGCTGACCAGCAGGTCGATCGAGCGGTCGAACAGCTCCGCATCGCGGCCTTGGGTGAGGCTGAGCAGCTGGTCGCGGCTGAGCACACGGTTGGCGTGGTCAAGGAACACGCGCAGCAGCCGGAACTCGGCGCCGCTGAGCGGATAGGCGGTGTCCTGCGCGTCCAGCAGGTGGCGGGCGGTGGTATCCAGGCGCCATTCGCCGAAGGCCAGCTGGCGGCCGGCTTCGCTCACCTGCAGGTTCGGCGGCAACATCTGCGTGCGGCGAATCACCGCGTTGATGCGTGCCAGCAGTTCGCGCGAGGAGAACGGTTTGGTCACGTAATCATCGGCGCCCATTTCCAGACCGATGATGCGGTCGGTCTCATCATCGCGGGCGGTCAGCAGCACCACCGGCACGGCGCGGTGCTTGCCGGCCCGCAGGTTGCGGCACAGGCTCAGGCCATCCTCGCCGGGCATCATCACATCCAGCACCACCAGGTCCACCGCATGGGTGTCCATCAGCGCGCGCATCGCGCGGCCACCATCGGCCTGGCTGACGCGCAGGCCGTTGCGCTGCAGGTAGTCGGCCAGCATCTGGCGGATGTCGCTGTCATCGTCGACGACAAGGATGTGCGGTACGTGGTTCATCGTATTCTCGATCGAGGCAGGGGCGAAGCCGCGCGGCGCGGCCATGGTAGCGCGGCTCAGGGGCTGGCCAGCAGGCGCTGGATCTCGCTTTCGGTACGCGCATAGTCGCCTTCACCGTAGTGCCGGTAGACCACCCGCCCCTGCCGGTCGATCAGGTACAGCGCGGGCCAGAAACGGTTACCCCATGCGTTCCAGATCTGGTACTGGTTGTCCTGCACCACCGGCCAGGTGATATCCAGCCGGTCGATCGCACGGCGCACGTTCCCCGGCAGCCCTTCATACGCGAATTCGGGGGTGTGCACGCCGATCACGTGCAGGCCGTATTTCTCGTATCGGCGATGCCACTGTTGAACGTACGGCGCCACGTTGAGGCAGTTGCTGCAGGTGTAGGTCCAGAACTCGACCAGCAGCACCTGCCCGCGCAGCTGCTGCAGGGTCAGCGGCGGGCTGTTGTGCCATGGCCCACCGCCGCTGAATCCCGCAGCGGGTGCGGCCTCGGCAGTCTGTGCACCGGCATCGGGGCTTGGCCAAGCAAGCAGCAGCGCAGCGGCGCTGAGCAGGGACAGCAGCAGCGGCACGGTATAGGCACGAAGCGTGGCCATCGCTCAGCCCCCCTGCTCGGCCAGCGGCAGCTCGGCCGGCTTCACTCCGGCAGCTTCCAGGATGCTGTCGGCCACCTGCGCGGGATGCGAGAGCAACGAGACATGGCTGCTGCCGATCGACTGCAGCTGCGCGCCAATGCGCTGCGCGGTGGCGACCTGCAGCTGCGGCGAGAGCATGCGGTCATCGCGGCTGACCACGTACCAGCTCGGCTTGCTGCGCCATGCCGCCGTGGTCACGGCCTCACCCAGCGCACTGGCCTTCAACGGCACCTGCGTGCTGTACAGCAGAGCGACGGCCTTCTTCATCACGTCGGGTGCGAAATCCTGGGCGATGGCATCGGCCGGCAGGGTCAGGTAACCATCTTTCTCCTGCAGGCGGGTCAGCCCGGGGCCGACCGGGAAGCCTTCGCCCTGCTGCGCGGAGGACTGGCCGACATCCGGTGCGAACGCGGCCACGTAGACCAGCGCCTGCACCTTGGGATCGTCGCCCGCTTCGGTGATGACCGTGCCGCCCCAGCTGTGGCCGACCAGCACTACCTTGCCGGGCGCGGCGGCGATCGCGCGACGGGTAGCGGCAACGTCGTCGGCCAGCGAGGTGAGCGGATTCTGTACCGCCACCGCCGGCAGCTTCCAGGCATGCAACGTACCGATGACCTTGTTCCAGCTGGAGCCATCGGCAAAAGCGCCGTGCACCAGGATCACCGTGGGCGGCGCGCCGGCATCGGCCTGCACTGCGAAGGCGGGGGTGGCGGCGCCGGCCAGGGCCAGGGCAGCGGCAAGCAGGGTGGTGCGGATCATGAGTGGCACTCCGGTGTTGGGAGTGGCCATTTCCGCATGCCGGTGTATCGCTGCTGTTTCGCTGTGATCCCGAGTTGTACCGGACTGTAGGGCGGCGGCGGGTTCCTACAGTGGGATACATTCGGCCGCTGGGCATGCCCCGGCGCCATCGGGTGGTTATCGTTCCCCGCACGCGGGCGCGCAACGCGCCGATGCGCGCCCGATGCGGCGTCTTTGTATCCAACTGTACGAAACCCCTGCCGCAGCCACAGTCGCTGACAAAACCCCGGGCATCGGCACACGTTGCCGATACCTGCTTAGCCCGAAATGGCCTCCATCGACCACCGGCCCGCAGGACACACCCATGATCAGCACCGCCTCCTCCCTCTACACCCCACGCCTGGATGCCGTCGGCCGCTGGCTTTCGCCGCTGGCCCTGCGCGCCCTGCTCGCCTGGGAATTCTTTGAATCCGGCCGCGAGAAGCTGGGCGGCCAGAACTGGTTCGCTGATCTGGAAGGCCGGTTCCCGTTCCCCTTCTCCACCCTGACCGCCTCGCTCAACTGGCAGCTGGCCACTTGGCTGGAACTGGTGGGCGCGGTGATGCTGCTGCTGGGCCTGGCCACGCGCTCGGTGGCGTACATCTTCTGGGTGCTCACCATCGTGGCCATCGCCGCCGTGCACTGGCCCGACCAGTGGAACGGCCTGGATGAACTCTGGCGGGGCTATGCGATCACCGACCAGGGCTACGGCAACTTCAAGCTGCCGCTGCTGTTCCTGGCCATGCTGCTGCCGCTGATCCTCAACGGTGGTGGATCACTCAGCCTGGACCGCCTGCTTGCCGGCCCGCAACACGCGGCCGCAGACGATGACGGCCTCGGCTGGGGCAGCAGCCTGATCGCCCTGCTGCTGCCGGTCGCCGCACTACTGCCCGGCGTCGGCTTCGGCGGTGCCCTGCTCGGCGCCGCGTTGTTGCTGGCCCATGTACTGCGCCTTCGCCGCAGCGCCTGATCCGCTTCCGCCCTTTCCCACCCTTCCTCGCATCGCATTCCGTCGCCTTCCAGCGGCGTCCATCCCGCACGCCCTGCGTGCACATCCCAAGGAGTCATCACCATGTCCGTCTCGACCAAGAACACCTCTGCTTCCCGTCTGCCGCGCATCGGCGCCATCGGCATCGCCCTGGCCGGCGG
This sequence comes from Stenotrophomonas sp. 82F1, assembly GCF_056861525.1. NCBI lineage: Bacteria > Pseudomonadati > Pseudomonadota > Gammaproteobacteria > Lysobacterales > Lysobacteraceae > Stenotrophomonas > Stenotrophomonas sp. 82F1. The sequence goes on from NZ_JBSPUD010000005.1 coordinate 115,708, forward strand.
GCTGCTGCTGGCCGGCCAGGCTGCCGCGATCCAGCCGCTGGCGATCAGTGCCGTGGCCATGAGCGCCGCCGCTGAAGGCAAGTGCGGTGAAGGCAAGTGCGGCGCCAACAAGGCCAGCACCAGCAAGCCCGCCGGCAAGGCCAAGGTGGCCGAGGGCCAGTGCGGCGAAGGCAAGTGCGGCGACGCCTCGTTTGCCCGGACCGACCGTGACCACGACGGAAAGGTGTCGCGTGCCGAGTTCAATGCCGTGGCCGCCAAACGTGCCGCCGAATTCGACCGCATCGACACCGACCACGACGGTTACATCAGCGAGCAGGAAGCGCATGACTACCTGCGCAGCGTCTATACCGCCAATGGCAAGCCGATGCCGAAGGGCCTGTTCTCACGCGTTGCCGACTGATTGCCCGCACCCGGTGCCGCCCTCGTGGCGGCACCTCATCCCGGAGTACCCACCATGTCCCTGCCTTTGCCTACCGCCAGTGCGGGCCTCGGCCTGCGCCGAGGCCTGATCGATGAACTTCTGGCGATGCCGGCCGATGCCATCGACTTCCTCGAATGCTCGCCGGACAACTGGATCGGCGTCGGCGGTGCACACGGTGCCGCGCTGCGCCAGCTGAGCGAGCGCCACCGCCTGACCTGCCACGGTCTTTCGCTGTCGCTGGGTGGCCCGGACCCACTGGACCGCACGCTGCTGCAACAGACCCGCGCTTTTCTCGACCTGCACCAGGTACAGCTGTACAGCGAACACCTGAGTTACTGCGCCGCCGGGGGCCACCTCTATGACCTGCTGCCGCTGCCGTTCACCGCTGAGGCCGTACGCCACGTTGCCGGTCGCATCGCCCAGGTGCAGGACAGCCTGGGGCGTCGTATCGCGGTGGAGAACATCTCCTACTACGCAGTTCCCGCTGCCGATATGAGCGAGATCGAGTTCATCACTGCCGTGCTTGCCGAAGCCGACTGCGACCTGCTGCTGGACGTCAACAATGTCTTCGTCAACGCTTGCAACAATGGCTACGACGCCTTCGATTTCCTGCGCCGCGTGCCGGCCCACCGCGTGGCCTCCCTGCATGTGGCTGGCCACTTCGACGAGCACGACGGCTTCAAGATCGACACCCACGGCGCGCCGGTGAAAGGTGTGGTCTGGGCCCTGCTACGCCAGGCCTACGCGCATGTCGGCGTGCGCCCCACCCTGCTGGAGCGCGACTTCAATTTCCCGCCGCTGGCCGAACTGCTGGCGGAAGTGAAACAGATCCGCAGGGCCCAGACCGATGCCGAGTTGCCGGAGGTGGTCCATGCCTGAGTCCCTGGCCACGTTGCAGCGGCGCTGGGCCGACCATGTGCGCGATCCCTCGATGCCCGCACCCGATGGCATCGCGGCACGGCGGCTGGCGATCTACCGCCGCTTGTGCATCGACAGCCTGGACAACCTGCTGGCCGGCAGCCTGCCGCGGCTGCAGGAACAGCTGGGCGAATCGCGCTGGGGTGGTCTGGTCGAGCACTACTACGCTCACCACGACTGCCACACCCCGCTGTTCCCGCAGATCGCCAGCGAGTTCGCTGCCTGGCTGGCGGCGCAGGACATGTTCGCGCTGCCCGGCTGGGCGGCGGAACTGGCGCACTACGAGAGCGCGCAGCAGGCGCTGCACATCGAAGCGCGTGATGCCGGGCATTCGTTGAACTCCATGCCTGCGGGCAGCGACGTGCTGGCGCTGTCGCCGCTGGTGCGGGTACTGGGCTACCAGTGGCCGGTGCATGAGGACGCCGGGCTGGACAATGCACCCGCCAGCGAGCCGACGCTTCTGCTACTGCGCCGCCTGGCGGACTACCGCCTGCAGGTCGAGCAACTGGCACCGCTCGCATATGCGCTGTTGTCGGCATTTGGCAACGACGGTGCGCGCGTGGACGACGCCCGGCAGGCGCTGGCTGAGGCGCATGGCGTGTCCACCGATGCACTGCGCGTGGTGGCCGCGCCCTTGCTGGGCCAACTGTGCGCGGCCGGCGTGCTGGTCGCGCTGACCGGGTTCTGAGATTGCCGGCCAGCGGCCGGCACTACCCCTATCTGATTCGAGGTCTGACCATGGCTGTTTCCAACACTTCCTTGCTGCATGGCTGGCGCCTGTTCGTGGCCATCGCCGCAGTCCTGATCGCCTTTGCACTGGCAGCCTTCGCTCTGCAACCGGATCTAGCCGAGGGCAGCCGCGCAGCGATCCGGGTCACTGCCCGCACGTCGTTCCTGCTGTTCCTGGCCGCGTTTACGGCATCGTCATTTGCCACCCTGCTGCCCGGGCCGACCACCCGCTTCCTGATGCGCGAACGCCGCATCATCGGCCTGTCGTTTGCGTTCTCGCACCTGCTGCATGCCTTCGCCATCACCGCGTTCGGCATACTCAATCCGGCGTTCTGGCCAGCGCGCTCCGCCCTTGCCAATCTTCCCGGAACGATGGGTTACGTGGCCATCCTGGCGCTGGTCATCACCTCGCACCGGGGCATCGCCCGGCGCATGGGTCCAACCGCCTGGCGGCGACTGCACGTCACCGGCATGTGGGTCATCGCGGCGGTGTTCACCTATTCGTACTTCAAACGTGTACCCACGAACTTCTGGTACGCGGTGCCTTCGGCACTGCTGTTCACCGCCTTCGTAGTCCGCTGGATCGCCAAACGTGCTCAGTCGCTGCGCCGCAGCGCCCACGCCCGTCCTTCCCTGCCAGCGGCCTGATCATCCCCAACCGGAGTTTTGAACATGACAGTCTCTTCCTCTCGCCGCCGTGCACTGGTCATCGGCGGCTCACGCGGCATTGGTGCGGCCATTGCGCAACGCCTGGCCGTCGATGGCCATGACGTCGCCATCACCCACGTCTCGCGCCCCGATGGGGCGCAGGCATCGCTTGATGCCATCCGCGCGCACGGTGGCCGCGCGCTCGCCCTCCAGGCTGACAGCAGCGATGCCGATGCGTTGCGCCGGGCTGTGGCCGCCGCTGCGCAGGCCTTCGGTGGGTTGGATGTGCTGGTGGTCAATGCCGGCCTGTACCGTCACACACCGATCGACAGCGTGGATCTGCCTACGCTGGACCAGCTGCTGGCGGTGAACATACGTGGCGTGGTGCTGGCCATCCAGGCAGCCCTGCCGCATCTGTCCGGCGGTGGCCGCATCATCACCATCGGCAGCAACACGGCCGTGCGCAGTGGTTCGCCCGGCAGCAGCCTGTATGCGATGAGCAAGGCGGCGGTGGCCGCTCTGGTGCGCGAACTGGCGTTGGAGCTGGCCCCTCGCGGTATCACCATCAACAACCTGCAACCCGGCCCGACCGCGACCGACATCACTGCCGGCCTGGATGAGAAGCTTGCTGCGCGGGTACCCTTGGGCCGCATTGCCCAGCCTGACGAGATCGCGTCACTGGTCAGCTGGGTGGCGGGGCCGGAAGCGGGCTACATGACAGGCAGCAGCCTGACCATCGATGGAGGCTTCATCCTCTGAGCCCTGGCACGATCCCCCATCCCACACTCCACCGCATCAGCGCGCCCGGCGCAGGGTGATCAACGTGATCTCCGACGGCACGCCGATGCGGGCCGGGAATCCCGCCCACAGGCCGGCACCGTTGCTCACGTACAGCGTCATGCCATCCACCGTATAGCGGCCGGAAACGAAGCCGCCGTTGGCGCGCTTCACCAGCTGGTCCATGCCGATGATCTGGCCGCCATGGGTGTGTCCGGAAAGCTGCAGCTTCACCCCGCGTGCAGCCGCTTCGCGTGCGTTGCGCGGCCGATGGTCGAGCAGGATCACCGGCGCGGCAGGATCGGCACCCACCAGCGCGGCGTCCAGGTCGGGCAGTGGCAGGCCATAACGCGAGGCCACCGGATCGGTCACCCCGGCAATGGTCAGCGCGGCATCACCACGACGCACCTGGGTGTGGCTGTTTTCCAGCACCTGCATGTGCAGCGCGCGGAACGCCTGCATCCATTCGCTGTATTGCGCGTAGTACTCGTGGTTGCCGGTGATGGCGATCACCCCGTCCGGCGCTCGCAGGTCCGCCAGTGGGGTGTAATCGTTGCGGCGCGCCTGCACGCTGCCATCAATGAGGTCGCCGGTGATCACCACCAGATCCGGTTGCAGTGCATTGCTTTCCGCCACGACCTGGCGCACCCAGTCGCCGGTGAGCAGGCGGCTTGCGTGGATGTCGGTCAGCTGCAGCACGCGGTAGCCATCGAAGGCCGGCGGCAGGCCGGCGATGTCCACCTCGATCTGCCGCGACTTGGGTACGGCCATACCCTGGCTGACACCGAAGGCACTGAGCAGCAGCGCCAGCACCGCGGCAGACGGGCGCAACGCCCTGTTGCGCAGTGCAGAAAGGGCACGCGGTGCGCGCAAGAGGCGGGCAGCCAACAGGCCGGCATCCAGCACCAGCAGCGCCAGGGCCAGCAGCAGCACCGCGGTGGAGCCGGTGGCCAGCGTGGCGATGGCCATCTTCGGAATTTCCGGCGAGGCCATCGTGCCCCAGAAGCTGGCGACGATGCGCAGCTGCACGGCAATGCCGACCAGCAGCACGGACAGCACCACCTTCAACCAGACGGGCAGGCGCAGTGGCCAGAACAGGCGCCAGGCCACATACAGGCCCATCAGAAAACCAATCGTACTCAGCACTACGACAATCCAGAACGGCAAACAGGCCCGCCATGGTGACGGCAGAAGATGGCAATGGATAGAGCCGGGCTCAGGCCCGGCCCCGGCGCCATCACGCTTCGGGCAAGCGCTCCACCCGCAGCCGCGTGATGCGGCGCTTCTCCATCGCCAGCACGGTGATGCGGATACCGGCTACCTCCAACGTGTCACCGATGTCGGGCAGGCGCCCCAGCTGTTCCAGCACCAACCCGGAGATGGTCATGTAGTCCGCACTGCGCGGCAGTGACACGCCGGCCAGCCGCTGCAGGTCGTCCAGGGTCAGCGCGCCGTCGGCATCCCAGCAGTCCTCGCCCTGCGCGACCACGCCATAGCGCTCGTCCTGGGTATCAGCCAGGTCACCGGCGATGGCTGCCAGCAGGTCGTTGGCGGTCACCAGGCCTTCCACGCTGCCGTACTCGTCCACCGCCACCGCCAGCGGCACCGGATGCTGGCGGATCAGCTCCAGGGCCTGCAACGCACTGGCGCTGGACAGCACGTACTGCGGCTCGCGCAGGTTGCCTTCCAGTTGCAGTGGCTTGCCCTGCAGCAGGTCGGCCAGCAGGTCGCGGCTCTGCACCACGCCCCGCAGACTGTCCAGGTCACCTTCGCCGACCAGCATCCGCGTATGCGGCGACGCCACCAGGCGGGCGACCACATCATCGTGACCACGCGCCATGTCGATCCACTGCACGTCGGCCCGCACGGTCATCACGCTCGATACCGGGCGATCAGCCAGGCCCAGCACGCTGCGGATCATCTCGTGCTCGGCCGGCTGCAGGCGTTCTTCGGTACTGCCGCGTTCATCGGCTTCTTCTTCATTGTGGCCATTGGCCTGGCGCGCGCCCAGCAGGCGCAGCACTGCATCGGCGGTACGCTGGCGGAACGGCTGGCGCTGCTCATTGCGCTCGCGGTTGAAACGTATCCACTGGTTGAACGCTTCCACCAGGATCGAGAACGCGATGGCCGCGTACAGGTACCCCTTCGGAATCCTGTAGCCCAAGCCCTCGGCCACCAGGCTGAAACCGATCATCAGCAGGAAGCCAAGGCACAGCACCACCACGGTCGGATGCTTGTTGACGAAGCGGGTCAGCGGCTTGCTGGCCAGCAGCATCAGCGCCATCGCGATGGTCACCGCCGCGTACATCACGCCGAGGTTGTCGACCATGCCGACCGCGGTGATCACCGAATCCAGCGAGAACACCGCATCGAGCACTACGATCTGCGCCACCACCATCGCGAAGCTGGCGTAGACCTTCTTGCCATCTTCGTGATGCTCGCGGCCTTCCAGCCGCTCGTGCAGTTCCATCGTGCCCTTGAACAGCAGGAACAGGCCGCCGCCCAGCAGGATCAGGTCGCGCCCGGAGAAGCTGTGCTCGAACAGCGTGACCAGCGGTTCGGTCAGTTTCATGATCCAGGCCAGCGCGGCCAGCAGCACCAGCCGCATCAGCAGCGCCAGTGCCAGGCCGATCACCCGCGCGCGGTCACGCTGGTGCGGCGGCAGCTTGTCGGCCAGGATCGCGATGAACACCAGGTTGTCGATGCCGAGAACGATCTCCAGCACGACCAGGGTTGCAAGGCCCATCCATATCGAGGGGTCAGCCAACCATTCCATTTCAGGTCCGTTTCGTCAGTAAGGGGAAAGTGGTGCGGTGCAGGTGTGCGGCGAGGCGAAGGTCAATCCGCATCCTGCGCCTGCGTCGGGTCATGCCCGAGCAGGTCGCCGGGGCTGCATTGCAGTTCGCGGCAGATTGCATCGAGCGTGGAAAAGCGGATCGCACGCGCCTTGCCGGTCTTCAGGATCGACAGGTTGGCCAGGGTGATGTCGATGCGCCCGGCCAGCTCGGACAGGGTCATGCCACGTTGCTGCAGCATGCGGTCCAGAGTGATGACGATCGCCATCAGATCACACCGTCCAGATCGTCGCGCATCGCTGCGCCGACGGTGAACACCCGCGCCAGCACGAACAGCATCAGCACCGCGACCAGGCCGGTGATCGACATGCCGCCGCCCACCTCCATCCAGGCGAAGTCCGGCCCCATCCAGCTGGCGTAGAGCCCGATCACGATCGACAGCACCTCCATCGCCAGCATCAGCCAGGCCATGCGTTGCAGGCGTACGGCATTGGCATGGGTGAAGGGGCGTTCGTTGGCCGCAGACCGCAGCAGCCGCGCCAGGTGGCGCAGGAACACCAGGCACAGCACCAGCAGCGCGACGATGGCGGCCAGGCCTACGCAGAAATGCAGGAACAGATGCGAACCGTGCATGGCCGCCGCCTGCGCATCGTGCACGCTGTCCAGCAGCCAGCTGCGGTCGTAGGCCACCAGCGGCACTGCCAGCAGCGCGGCCAGGATGCCCAGCCAGCACATCGCGCGCACCGCCTGCACGGCGGTCTGGGCCAGGGTGAACAAGCCGCGCGCAGGAAGGGCGCGGGCGGGACGAGCGGTCAAGCAGCCTCCGAAGTGGAGCAGCCCTGCCGCCCCGGGGTGGATTTATCGATAAACGATATATCACATCCGCAGGCTGTTGGCTGAATCGCTTCCGCTCCGGCGCCGTTACCGGGCGGGTGCGGATGCCGGCGGAGCGGCCTGTTCGCGCATCGCCTCGCCTGGCGTGGCCGAGGCCATTGCCTGCACTCCCGCCTCGGCGGCCTGCCGGGTGACCAGCCGGAAGCGCACGCGCAGCTTGCTTTCGCCCGGCGTTGCCCAGCCGTACTGGATCGCCACCTGGTCGCCGGACAATGGACCGCGCGAGGGCAGCGAGCGGATCTGCAGTGGCTTCGGTGCGGCCTGCATCAGCCGTGCGAAGCCCTTCTGCACCACCGCCGGGTCGGCCTTCTCGGCATACACGGTGCAGGTGCCATCGTCGGCCCAGCTGACCGCATAGCGGCCACTGGCCAACGGCACCATCCACGCCATGCCCGGCTGGCCCTGCAGCAGCGTAGCGGCCTCGGCCGGCTGCAACGGCGTCAGGCCGTTGGCCTCCATCAGCGACTGCAGGCGCGCCGGTGCACCGATGTGCTGCATGCAGGCGGTGTCGAACAGTTCGCTGAAGGGATCCTGCGCGGGTGTTTTCGGCGCACGCGCGGGCTGGGCCATCACCACGATCGGCAGCAGCAGGCCAGCCATCAGCCAGGGCGCAGGGCGCATCGGAACTCCAGGGAACGGAAAACAGCGGGGAGGATGGCAAAGCCGGGTGGCAGAACGCAACGGGCACGCCCGCGCTTGACATCACCCAGCCCCAGGGAGAACATCAGTTAACGAATTAGTTAACTGGCCCCATGGACCGCATCTTCGAAGCCTTGGCCTCCACCGCACGCCGGCAGATCCTGGCCTACCTCAGCGCCGGCGAGCTCAGCGCGGGCGAGCTGGCCGAGCGCTTCGATTTCAGCAAGCCGGCACTGTCCAGCCACCTGCGCATCTTGGAAGACGCCGGCCTGATCGAACGCGAGAAGCGCGGCCAGTTCGTGTACTTCCGGCAGGTGCCCGACCGCTTGGCCAACACGCTGTTTTCCTGGGCCGCCGAAGTCTGTCCAGTCGGCGGGCCGCTGAAGCGCGAAGCGCGCGCACGCCGCAAGACACCCGCCCGCTGAGGAGCACTGCGATGCCCGGTTCGACCCGCACCAGCCGTTCGTTCCCGAGTATCCAGCTTCCGGCACAGGATGGCGGTGGCCCGGTGGAAGTCACCCTGATCGCGCAGCTCGGCATTGGTGCCGGCGATGCGCTGGTCAGCGATGCCAGCCAGCGCCAGCGCCACCACCCGGCCTTCATCGATGCGCTGGACGAGCCCTCGGCGCGGCTGGGCGGCATGCACCTGCAGCACGGCGATCCGTCATCGCTGTACAGCTTCGTGGTGGGTGCCGGCGGCCATCCCTTCCATCGCCATGCCGGGCCGCGCATGTTCACCGCCATTGCCGGCAGTGCAGGTGCCGAACTGCGGTTTGCCAGCGCATCCGATCGGCAGCTGGCGGACGATCCCGCGCATTTCCTGCGGTCACTGCGTCGTATCCGCATCCCGCCCGATTGCCTGTTCACCGTGCGCTTCGGCGGCGGCGCCTGGCACCAGTTCGCCTCGAATAGTCCTGCTCACCCTGCCCTGTTCGCGCTTTCGTGCCACAGCAATGAGCTGGCCGGGGCCATGAGCGAGCAGGCACGCGTACAAGCACAGGCCAACGCCGCAGACATTCCAAGCCTGACCGAGGTGCTGCCTGCTGCGCACTGGCCTACCGCAACCACACTGGCGGCCACGCCGTTGCTGCAGCTGTCACTGCAGGCAGCAGCACCCAGCCTGCGCGCGCGCCTGTGCGTGCAGATACGCACGTTGCTCGGGCCGCTACGCCGCTTCAGCCTGGAGCCACTGCGCGGATTCGTGGAACGGGCAACGCCGGCGTACCCGGTCTGCAGCAGCGCGGCGCCCACGCAGGGGATGCTCGCCAGCGCACTGCCGCACAGTCACTACAACGACACGACCGTGCTGGCGCTGCACGGCGGGCAGATCAGTCACCGCTCCGCCTCCGCCCTCCTCGCCGACGTACTGGATGGTTTCCTGCGCAACCCGCCAGCGGGCGTCGGCCGCTTGATGGCCCTGCGCAATCGTCTGGTCGCGCCGCTGCGTCTGCGCACCTCGCCGCTGGGTTGCCCGGTGTCGTCATTGCTGTCCACCGACCGCAGCCGCGTCTTCGGCGGGCGTTTCCCGGTGCTGGATGCGCAGGTGGATGCGGAAGACTGGTGTGCCGAAGTGTTGCTCGGCGCAGACGACCGCCATCTTCGCTTCCGCAGCAGCGTGCGCGTGCAGTTCAACGATGACGGCCAGGTCGAGATCAGTCTGGGCTCGCGCGTGCAGACGCTCAATGCGTTTGGCCGCTTCTACATGGCCATGATCGACAGCGCGCACCGGCATTACGTGGCCCCGGCACTGCTGCGCCGCGCAGTGGAACATGCGCTGGCGCCGGAACTGGCAGCGTGGTCCGGCGCGCCTGCACACTCCTGAGCTGGGGCAGCAATGTGCAGGGGCCCTGTGCGGCCCCCGCGATCAGACCACGATCTCGCCTTCGTCCTCGCCATCCCAGTAATGGATGCGGCTGGCGTGTACGTGGATCAGCACCAGCCCCGGCGTATCCACGCCCTGTTCGAACCACCGCTCCAGGTCCTTCACCCAGTGCTGGGCCATCGTGCCGCGATCGCGGATCAGCGTTGCCCTGCCCTGCACGTGCACGAACAGCGGCGGCTTGCCCAGCAGCGACTTGCTGCCGGTCAGACCCAATGCCACGTTCGGGTCGGCGCTGATCTCGCGCACCATGTCGGTGTCTTCCATGGTGAAGAACCAGCTGTCGCCGTCGTAGTCCACATCGCCGTTGTTGCTCATCGGGCGCCCGGCGATCTGGCCATTGGCGTGGGTCTGCAGCATGGTGAAATCGATGCCGGCCATCTTCTTGGCCAGTTCGGGCAGGGTGAGCGTGGTCATGGGTAGTTCCTTCGAAAGGTGGGCGCCCAGCGTCTGCCCAGCGCGGTGACCGAGGCGTGGATGGCTGCTGTCGGTTTCTTCACGCAGTGATCCGAGCGGTGTTTCTGCGCTCGCGCTGCAGTGACCTTCAACCGTCAACGCGGATAGCGGAACACCAGATCGTCCGGATCGCTGCGCACGGCCGCCCCATCCAGCACGCCACCAAGGCGAACCGCCACGGCCTGCGAAGCGTGGTTGTCCGCTGCCATGTAGCTGACCAGGGTCGGCAGCCCTCGTACCACGAATGCCCAATCACGCAGCGCCGCCGCCGCTTCGCTGGCGAACCCCTGCCCTTCCTGCCCGGCGTACAGCAGCCAGCCCAGTTCCTGTTCCGGGAACAGCGGGCCGTGGTTGATGCCCACCTGGCCGATGCACTCGCCCGTGTCGCGGCGCTCGATCATCAAGGCACCGTGACCGAACAGATGCCAGCTGGCGAGGTCGTGACAGAACTGTCCCCACGCAGCGACCTCCCCGAACGGCCCGCCCATGCCGCGCGCGCGCGGCGAGGCCAGGAACGCGGCATACACCGGGAAGTCGTCCAGGCATTGCGCGCGCAGGCGCAGGCGCGGTGTTTCCAGCAACGGGATGTCGATCATGCGTGCGTCGGTCAGTACACGGCCAGGAAGCCGCAGCCCCGGCGCTGCGGTTGGCCTGCAACCGTCACCTGCACGCTGGCCGATGTATCCACGCCTTCGGCGTTGCGGCAGGGCTCGCGCTTGATCTCAACAATGGTCGGCTGCTTGCCCAACTCACCGTTGAGCACCGTCAACGAACCGGGCGCACCGGCCGGTTGGCCGAGGTAGCGCAGCGTGCCTGCGCTGCTGCGGCCAGCAACGGTGAGCGTGGCATCGTGATTGCCCTTGCCGGTGGAGGCGATCTCGATGGACCAGCCTTCGCCACCACCGGTAAAGGCTGGCACCGGGCTGGCATCGGCGGCGATCGAAGGATGACGCGGCGCATCGGCGCCAGCATCGCGTTGCGGTGCGCTGCTGGCGCAGCCAGCGAACAGGCCCGCCACCAGCGTGGCAGTCACAACGGAACGCAGGGTCATGGCGTACTCCTCCGGCAGACGAGCGGCCAGTCTAGGCAGGAACGCGTGCGCTGGCGATGAACAAGGCCTTCCTCAGCGCGGCGCACGCCCACCCGTGGCCACCTGCACACGGTCGCGGCCAAGTGATTTGGCCGCGTACATGGCCGTGTCGGCGGCACGTACCAGCGCATGCCAGCCGATCGGGTCAAGCGTGCCCTGGGCAACACCGAAGCTGGCGGTGACCCGCAGGATGTCGCTGCTGCTCAGCACGATGTCCTTGCCGCGCAGTGCCACCCGCAGCGACTCGGCCAGCTGCCGTCCACTGGCCAGATCACCGTCGGCCAGCAGCACCAGGAATTCCTCACCGCCGTAGCGGGCGACGCTGTCGTTGCGGCGCAGGTGGCTGCGCAGCAGCTGCGCCACCTGCACCAGCACATCGTCACCGGCCGCATGGCCCTGCCCATCATTGATCGATTTGAAATGATCCACGTCCAGCAGAATCACCACCGCCTGCGTGCTCCCATCGGCATGCCGCCGTCGCACCCGTTCCTCCAGCGAGCGTCGGTTCAACAGGCCGGTCAGCTGATCGGTATCGGCCAGCTCGCGCAGCTCACGGGTCAATGCCGAGCGCTGGTGCGACTTCGCCCGCAGCACCTCGATGGCATCGAACAGGCGCTGCATTTCCGCCATCGGATGAGTGGCGTGCTGCTCCGCACCCGGCGTATCCGAGGCGATCTGGATCACCTGCGCCTGCGCCTGCAGCAACGGCCGCAGGATCTGTACGTGGGCAATGCGCAGCGCCAGCGCAAGCAGCAGCAACGTCCCCAATGCAGTGGCGGCCAGCACAGCCAGGCGTACTGCCTCCTTGTTGCGGGTGTGCTCGAAGCGCGCGATCGAAACGCCAAGGTAACCATCGCGCAGCGCTTCCAGCGATTGCAGGGTGGGCACGTAGCGCGCGGTGAACTCGGCCGCCGTCCAGGGGGGCGATACGCCGCGCCGACCATCGTCGATCAGCTGTTCCACCATCGGCAGCGACTGGCCGAAGAACTGGCGGCGCGCCATGTCCCAGTGCCAGGACAGCGTCGGCTCGCTGCGGAACACCGACTCGTGGCTGGCGGCCAACCGCCACAGCTCCAGCAGGCGCCCTTCGGTCTGCTGCGCGGCGCGCACCTGTGGCTCCCGCCACGCGCCGGGCACCGCCAGCGGCGCCATCACGTTCGATGCCAAGCGGCCACCGTGTTCGCGCAGATCGATCAGGATCTGCCCCTGCATGGCAGGAATCGCGGCTTCGCGATCGGCGGCGGCCAGATCGCTGATCTGCACCGACGTCAGCGCCTGCAGCCGGTCGTACACCGCGAACATGCTGTTGATCGCGTGCTCCACCTCCTCTGCCGAGCGCTCACCTCTGGGCAACGCGGCAACCCGGTCCACCGCAGCGCGCGCGGTCTGCAGCCGCCGCCGCGCTTCATGCAGGCGCGGTGTTTCGTCCACCACCCGCGGATCGGTCTGGAACACGCTCTGCAGGTGCTGCGTCGCTGCGTCCACCCGCTGCCGGGCGACCGCCAGCTGTGCGGCCAGTCGGCGCTGCTCCTGCGCATCGGCGCTGTCGGCGCCGAGCAGGCTGTTGGCCGGTCCACGCTCGGCCGACACCAGATTGGCCAGCTCGAAGGTCAGCCGCAGCTGCTGCAGGCTGACCAGGTTGGCCTCGGCTTCGGTGTGGCGCTGCGTGCCCTGCACCAGCGCAATGGCCATCAGCGGCAGCGTGCACAGCACGAACAGGCCACCGAGGATCCAGAGCCAGGTCTGCAGTCCGTTTGGCGATGCCCTGCGGCCCATCGATGTACCCCCTGGCGTGCGGATCAGTGTAGCGCCGCACCCGCGTGAAGTTGGGTCAGATCCAGCGCTGGTCCACCAGTTCGCGCTTCACGTAGGCGTAGAACACCGGCGCAGCCACCAGCCCGGGCAGGCCGAACGCCGCTTCCATCACCAGCATGGCCAGCAGCAGTTCCCAGGCGCGCGCCTGGATCTCGCCGCCGACGATGCGCGCGTTGAGGAAGTACTCCAGCTTGTGGATCACCACCAGGTACAGCAGCGCAGCCACGGCCACATAGAACGACACCGACAGCGCGACGATGGCGATGATGGTGTTGGAGATGATGTTGCCCACCACCGGCAGCAGGCCTGCCAGGAAAGTGATCAGCACCAGCGTCTTCGACAGCGGCAGGTGCACGCCGAACAGCGGCAGCACGCCCAGCAGGAAGATGGCGGTGAACACGGTGTTGAGCAGCGAGATCTTCACCTGCGCGAACACCACCTGGCGGAACGCGGTGGCCAGGCGGCTGGTGCGGCCGATCAGTTCCTGCGCCAGCGGGCCCATCTTCGGCAGCGGCAGTTCGTCGTACAGCGCGATCATCGCGCCCAGCACCATGCCGATCAGTACGCGCACCCCCACCTGCACCACTGACGTGCCGGCCACGCCCAGCTGGCGCTGGTGTTCGGCGGCCCAGTCGTTGACGGCCGCACGCAGCGCCGTCAGGTCTTCAGGGATGTAGGGCTGCAGCAGCGCCGGCACCTGGTGCCGGGAGGTGTTGAGGATGTCCATCAACCGCGCCAGCAGCACGTCAGGGCCACCAGTCTCGTTGCGGAAGAACGCCGCCACGCCGATACCGGCCAGCACCAGCACGCCGATGATCACCGCCGACAGCACGATCACTGCGATCGCCCGCGCCCGCCCGGGACGCAGCTTGCCTTCCACGGTGGAGGCCAGCACATGGGTCAGCTGGAACACCAGCAAGCCCGACAGCAGGGTCACCACCAGGCCAAGCTTCAGTGCCAGCCACATGCCCAGCAGCATCATCAGCCAAGCGGCGATGCGTGCGGCGGGAGGCTTGGGCAGGGTCGGGATGACGAGCGACATCGGGGCACATCCTGGTGGGGTGGCCCATGGTAGTGGATTGAGGTGATGCGCCCGCGCACGCGCCCGTCCCTGCGGCCGCCGCCTGCCGTCAACGTGCGACCACCGCCCCTGCCGAACGTGCCAGTGCGGCCGCCTGCTGATCACCCTTGCGCTCGCTGTAGCGATCCACCAGGTAGTCCGAACGATCACGCGTGAGCAAGGTGAACTTGACCAGTTCCTCCATCACATCCACCACCCGGTCGTAGTACGCCGAGGGTTTCATCCGCCCGTTCTCGTCGAACTCCTGCCAGGCCTTGGCCACCGACGACTGGTTGGGGATGGTCAGCATGCGCATCCACCGCCCCAGCACGCGCAGTGTGTTGACCGTGTTGAACGACTGCGAACCGCCACTGACCTGCATCACCGCCAGCGTCCTGCCCTGCGTCGGGCGCACGCTGCCATCTTCCAGCGGCAGCCAGTCGATCTGGTTCTTGAACACGCCAGTGACCGTGCCATGGCGCTCCGGGCTGATCCAGACCTGGCCTTCGGACCATTGCGACCACGCGCGCAGGCGCTGCACTTCAGGATGATCGGCGCCGACGCTGTCGAGCATGGGCAGCGCATGCGGATCGAACACCCGGGTCTCGCAGCCGAGGTGGCGCAGCAGGTGTTCGGCCTCCAGCGCCAGCTTGCGGCTGAACGACTGCGGGCGCAGCGAGCCATACAGCAGCAGGATGCGGGGCGGGTGCGTGCGGCCGGCGCCCAGCAGGGCCGGGTCGGGCTGGGGAAGCGAGGCGTCGGCCAGGTTCGGGAGGGTGGCACTTGCGATGGATTCATTCATTCGACTATTCTAGAAATATGGAAACGAAGAATGCAATCGCCGCCCTCACCGCCCTTGGCCATGCCACCCGCCTGGCCGCCTTCCGCTTGCTGGTGGAGGCCGGCCCGGCTGGCCGCATGGCCGGCGACATCGGCAGCGCCCTGCAGGTACCGCCGGCCACGCTCAGCTTCCACCTGAAGGAGCTGCTGCAGGCCGGACTGGTCGAGAGCGAGAGCCAGGGCCGCAACGTCTGCTACCGCGCCAACTTCAGCGCCATGACCGGCCTGATCGAGTACCTCACCCACAACTGCTGCGCCGGCTCGCCCGACCCGGCCTGCAGCCCGACGTCCCCTGATTGCGCCTGCTGACCGGAGATCCGCTTCGTGACCACCCAACGCGTCCTGTTCCTGTGCACGGGCAATTCCGCCCGCAGTGTTCTAGCCGAAGCCACGCTGCGGGCGTGGGCCAGCCACCGCTTCGAGGTGTTCAGCGCCGGCAGCCAGCCGGCCGGCGCGGTCAATCCATTCGCCCTTGCCCAGCTGCAGGCCGAGGGCATCCCTACCGCAGGCCTGCGCAGCAAATCGTGGGACGAGTTCGCCGATGGCGCGCCGATGGACCTGGTGATCACGGTCTGCGATGCCGCAGCGGCCGAGGCGTGCCCGGTGGTGTTCGGCGACTTCGTGCGTGCGCACTGGGGCTTGCCCGATCCGGCCGCCGTCGAGGGCAGCGCGGATGACAAGGCGGCCGCGTTCGCGCAGGCACATGCCATCGTCAAGGCACGGTTGCTGGCCCTGCTGGCATTGCCCGCAGCCACCTGGTCCGACCGCGGACAGTTGAAAGACGCGCTGGATCGCATCGGTTTCGTGCAACCCGAGGACGGCCAGGCGTGAGCGCGCCGGCACCGATGGGGTTGTTCGAGCGCTACCTGACGCTGTGGGTGGCGCTGTGCATCGTCGCCGGCACCCTGCTTGGCCACGCGCTGCCGCAGCCATTCGCTGCGCTGGCGTCGGCGGAGGTGGCCAAGGTCAACCTGCCCATCGCCGTGCTGATCTGGTTGATGATCATCCCGATGCTGCTGCGGGTCGATTTCAGTGCGATGCGCCAGCTCGGCCAGCACTGGAAAGGCATCGGCGTGACGTTGTTCATCAACTGGGCGGTCAAGCCGTTCTCGATGGCACTGCTGGGCTGGTTGTTCCTGCGCCACGTGTTTGCCGATGCGCTGCCCGCCGCACAGGTCGACAGCTACATCGCCGGGCTGATCCTGCTGGCAGCGGCGCCCTGCACCGCCATGGTGTTCGTGTGGAGCAACCTGTGCCGCGGCGATGCCAATTTTACCCTCAGCCAGGTGGCGTTGAACGACGCCATCATGGTGGTGGCCTATGCACCGGTGGTGGCACTGCTGCTGGGCCTGTCGGCGATCAGCGTGCCGTGGGACACGCTGCTGCTGTCGGTGTCGCTGTACATCATCGCGCCGGTGCTGGTGGCCGCACTGCTGCGGCGCTGGCTGCTGGCCCGCAGGGGGCAGGCCGGCCTGCAGTCCGCACTACGAACGCTGGGGCCGGTTTCGCTGCTGGCGCTGCTGCTGACGCTGGTGCTGCTGTTCGGCTTCCAGGGCGAGCAGATCGTGCGGCAGCCATTGGTCATCGCCATCCTGGCGGTACCGATCCTGATCCAGGTCTACTTCAACTCGGGGCTGGCCTACCTGCTGAACCGCCGCCTGGGGGTCGCCCATTGCGTGGCCGGACCCTCGGCGCTGATCGGCGCCAGCAACTTCTTCGAACTGGCCGTGGCCACCGCCGTGGGCCTGTTCGGCGTGCATTCCGGTGCGGCACTGGCGACGGTGGTCGGCGTGCTGATCGAAGTGCCGGTGATGCTGTCGGTGGTGCGCATCGTCAATGCGTCGCGCGGGTGGTATGAGCGACGCTGAGGCAGGGACGCACCGTACGCCTGTCCGCAGGCTTCCAGCACAGCAGGCCTCAACACCGACTTCACCCGTGATGGGCTTCGATGCCCACACAGGTTCTCGACCGCCATCCACGCTGCCCACCCTGAGGACGTTGCCGTGAACACATCGCTTCACTCCCTTGCGAAGCTGGCCGCCCGCGTGTTGCTGATGCTGCTGTTCCTGGTATCGGGCCTGGGCAAGCTGTCCGACCCGGCGGCAACACAGGGCTACATGACGGCGATGGGTCTTCCCGGCATCCTGCTGTGGCCCACCATCCTGTTTGAGATCGGCACGGCCCTGTGCATCCTGTTCGGCTTCCAGACCCGGGCAGTGGCAGCGGTGCTGGCCGCCTTCAGCCTGGTCACGGCCTTCATCTTCCACCACCAGCTGGCAGACCAGGTGCAGCAGATCATGTTCCTGAAGAATCTGGCCATCGCCGGCGGTTTCCTGCTGCTGGCGTGCAGCGGTCCAGGGCGCTACAGCGTGGACGCGAAGCGCGGCAGGCCTTGAGGCAGCGAAGGCGCGGCATCATGCCGCGCCGCCATTGCCCTCACCCCTTCTTCGGCGATGCCGTCGAGCCCCGCACCATCAGGCTGAACTCCAGGGTCTGCTGACGCGGCACGTCGACCTGTTCGATGATGGCGAGCAGCAGGTTGACCGCGCGCTCGCCGATCTCCCGCATCGGCTGCCTGATGGTCGTCAACGGAGGCGTCAGGTAACGCGATGACGCCAGGTCATCGAAGCCGACGATGGACAGGTCATCGGGCACGCGGACGCCCAGATCGCGGCAGGCTGCCAGGGTGCCCAGCGCCATCTGGTCGCTGAAGCAGAAGATCGCGGTGGGCGCCGGCGCGACGGCCAACAGTGCCATCGCGGCCGCATGGCCGGATTCCACCGAAAAGTCACCCGGCACGACGCTGAGGTGGCGCAGGCGGCCACGCGCCCTGCCGGCAGCCCGGACCCCTTCCAGTCGCTGCGTGTGCAGCGGATTGTCGGGCGGCCCGCCTACCACGGCGATCCGCTCATGCCCCAGGCCGTACAGGTGTTCCATCACCGCGCGCGCGGCGGCGGCGTTGTCGATGTGGACGCTGGGAATGCCCAGCGCGGGATCGAACTCGCAACCGTTGACCACCGGCGCGGCGACACCCCGTTGCTCGACGATATCGCGCGCCGTCGGCGGCAGGCGATGCCCCAGCACGATCAGGCCATCGGCTTCGTTGCGCCGGAGCATCTGCGCGTAGCGCTCCTCCCGCTCGGGCAGGTTCTGGGTATCGCCCAGCAGGACGGCGTAGCCGACGGCCTGCGCCGCGTCCTCCGCACCCTGCAGGATCTGCGCGAAGAATGGATTGGCGATGTCCGGCACGGTGACCAGGATCTTGCCGCTGCGCTGGGTCTTGAGCGTCCTCGCCACCGTGTTGGGAACATAGCCCAGCGCCGCAGCAGCCTGTTCGATGCGCGTGCGCGTGGCGGGCAGGACTTTGTCCGGCCGGGAAAGTGCCCGCGACACCGTCCCGGCTGAGACGCCGACGTGCTTTGCGATGTCGTAGATGGTCGCCATGGCGTTAGTTCTCCTGTCCGCTGTGCAGTGCACAACAGGTCTTGCGTGAGCCCCTGCTAGGATAATGCAATCGATTGCATCGAGGGCGAATCACGTTGAAGACGCTCAAGGGTCCAGCGCTGTTCCTGGCGCAGTTCATCGGCGACACAGCTCCTTTTGATCGGCTGGACACGCTGGCTGGTTGGGCCGCGGGGCTGGGCTATTCTGGCCTACAAGTGCCGACCAGCGCGCCCCACCTGTTCGATCTGGCCGAGGCGGCGCGCAGCCAGGCGTACTGCGACGACATTGCCGGCATGCTGGCCGGACATGGCGTGCAGATCACCGAGCTGTCCACCCACCTGCAGGGGCAGCTGGTCGCCGTCCATCCCGCCTATGACGCGCTGTTTGACGGATTCGCGCCACCGGACAAACGCGGTGATCCTGTCGCTCGCCAGGCCTGGGCGGTGCAGCAGCTGCTGCTGGCCGCCAAGGCCAGCCAGCGCCTGGGCCTGACCGCGCATGCCACGTTCTCCGGCGCGCTGGCCTGGCCCTACTTCTACCCCTGGCCGCAACGCCCGCCTGGTCTTGTGGAAGAAGCCTTCGCCGAACTTGGCCGCCGCTGGCGCCCCATCCTGGATGCGTTCGACGCGTGCGGCGTGGACCTGTGCTTCGAGATCCACCCGGGCGAGGACCTGCACGACGGGGCGACCTTCGAGCGCTTCCTCGACGTGGTGGACCACCATCCCCGCGCGAAGATCCTGTACGACCCCAGCCATCTGCTGCTGCAGCAGATGGACTACCTCGGCTTCATCGACCGCTACCACGACCGCATCGGCATCTTCCACGTCAAGGATGCGGAGTACCACGCCAGTGCCAGCAGTGGCGTGTATGGCGGCTACCAGGACTGGATCGATCGTCCCGGCCGATTCCGCTCGCTCGGCGATGGCCAGATCGACTTCAAGGCGATCTTCTCGAAGTTCGCGCAGTACGACTTTCCCGGCT
The DNA here is from genome assembly GCF_056861525.1 of Stenotrophomonas sp. 82F1. Classification (NCBI taxonomy): domain Bacteria; kingdom Pseudomonadati; phylum Pseudomonadota; class Gammaproteobacteria; order Lysobacterales; family Lysobacteraceae; genus Stenotrophomonas; species Stenotrophomonas sp. 82F1. Next base: position 135,094 of record NZ_JBSPUD010000005.1, read on the forward strand.
GGGCAGTGCTGGAGTGGGAGTGCTGCCTGAAGCACCCGGAAGACGGCGCGCGCGAGGGTGCTCCCTTCATCCGCGACCACATCATCCGCGTGACCGAGCGCGCCTTTGATGATTTCGCCGACAGCGGCACGGACCCGCAATCACTGCACCGCATGCTGGGAATCTGAGCCATTACCGCCCCGGGAGGGCAAGCCATGACGCACGCGATGTCGCGCTTGGGCGCGATGATGTTTCTGCAGTTCTTCATCTGGGGCGCGTGGTTCGTGACCCTCGGCACCTATTTGGTGCAGGGCCCGTTGCAGGCCAGCGCAAGCCAGGTGGCGACGGCCTTCCTCAGCCAATCGATCGGCGCCATCGTGGCCCCTTTCCTGGTCGGCCTGATCGCTGATCGCTACTTCGCGGCGCAGCGCATCCTCGCGGTACTTCACCTGGCCGGCGCGGCGCTGATGTGGCTGGCGTCCACAGCGACGGACTTCAACACGTTCTTCGGCTGCGTGATGGGCTACATGCTGCTGTTCATGCCGACGCTGGCATTGGCCAACAGCGTGGCGATGCGGCACATGCAGTCGCCCGAGAAGCAATTCCCCCCGGTGCGCGTGGCCGGCAGCATCGGCTGGATCGTGGCCGGCGTGCTGATCGGCTGGCTGGGCTGGGAGCAGGCGCATCGGCTCGAACTGACCTTCCGGATGGCGGCGATGGCGTCGCTGGCCCTCGGTCTGTACGCGTTCACCCTGCCGCACACACCACCGTTGGCGCAGCAGCGCGATGCTGGGCTGGGGCAGATCCTGGGGCTGGATTCGCTGCGGCTGTTGAAATCGCGCTCGTATCTGGTGTTCTTCCTGGCCTCCATCGCCATCTGCATCCCGCTGTCGTTCTACTACAACTTCACCAACCCCTATCTCAATGATCTGGGCGTGCGCGGCGCGGCCGGCCTGCAATCCCTGGGGCAGGTCTCCGAAGTGCTGCTGATGCTGGCCATGCCGTTCCTGTTCGTGCGGCTGGGGGTGAAGACGATGCTGGCGGTCGGCATGGCCGCATGGGTGGTGCGTTACGCCATGTTCGCCTTTGGCGATGCGGGTGGCGGCTTCTCGCTGCTGGTGATCGGCATCGTGCTGCACGGCATCTGCTACGACTTCTTCTTCGTCACCGGACAGATCTATACCGATGCGCATGCCGGCCCCGCCGCGCGCAGCAGCGCGCAGGGCTTCATCACCCTGGCCACGTACGGCGTGGGCATGTTGATCGGCACGTTCCTGTCCGGCGCGGTGGTGGAGCACTACACCACCGCGGCGGGCCCGGACTGGCAACGGATCTGGCTGTTCCCCGCAGGCGTCGCGCTGGTCGTGCTGATCGCCTTCCTGTTGCTGTTCCGCGACCGGCCGGTGGTCGCGGCCGCGCCTTCCACTCGCTGAGGATCTCGACCGATGCCCACACCTGGAATCGCCATCGTCGGCACGGGCATGATCGCTGCCGTGCATCGCCGCGCGGCACTGCTGGCCGGCGCCGATATCCGTGGCGTGGCCGCCTCCTCCCCGCAACGCGCGCTTGAGGTGGCGCAGTCGTGGGGTGTTCCGCGTGCCTATCGGGACATCGAGGAGGTGGTCGCCGATCCACAGGTGCAGGTCGTGCACATCTGCACGCCCAACCATCTGCACCATCCCATGGTCCAGGCCGCACTGCAGGCCGGCAAGCACGTGGTCTGCGAGAAGCCGCTGGCGACCACGCTGGAGGATGCGCAGGCGCTGGCGGCACTGGCTGCCTCGACCGGACTGATCGCCACGGTGCCCTTCGTCTACCGCTACCACCCGGTGGTCCGCGAGGCGCGTGCACGCATCGCGCAGGGCGAACTGGGGCCGCTGCACCTGATCCATGGCAGCTACCTGCAGGACTGGCTGCTGGACCCGGCCAGCAACAACTGGCGCGTGGACCCGGCACTGGGCGGTACATCGCGCGTGTTCGCCGACATCGGCTCGCACTGGTGCGACCTGGTGGAATGGGTCAGCGGCGAGCGTTTCACCGAGGTCAGCGCGGCGTTCGACACGGTGATCGCACAACGCAGCACCGACACCGGGCAGAGCTTCACCACAGCGGTGGCCGGCGGCGCGATGCAGGCGGTGGCGAGTGAGGACGTGGCGGCGGCCATGTTCCGGACCGGTGCCGGCACGCTCGCGTCGTTGACGGTCAGCCAGGTCTCGGCGGGGCGCCACAACCGCCTCTGGTTCGAGATCGATGGCGCCAGGGCCAGCGTGGCGTTCAACCAGGAAGACGCCGAGCGCCTGTGGATCGGCCTGCCCGAGCAGCGCGAGGAAGTCTTCGTGCGTGGTCCCGGGGCCGGTAGTGCCGAACAGCGCCGGTTGTCGCTGTTGCCGGCCGGGCACGCGCAGGGCTACGGCCATTGTTTCGAAGCATTTGTTGCTGATACCTATCGCGCCATCGAAGGCGAGCGGCCTGAGGGCCTGCCCACCTTCGAAGACGGCGTTCGCTCGGCGCAGATTGTCGATCGTGTCATTGCATCGGCCAGGACGCGCGCCTGGACCGCCATCGGTTGAATCCCCGGAGGATCTGTTGATGAACATCCCTGTTCGTAGAGCTGCGACCCTCGCACTGCTGCTGCTCGCTGCCCTGCCTGCCTTGGCACTCGAAGCTCCGGGCCCGCAGAAGCCGATCGCGGTGCAGATGTACACGCTGCGCAACGCCGGCCCGCTCGACCAGCAGTTGAAGATCGTCCACGACGCCGGCGTGCACGCGGTGGAAACGGTGGGCACGCAGGGCGTCAGCGCCACCGAACTGAAGCAGTTGCTGGACCGGTATTCGATCAAGGCGATTTCGTCGCACGTGCCATTGGCCGAGCTGCGCAAGGACCTGGATGGCGTGGTGGCCTTCAACCGGTCGATCGGCAACACCACGCTGGTGGTGCCTTACCTGGATGCGAAGGATCGGCCAACAGACGCCGCGGGCTGGACCGCACTGGGCCAGGAGCTTGGCAGGATCGCGAAACAGGTACGTGCCAAAGGCATGCGCCTGGCCTACCACAACCACGATTTCGAGCTGGTCGATTTCAATGGCAGGACCGGCCTGGAACTGCTGTTCGCAGCCGCCGGGCCCGACCTGCAGACCGAGCTGGACCTGGCCTGGGTCGCCCGTGCGGGCCTCGATCCGGCGGTGATGCTGGCAACGTTCCGCGGTCGGCTGTTCGCGGTACACGCCAAGGACAACGCACCCAAGGGCCAAGCCGAAGACGAGGGTGGCTTCGCCGCCGTGGGCCAGGGCGTGCTGGACTGGAAGACCATCCTGCCTGCCGCAGCCGCTGCCGGCGTGCACTGGTACATCGTCGAGCACGACCAGCCGCGCGACCCGGCCAAGGTCATCCAGACCGGCGCGGACTACCTGCGTGAACACCTGACCGTCACCCTGCCCGCCAGCGCGCAGCGCTAGCCCGCAAAGGAGCCCCTTCTTGAAGACGATGCTGAAACTGGCTGTGATGGCATGTGGCGCAACGCTTGCGACCAGCGCGTGGTGCAAGGACGACCCTGCCGCCGGTGCCAAGCTCTACGCCGCGAACTGCACGGCCTGCCACGGCGCCGACCGCGCAGGCATGCCGGGCGCATTCCCCGCGCTCACCGACGTCAGCAAGCGCCTGCAACCGGCGCAGATCAAGGACAAGATCAGGAAGGGCGGCGGATTGATGCCGCCCTTCGCTCAGCTGTCACAACAGGAGATCGACGACATCACCAGCTTCCTGGCGAAGTAGCAGGCCGCCGTTACAACTCGCGCACCCAGATGTTGCGGTAGCTGACCTTGGAATCATGCTCCTGCAGATAGATGGGCGCACACGCATGTGGCGCGTACGAAGGCGCGCCGATGTATTCGGTCTTGCCCGCCAGCACGGTATCGTCCTGCACCAGCACGCCGTTGTGCAGCACGGTGATACGTGCGGGCGAGGTGAGCCCGCCACCCGGCGAGAAGCGCGGCGCCTTCCAGAGGATGTCGTAGGCCTGCCACTCGCCCGGTGCACGCGAGGCGTTCACCAACGGCATGGCCTGCTTGTAGATCGAGCCCGCCTGGCCGTTGGCATAGGTCGGGTTGTTGTAGCTGTCGAGCACCTGCAGCTCATACAGTTCCTGCAGGAAGATGCCGCTGTTGCCCCGGTTCTGGCCATCGAAGCCCTTCGTATCGGTGGGCGTGCGCCATTCGACATGCAGCTGGATGTCGCAGAAGCGTTGCCTGGTGCGGATGCCCTTGCTGCCCGGGACGACGGTCATGGCGCCATCGGCTACGGCCCAGGGCACACGCCCGCCCTGCTCCGACTCCCAGGCGGAAACGTCCTTGCCATCGAACAGCACGATCGCGTCGGACGGGGCCTTGCCCGCAGCCGTGGCCACGACTGCGGGCACAGGCGTCCACACCTCGGTCTTCTTCGGATCGCGCGCGGGATCGGCACCGGCCTGTGCGAACGCTGGTGCAGCAGCCAGCAGGCCGGCCGCAAGCAACAGCGGGCGGATCATCATGGCGCTTTCCATCAGCCGGTCCCCCATGCAGGTGTGCCGGGAACATAGGCGAGGTCGCCGTCATAGCGGCCCGGCACCGCGACGTAACGCAGCACTTCGGTCGCGCCGACCTTGGAGGTGAAGAAACCGAAGATGGTGAGCTGCTTGAACATCGTGAAGTAATGCGGCATCGGCTCTCCTGCCTCGGCCGTGCCGGTTTCGGTCACCTCGACCGCGTGCTTCCTGGCCTCTGCATCCAGCGCGCGCAGCAGCTCGGTTCGGGCCTGCGGCGCAAGTGAAACGAAGCGGCCACCGGCGCGTTTGTCGATATCGGCCAGGCCGGCGCGGAATGTCGCCTGCTGCCGGGCGGTGTAGCAGTCGCTGACGAAGGTCGCCATGAACGCACCGGCGCCTGCGTCCTTCGCCCCCGGCGTTTTCGTCCGCGGCAGGATGGTCTCGGCGATCTCGTCCAGCGTGCCGACATCGGCGTCGGAGAAGTGGCGCTCCGTACCGGCAGCAGGCGCCTGCCCATGGACAAGCGCAGGCAGGCCGACCATCGCCGCACCGGTGGCGGCAACGATCATCTTCAGCAGTTCGCGGCGGTCCATCAGAGGTTCCCCGCTTTCAGTTCGCGCACGGCGTGGTCGGCGGCGCGCGCGGTCAACGCCATGTAGGTCAGTGACGGATTCACGCAGGCGCTGGAGGTCATGCAGGCACCGTCGGTCACATAGACGTTGGGCGCATCCCATACCTGGTTGTGCTGGTTCAGCACGGACGTCCTGCGGTCACGGCCCATGCGCGCGGTCCCCATCTCATGGATGCCCTTGCCCGGGGCGTAGTCGTTGTCGTGCATCTCCACGTCCTTGACGCCAGCCGCCTCCAGCATCTCGGCGGCATCGGCGGCCATGTCCTTGCGCATCGCCAGTTCGTTGGCGCGCATGGCTACGTCCATCGCCAGCACCGGCAGCCCCCACTTATCCTTGCGGTCCCGATCCAGGCGGATCGTATTGTCGTGGTGCGGCAGCATTTCGCCGAAGCCGGTCATGCCGATGCGCCAGTCACCCGGCACGGTCAGCGCCTCCTTCAGGTCGGCGCCGATGTTCAGTTCGGCGATCTCGCGCGACCAGCCGGTGCGGCTGGCACCGCCCTGGTAGCCAAAGCCACGCAGGTAGCCGCGCTTGTCGGCAGCGACGTTGCGGAACCGCGGAATGTAGAAACCGCAGGGACGACGCCCGAAGTAGTACTTGTCCTCGTAGCCCTCGACCCGGCCGGAGGCGCCAGCACCGAAATGATGGTCCATCACGTTGTGCCCTAGCTCGCCGGACGAAGAGCCCAGCCCGCCTTCCCACACATCGGTGGCCGAGTTCATCAGCAGCCAGGTCGAGTTGAAGGAGGACGCGTTGAGGAAGATCACCTTGGCGGTGTACTGGTAGGTCTGCCCGGTCTCTGCGTCGATGACCTCCACGCCGCGCGCACGCTTGCGGTCCTTGTCGTAGAGCACTTCCTTGACGATCGAGAAGGGCCGCAGGGTCAGGTTGCCGGTTTTCATCGCCGCCGGCAGCGTCGCTGCCTGGGTCGAGAAGTAGGCGCCGAAGGGACAGCCCAGGATGCACTTGTTGCGGTACTGGCAGTTGACGCGGCCCTGCTCGGGCATGGGCTTGGTGATGTTGGCGGTACGCGAGTGGATCATGTGGCGCGTTCCGCCGAAGGCCTTCTTGATACGCGCGGCCACATCCTTCTCGACGACGTTCAAGGGAATCGGCGGCAGGAACTCGCCGTCCGGCAACACATCCAGTCCCTCACGCGTGCCGGCGATGCCGGCGAACTTCTCCACATGGTCGTACCAGGGGGCGATGTCGGCGTAGCGGATCGGCCAGTCGGTGGCGATGCCGTCCTTCAGATTCGCTTCGAAATCCAGGTCAGAGAAGCGATAACTCTGACGGCCCCACATCAGCGAGCGTCCACCCACGTGGTAGCCGCGGAACCAGTCGAATCGCTTGGTCTCGATGTAGGGCGACTCCTGTTCGTCGGCCCACATCCCCTGCAGGTTCTCGGCCAGCGCGTAGTCGCGCATCAATACCGGGAAGGCAGCCTTCATCGCCTGTGTAGGCCGATTGCGATGCGGGAAATCCCACGGCTCCTTCATCGCATTGACGTAGTCCTTGACGTGCTCGATGTTGCGTCCGCGTTCCAGCATCAGGACCTTCAGGCCCTTCTCGGTCAATTCCTTCGCCGCCCAACCGCCACTGATTCCCGAGCCAACAACGATGGCGTCGTAATGATTGTCTGCCATGGATCTCTCACCTGGTGGATATCGTTTCAGACGTCGCAGAGGCGGATCGCCTCGCGCAGCGAGCCGACGGGATCCGGCGCTGCAGGCATGAATTCCTGCGCCAGATAACCATCGAAACCGGTGTCGCGGATCGCGCGACAGATGGCGGGGTAATTAAGCTCCTGCTGGTCCCCGATCTCATGCCGTCCAAGCACGCCGGCGGTGTGGTAATGCTTGAAGCAGGCGTGGTGCCTGCCGATGGTGGCGATGATGTCGCCCTCCATGATCTGCATGTGGTAGATGTCGTACAGCAGGCCGAAGTTGTCCGAGCCAAGCCGCTGGCACAGCGCCACGCCCCATGCGGAGTGGTCGCACAGGTAGTCGCGATGATCGACCCTGGAGTTGAGCAGCTCCATCACCAGCACCACGCCACGTTTCTCGGCATGCCCAAGGATGCGCTTGAGGCCAGCCTCGGCGTTGGCCATGCCCTCCTGCGGGTCCATGCCGTTGCGGTTGCCGGAAAAGCAGATGAGATTGCGATAGCCGGCATCGGCGACCAGATCGATGTGCCGCGTATAGCGCTCCACCAGCTGGTCGTGGAACTCGCGGCCGGCAAAGCCCTTGGTGAGACCCAACTCGGCGCCGTTGCACATCGAGCTGTATACGCCATGGGCCTTCAGCGTGGGCCAATCCTCCGGGCCCACCAGGTCAATGGCGGCAAAACCGATGCCCTTCACCGTCTGGCAGAGCTGGGCGACCGACAGCTGCGGGAAGGTCCAGCGGGCCACGGAATGCTTCAGGTTGCCCTTGAGCGGCGCAGTGACTGCAAACGCAGGCAGAACGGCCGCAGCGCCGAGGCCGAGACTGCCGGCAACCGCGATGCGCAGCGCATCGCGCCGCGTGAGCCCCGGGCTTGGTCTGATCGAATGGATGGACATCCACCTTCCGGCCTCCCAACCGGTATCAAACACTGACGATTTCGCCGCAATGCAATCGATTGCACCATAGGGGAGGAAATTGTCTGTTTGCAAGTCGCAGTGCACGAAAGCCGATGCTGCGGGGCACAACGGCAAGGCCGATTCCGGCATTACCGCAGCCGGGCGGATGCAGGTACGCGGCGCACCGATGCGTCGCGAACGAAGGCGCGTGGCTCAAGGCGTTTCGCGTGCATCCCGCGTTCGGGCCAGCGCGCGCAGGTGTTGATGCCAGCGCGGCTCGAATTCCGCATAGCTGCCGATCAGCTGCTGGAATGCCGCAGGATCTCCACGACGGTGCAGAAGCAGCAGGGCTTGCCGACGATGGGCCTGGCCATCGCCCTCCATCAGGAAGTGGACCAGGCTCCACCACGCCAGGTAATAGCCGTTCACATGCTCGGCGACCGGCGGCCCGCTGTCCTCCACGAGTTGGCGCAGGGTGGGCAGCAGCGCATTTTCGAGGCTGGGGCGCCCGGCACTGTCGAACCGCAGTTCGCCCAGCCACCAGACCGGATAGCTGGCCGGGTCCGGCGCTCCCGCGTGCAGCGTTCCGTCTGAAAGCCGGCTGGCGCCGAAGTAACAGGCCATGCCTTCGTTCATCCAGCGCTGCGGCGCCAGGCCACTGGCCTCGGCGAGCAGCTGATGGGTCACTTCATGCAGCATCCACTGATGGGGTGCGTCGCCCTCGCCCGGGTAGGCAAAGGCAAGGGGTCGACGGTAATACGCCTCGGCCCATGGGCTGCTGCGGTTGTGTGCCTTGAAGTCGGCCTGATCGCGATACAGCACCAACTGAAAGGACCCGGCGGTGCCGTGCTGCCCCACGGTCATGGCATAGGACCGGTGCAGCGCTTCCACGGCCATGCCGACCGCAGCGGTCTGTTCCGGGGTCGCTGAGCTGTGGATGATGAAATGCGGAGTGCGCGACACCGTCGCAGGCAGACCCGGTGGCGCGACCGCAGGCGCTTCGCGCTGACCAGCGCCGCTACCGGCGTCGCCGCAGCCGCCGAGAATCAGCAGCAGGGCCACGGTGGCAATGCGGAAAGGCGTCATGTGCGCCCACGCTACAACAAAAAACCCCGGCAGGCGCTGGGCCTTGCCGGGGTTCTGCAGGCCGGAGCCTGGCGGGAATCAGAACGGAATATCGTCGTCAGCGAAGTCGTCCATCGGCGGCGCCGACTGTTGCGGCTGCTGCTGCGGACGCTGCTGGCCGTAGCCGCCGCCCTGGTTGCCGCCCTGGTTGTAACCACCGCCCTGGCCGCCACGCGCGTTGCCGCCGCCACCGCCACCGCCGCCGTACTCCTGGCGCGGGGCCTGCTGGCGCTGCGGACGCTCGCCGCCGCTGAAGTTGCCACCGCCGCCACCGCCGCCGCCTTCACCGCGGCCGCCCAGCATCTGCATTTCGTCGGCGATGATGTCGGTGGAGTACTTCTCCACGCCGTCCTGGCCGGTGTACTTGTCGTAACGCAGGCTGCCTTCGACATACACCGAGCTGCCCTTGCGCAGGTACTCGCCGGCGATCTCGCCGAGCTTGCCGAAGAACACCACGCGGTGCCACTCGGTACGCTCCTGCTGGTTGCCATCCTTGTCCTTGCGGACGCTGGTGGTGGCCAGGCTGATACGGGTGATCGCCATGCCGCCCTGGGTGTACTTCACGTCCGGGTCGTTGCCGAGGTTGCCGACCAGGATGACTTTGTTGATGCCGCGCGCCATAGATGGGTTCTTCCGTTGTCCGGGGCTGCTCCAGTGATAGCACACCCAGCGGGGTGCCGATACGCTGGACCGCCCACGGTTGAGAATGGGGATATCGGAACGGGTCATCTTACCATTCCTGCCAGCCCCACCCCGTCGGAAAATCGCTCGATCCGCGTCGGATCCAGCCGCGATCGAGGTCCGGCAGGCGCGGCTCAGGCGCCGGCAGGCCGCGCCCGATCCAGGCCGGTGATGCGGGTGACCTCCCCCACCGCGACCACCTTCGGCCCCTCATGGCAGTGGAAGCGCAGGCCAGGCCGGATCCGTGGCCGATGGACCTGTAGCCGCAGCGTGTCATTCAGCACCGACATCCTCGCCAGCAGCATCTGCTCCACCGGCAGCGACACATCGCAGGCCCAGCTGTCGCCGCTGGGCAGCACGAAGTCGGGCCAGATCATGAACAGCTCCAGCTCGCCCGATCGCTCGGCGTAGGCGAAATCCCAGCGGATGCCGTTCCTCGGCGGGCTGAGGCGACCGCCTTCATCAGCTCGCAGGATCCGGATGCGGGCCTCGAAGTCATCGGCGACCGGGTACAGGCGATACGTCACAGCGCAGCTCCAACGGTGATGCCACCCAGTGTGGCAGCCGGGGCCAAGCGCCGGCCAGCAGCACCGCCGCCCACCCATGGCATCATTCCCCGATCATCCCCCTTCCGGCCCCCATGACCATCAAAGGCAAAGCCACCTCCCTGGACATCGCCCACCTGGCCGGGGTCTCCCAGCCCACGGTGTCGCGGGCCCTGCGCGGCAGCCCGATGGTCAACGCCGAGACCCGCGAGCGCATCCTGCGCATCGCCCGCGAGCTGAACTACAAGGTCGACAAGAACGCCTCCAGCCTACGCCTGCGCAATGCCGGCACCCTGGCCCTGCTGTTCTTCGAGGACCCGACCAATGACGACTCGCTGATCAACCCGTTCTTCCACTCGATGCTGGGCTCGATCACCCGCGCCTGCGCGCTGCACGGTCAGGACCTGCTGGTGTCCTTCCAGCAGCTGTCCACCGACTGGCAGGCCGATTACGAAGACAGCAACAAGGCCGATGGCATCATCCTGCTCGGCTACGGCGACTACCACGAGTCGCGCGACCGCCTGCAGCGGCTGGTGGAGCAAGGCACCCACTTCGTGCGCTGGGGCGCGGCCCTGCCCGGCCAGCCTGGCGTGTCGATCGGCAGCGACAATTTCCAGGGCGGGCATGACATCACCGTCCACCTGCTGCAACAGGGCTGCCGCCGCATCGCGTTCCTCGGCCATGCGTCCAGCCACTACCCGGAATTCGAGGAGCGCTATCGCGGCCACGTCGAAGCGCTGCGTGCGCACGGTCTGGTCGCCGATCCGGCGCTACAACACGATGCCATCACCACCGAGGCGTCCGGACACGAGGCCTGCCTGGCGCTGCTGGCGCAGGACCGCTCCATTGATGCGGTCTGCGCGGCCAGCGACCTGATTGCCATCGGCGCGGTGCGCGCCCTGCGCGAGCAGGGCCTGCGGGTGCCGCAGGACGTGGCGGTGACCGGCTTTGATGACATCCCGCTGGCGGCCTCGGTGTCGCCGCCACTGACCACCGTGCAGCAGGACACCAAGCAGGCCGGCCAGCTGCTGGTGGAGAAGCTGCTGGCGCTGATCGGCCGGCAGCCGGTGGAAGGCCAGAGTATTCCGGTGAAGCTGGTGGTGCGCGAGTCGTCGCTGCGCGCCTAGCCTCCTGTAGTGCCGAGCCATGCTCGGCAAAATGCATGAGAAGCAAAGCCAACGGCAGCCGAGCATGGGCTCGGCTCTACAAGGCCTACAGCGCTACGCGCCGCCGGGCATCGCCGTGCGTACCGCCATGCTGAACTCGTCCAGCAGGAACGGCTTGGCGATCATCGCCATGCCTTCGTCGAGGAAGGCCGCGCGTTCCTGCGCCTTTTCCGCATAGCCGGTCATGAACAGGATCGGCAGCGCTGGCCGCGATTGCCGCGCGATCTCCGCCAGCTGGCGGCCGTTGAGCCCCGGCAGCCCGACATCGGTGACCAGCAGATCGATGGTCTGCGCCGAGGCCAGGATCGGGATCGCCGCGTCGGCATCGCCCACCACCTGGGCGTGATACCCCAGGTCTTCCAGCACCACCGTCACCAGCATCCGTACCTGTTCGTCATCCTCCACCACCAGGATGGACTGGCCGGCACCACGCCGGATCGGCTGCGAGGGTGCAGGCTCGTCCTCCGCCACGGCTTCCGACAACGGAATGAACAACAGCACCGTCGTGCCCTCGCCCAGACTGGACTCGATCGCGATGTGGCCGCCGGACTGCTGCATGAAGCCGTACACCATCGACATGCCCAGGCCCGTGCCCTTGCCGATGGGCTTGGTGGTGAAGAAGGGCTCGAAGGCGCGCTCGACCACTTCCGGCGCCATGCCGGCACCGGTATCGGCCACCGCCACCATCGCGTAGTCGCCTGCGGGCACGGCGGTGTATTGACCTTGGCGAACGCTGACCGCCGATGCGCGCAGGGTCAGATCACCGCCGTGCGGCATCGCATCGCGCGCGTTGATGGCCAGGTTCAACAGCGCGCTTTCGAACTGGTTGGCATCCAGCGTGGCGTGCAACGGCAGCGGCGAGGGCTCGGCGCGGATACGCACGGCCTCGCCCAGGGTGCTGTGCAGAAGGTGCTGCACCGAAACCAGCAGTGTGTTGATCTCCACCGGCCGCGCATCCAGCGACTGCCGCCGGGAGAACGCCAGCAGGCGCTGGGTCAGTGCCGCCGCACGCTGGGCCGAGGCGGTGGCGGTGTCCAGGAAACGTTCGAGGTCGTCGACCCGCCCCATGTCCAGGCGCAGCCGCACGATGTCCAGCGCGGACAGGATGCCGGTCAGCATGTTGTTGAAGTCGTGGGCAATACCGCCGGTCAGCTGGCCGATCGCCTCCATCTTCTGCGACTGCCGCAGTGCGGCGTCGCTGGCCTCGCGTGCCGCCATCTGCGCTTCCAGCTCACGGGTACGCTCGGCCACCATCGCCTCCAGCGCGTGCGCGTGCTGTTGGCTGCTGGCAAGGGCCAGCTTGGCGGCGGTGATATCGGTGACGAACACATGGAAGCCGTCGATGCGACCATCGGCATCCCGGCGTGGCGAGTAACGCACTTCGCAGTCCCGGCGCCCGTACACACGATGGGGCCAGACGATCTCGAACACCGCCTCACGGCCGACCAACGCCGCTTCCATCGCCGGCCGACGCTGCTGCCACACCGGCTCGCCGATGACCTCGCGCACATGCCTGCCGATCACGTCGCCGGTGGCCAGTTCGAACCAGCTTTCGTAAGCCTTGTTGGCAAAGCGGAAGCACAGCGCGCGGTCCACGAACGCGATCAGCACCGGCATCGCGTCGGCGATCAGGCGCAGCTCCGATTCGCTGCGCGCCAGTGCCGCGCGGCCATCAGCCAATGCGGTGACCTGGTCGCGCACCACGAACTGCTTCGCGCGTGCACGCAGCGCACCCTGCACAGCGCTGAGCAGCGACATGCTGCCCAGCGGCCGATCCATCTCCACCACGTTGATCGAGCCGGGCAGCAGCGGTTCGCGGGTGGAACGCCGGTAGGAACGCGCCGAGCGCAGCAGGATGAACGGAATGTCCGACCAGGCCGGCTGCTGCTGCAGCGCCTGCAGCAGCGCTTCGCTGTCGCGCGCCACTGCTTCCTGGGTCACCACCACCAGCCCGGTGCAGTCGTCGAGCTGGCGGGCCAATGCCTCCAGACCGGGGGCGATGTGCGGTGTCAGACCCGCGTTGGCCAGCACCGCCGCGATGCTGTCGGCATCGCGGCCGAACGGAGCAACGATGCGGACAACCGTGCCGCCATCATCGCTATCGGACATTGGACTGGCCCAGCAGCGCCGCACTGTCGCCGACAAATTCGGGCGTGCCGGTGAGGATGCCCTGGAAATCGGCCAGCGCGGCGCTGACCGTGATGCCGCGCCCGTCGATCTTCAGTTCACGGATGGTGTCCTCATGCGCACCACCGCGGTTCTTGATCACCGAAATTGCTTTGCGGATGCGTCCCTTGGCTTCGAAGAAGCGGAACAGCACCACCGCATCGGCGATGTAGGACACGTTGAGGCTGCCGGTGGACATGGTGCCGACCAGCCCATGCTGTGGGTTGATCATGAAGGTCGCCACGCCCTTCTGGTTCAGGTAGGACAGCATCTCGTGCAGCTGCAGCATCAGCTGTTTTTCCTGCGGCATGGCGGTGACATAGCCGTTGAGGCTGTCGATCACCAGCACGCTGCAGTTGCGTTCTTCCACGGCCTTGCGCAGGTTCCAGGAGAACTCGCCGGGCGATATTTCCGCGGGATCGATCTGCAGGATTTCCAGCAGGCCCGAACGCAGGTGCTTGTCCAGGTCGATGTCCAGCGCGGAGGCGCGTGCCAGCAGCGTGCCGACCCGCTCGTCGAATTCGAAGATGCAGCTGCGCTCACCGCGCTCGCAGGCGGCCCAGACGTATTGCAGTGCCACGTTGGTCTTGCCGCTGCCGGCCGGGCCGGTCAACAGCGTGGAGGTACCGCGCAGCGGTCCACCGCCCAACAACCGATCGATCTCGTCCACTCCGCTGCTGATGGGCGTTCCGACGAACCGGCCGTGATGCTCGGAGGCGATCAGGCGCGGGAAAATCTGCACGCCGCCACGACGGATCACCATGTCGTGGTAGCCGGCAACGAAATCGACGCCCCGCAGCTTCTGCACCTGCATCCGCCGCCGCGCAGGGCCGAAGTCCAGGGTCAGGCGTTCCAGCGACAGCACGCCGTGGCACAGGCTGTGCAGCTGGCCATCGCGCTCATCGCCGGTGGACGTCAGGTCGTCCACCAGGAACACCGTCGCGCTTTTGGGCGCGAAGAACTGCTTGAGTGCGAGGATCTGCCGGCGATAGCGCAGCGAATCCTGTGCCAGCAGGCGCAGTTCCGACAACGAATCGAACACGACGCGCGTCGGCCCGATGCTGTCCACCTTGGACATGATCAGGTTGACCGTCTCGTCCAGCTCCATTTCCCACGAGTGCAGCACCGACTGCAGGCGGCCGTTGCCCATCGCCCCTTCGGCCGTACCCAGCTCGAACAGGTGCAGGCCGTCCAGCGACCAACCGTGGGCCAACGCGACTTCGCGCAGCTCCTCGGCCGTTTCCGAGAGCGTGATGTACAGGCAGCGCTCGCCGCGTCGCAGGCCTTCCAGCAGGAACTGCAGGGACAGCGTGGTCTTGCCGGAACCCGGTGGCCCTTCAAGCAGGTACAGCCTCGCCTGCGGCAGCCCGCCGCCAATGATGCTGTCCAACCCTTCAATTCCCGTTGTGATCCGCATGCGCGCTCGCATTGACTTCGCTGTATGAGGGGCAGAGCGTATCGGCGCCCCTGTCGACGCATTGTGTGATCCAGCGCAACGATGCCAACGCATTCAGGAAGATTTCACGGCCGCCGCTTCACTGCGCCGGCGATCCGCAGCTACGCTATGCGCGCATAGTCCGCGCAGCATTCCCTACCGCCAGGAGAAGGCCTTTGTCCTCCGCCAGCAGTTCCCACACCGCACCGGTGACGGCGGCGAACGGCGAGTTGCACCTGGGCTGAGGCTCACGCTGCCCTGCCCTCGCACCGGCAATGCCCTTCCGGGCAACTCCCTGTCGAGGTTCCCATGCTCATTCCTGCGTCCGCACACGACGTGCGCGCTCTGCTGTCCTGCACCCATACCGCTGAAAACGCTGTCGCCCCACCCGAAGTGATCGCCCTGCTGGCCGACCTCACCGCATCCATCGAGCCGCAGTTTGCGCCGGCCGCATGGCGGATCGTCGTGGCGGCACGCACGGTGGGCCTGCTGTCGCTGACCTGCACGCCGCAGGCCGGTGTTCTCACCCTCGGCTATGGCATCGCCCCGGCCCACCAGGGACGCGGCCTGGCCGGCGCCGCACTGGCCGAGTTCGTGCAATGGGCGTGGACGGAGCCGCGCATACACGTGCTGAAGGCCGAAACGGCGGTGGACAACCTGCCCTCGCAGGCAGTGCTGCGCCGGAACGGTTTCCGCACGGTCGGTCGGCGCGTGGATGCCGAGGACGGTGCGCTGCTGTGCTGGCAGCTGGACCGCTGGCCAAAGGCACCATGACCAAAGGGGCATGACGCGGCCCCCGTTCAGCGCGATAAACAGCAGATCAACACACGGAAAGGTGTACGTCGCATGCTGAAGATCGATTCGCTGTCCAAGACGTACGCCAACGGCGTGCACGCGTTGAACGGGGTCACCCTGGATATTCCCCGCGGCATGTTCGGCCTGCTCGGGCCGAACGGCGCGGGGAAATCCTCGCTGATGCGCACCCTGGCCACCCTGCAGGAGGCCGACAGCGGCAGTGCCACCCTGAGCATTCCCGGTGAATCACCGATCGACGTGCTGCGCGACAAGGACGCCGTGCGCCGTCGCCTGGGCTACCTGCCGCAGGACTTCGGGGTATACCCGAAAGTCAGCGCGCTGGACCTGCTGGAACACTTTGCCGTGCTGAAGGGCCTGACCCAGCGTGGCCAGCGCCGCGAAGTGGTTGACGGCCTGCTGCAGCAGGTGAACCTGTGGGATGCACGCAAGCGCAAGCTGGGCACCTACTCCGGCGGCATGCGCCAGCGCTTCGGCATCGCCCAGGCGCTGCTGGGCGACCCGCGCCTGGTGATAGTCGACGAACCCACCGCCGGGCTCGACCCGGAAGAACGCAACCGCTTCCTCAACCTGCTGGCGGCCATCGGCGAGAACGTGGCGGTGATCCTGTCCACCCACATCGTCGAGGACGTGACCGACCTGTGCCCGACCATGGCGATCATGAACAAGGGGCAGGTGCTGCTGACCGGGCGCCCCACCGATGCGATCGAGGCGCTGCAGCAGCAGGTCTGGCGCAAGCAGGTGGACCCGTCCGAACTGGCTGACCATGAGGCGCGCTACACGGTGCTGTCCTCGCGCCTGGTGGGTGGCCGTCCGGTGATCCACGTGCACAGCGCCAGCGACCCGGGCGATGGCTTCGCGCCGGTCGCACCCGATCTCGAGGACGTGTATTTCCAGCGCCTGCGCCTGCAGGCGCGCGCCCGTGCAGCTTGATCGGAGTACACCATGACCCTCGACTTCTTCCGGTTCGAGCTGCGCGAGCAGCTGCGTTCCCCGCTGCTGTGGCTGTTTGCCGCACTGTTCGCTCTGCTCGCCTTCGGTGCCGCGTCCAGTGATGCGGTGCAGATCGGGGGCGGCAGCGGCAACGTGCACAGCAATGCCCCCACCGTCGTCGCCTCGATGCTGGGCATATTCACCCTGCTCGGCATGCTGGTGTCCACCCTGTTTGTCAGCAACGCGCTGCTGCGTGACTTCGAACTGGGCACGGCCGAACTGATCTTCGCCAGCCCGATCAAACGCCGCCACTATCTGGCCGGGCGCATCGGCGCGGCGCTGGTGTCGGGCCTGCTGGTATACGTGCTGATCGCCGTTGGCATACTGGTGGCGCAGTTCATGCCCTGGGTCGATGCCGAGCGCCTGGGGCCCACCCACTGGGCGGGCTATGCCTGGACCTTCGCGGTGGTAGTCATTCCCAACCTGCTGTTCACCACGGCACTGCTGTCGCTGCTGGCGGTGACCACCCGTTCGATCCTGTGGGTGTACATCGGCGTGGTCGGTTACTTCGTGCTGTACGGGGTCAGCGCTGCCCTGCTGCGCGACATCGACAACACCTGGATCGCGGTGCTGACCGAGCCATTGGGCATGCGTGCGCTGTCGCGCACCATCCGCTACTGGTCCACAGAAGAGCGCAACAGCGGCATTCCGGAACTGGCCGGCTACCTGCTGGCCAACCGGGTGCTGTGGCTGACCGTGGCCGCCGCGCTGTTCGCAGCCACCTTCGCCCTGTTCCGTACCGAGCGCAGCGGCAGTGGCCGCCGGCGCTGGGGCCGCGGCAAGGCGGTGGCATCAGCAGATCCCGCGCCGCTGCGACCGGCAACGACCACGCTGCCGCGGGTGACGCCGGTGTTCAGTACAGGCACCGCGTGGCGGCAGTTCCTGCGCCAGGTGCGGTTCGATACACGCGGCGTGCTGCGCAGCGTGCCCTTCATCGTGCTGCTGGTGTTGGGCCTGGCCAATTTCCTGCCGTCCGCGCTGTTCCGGCAGACGCTGTACGGCACCGCCATCTGGCCGGTCACCTCGCAGATGATCATGGCCCTGCAGGGCGCCTTCAGCTGGCTGCTGATCATCATCGTGCTGTTCTTCGCCGGTGAGCTGGTGTGGAAGGAGCGTGGCGCACGCATCAACGAGGTGAACGATGCGATGCCGGTCCCCAACTGGGTGCCGTTGCTGGCCAAGTTCGTCGCACTGCTGGCGGTGATCGCCTGCTTCCAGGCGGCCGGCGCGCTGGCCGCCATGGCCGTGCAGCTGGCCAAGGGCTACACCCATCTCGAACCGCTGCTGTACCTGCGCAGCCTTGCGCTGGATTCGGTCGTGTACGTGCTGATGGGCGGTCTGGCGCTGGTGCTGCAGGTGCTGACCAACAACAAGTTCTTCGGCTACGCGCTGCTGATCGTGGTGATGATCGGCCAAGGCGTGCTGGGCATGCTCGACTACACCCAGAACATCTACAACTTCGGCAGCTGGCCGATTGCCCCCTATTCGGATATGAACGGCTACGGCCATTTCCTGACCGGACAGTTGGCCTTCCAGGGCTATTGGGCGCTGTTCCTGCTGGCACTGATGTGCCTGGCATCGGCATTCTGGGTACGTGGTGTCAGCCAGGGCCTGCGCCAGCGGCTTGCCCTGGCTGGGCGACGCCTGCATGGCCCTACCGGCGCGATGACAGCGCTGGCCGCCGTCGCGTTCATCGCGGTAGGAGGCTGGCTGTACTGGAGCACCAACATCCGCAACGATTTCCTTTCGCCGGACCAGCAGCTGGACCTGCAGGCACGTTACGAACGCGAACTGTCGAAATACCGCAACCTGCCGCAGCCGCGCATCATCGCCGTGGACAACCGGGTGGACCTGCATCCCGAGACCCAGTCGATGGTGATCGACGCCAACTGGACGATCCGCAACACCCACGCCGCGCCCATCCAGGAGGTGCACGTGGCCACGGCCGACGACAAACAGCTGGTGGCCGTCGACTTAGGCGGACAGACGCTGTCGATGCACGACGCCGACCTTGGCTACCGCATCTATCGCCTGGCCACGCCGTTGCAGCCGGGCGAAGAGCGCCGCATCCATTTCCGTGTGGTGCAGCAGCCCCATGGCATCACCGCGGATCAGGCGCCGAGCAACATCGTCGACAACGGCAGCTTCTTCAACAGCCGCGTACTGCCGTCCTTCGGCTACAACGAACGCGTTGAGATAAGCGACCGCAACGAGCGTCGCAAGCGTGACCTCGGCGAGCCACGGCGCATGCCCAAGCTGGAAGACGAAGCCGCACGCGCGAACAACTACGTCACCAATGACGCCGACTGGCTCGACTTCCGCAGCACCATCTGCACGGCACCGGACCAGGTGTCACTGGCGCCGGGCTACCTGCAGCACGAGACCACGGTAAACGGGCGGCGCTGCTTCAGCTATGCGATGGACCGGCCGATGCTGAACTTCTACGCCTACCTGTCGGCACGCTGGGAGGTTCGCCGGGCGAAGTACAAGGACATCCCGATCGAGGTGTATTTCGATCCCGCCCATGGCTACAACGTGGACCGCATGATCGACGCGGTACAGAAGTCGCTGGCCTACTACGAAGCCAACTTCACTCCGTACCAGCATCGCCAGGTACGCATCATCGAGTTCCCGGGCTACCAGCGCTTCGCCCAGTCCTTCGCCAACACCATTCCCTATTCGGAGTCGATCGGCTTCATCGCCGACCTGCGCGACCCGGACAAGGTGGACTATGTGTTCTACGTGACCGCCCACGAAGTGGCGCACCAGTGGTGGGCGCACCAGGTGATCGGCGCCAACGTGCAGGGTGCAACCGTGCTGTCCGAGTCGCTGTCGCAGTATTCGGCACTGATGGTGATGGAGCAGGAGTACGGTCGCCAGCACATGCGCCAGTTCCTCAAGCGCGAGCTGGATGGCTACCTGTCCGGGCGCGGCGGTGAGGCCATCGAGGAGCTGCCGCTGGAGCGTGTCGAGAACCAGCAGTACATCCACTACCAGAAGGGTTCGCTGGTGTTCTACCGCCTGCGCGAGGAAATCGGCGAGGAGGCGTTGAACCGCGCCCTGAAGCGTTTCCTGCAGGACAAGGGCTACCAGCAGCCGCCGTACACGACCTCGCGGGAACTGCTGGCCTACATCCGCGCCGAAACGCCCGCCGACCGCCAGCAGCTGCTGACCGACCTGTTCGAGAAGATGAGCTTCTACGACAACCGGGTGTTGGCCACCAGCGCGCGCAAGCGTGCCGACGGTCGCTACGACGTGACCCTGGACCTGCATGCAAGCAAGCAGTACGCCGATGGCAAGGGCAAGGAAACCGCCGGCACCATGGACGACTGGGTGGAAATCGGGGTGTTCGCCAACGGTCCGTCAGGCAAGGAACATGACCAGAAGGTGCTGTACCTGCAGCGCCACCACATCACCACAGCCGAGCCGAAGATCACGGTGACGGTGGATGCCAGGCCGGATGAGGCGGGCTTCGATCCGTACAACAAGCTGATCGACCGGGTGAGCGAGGACAACCGGCGCAAGGTGACGATGTAATGTGTGTGATGGTGCCGGTCAATGGGCCGGCACCGTTTGCTGAAGCATCCACGCATGGCGTGGATCTACTGGCATGTATCCACGCGTGGCGTGGATCTGCCCGGACGATGCGATGGCGGAAGCAGATCCACGCCATGCGTGGATGCCGTACTTCCCGGTTGACGCCCTCGGCTACGCTGCGGGGCTCTGCGAACCGGCCTTCGGCCCCAACACCGCCAACAGCACGTAGATCACGATCGACGCCACGGTGCCGAGTGCAGCCAGCAACATGAAGGCAAACTCCGAACGGCCCTGCTGCCGCGCCCACTGCCCCAGATGCCAGGCCGCGCCCAGATTGATCAGCCAGGCGATGACGAACACCGGCCACTGCACGATGCCGACCGCGCGCAGCAGTGGCATGGCGACGAGCGCTGCGACGATGGCGCCGATCAGGAAGACCAGGGCCAGACGGGAATGGCGTACCGAAGCGGCGGTCATGCGCCCAGCTCCCGTACCATCACCAGTACGCGATAGCCGTGGCTGTCGGCTTCCTGCACGGGCGTCCAGCCCAACCGCGCGTAAAGGCCGCCATCCAGGGCTTCGGTCTGCAGGTACAGATGCGAGACGCCCATCCGCACCGCCTGCGCCGCAGCCTGTTCGACCAATCTGCCTGCCAACCCACGGCCTCGATGACTGTCGGCCACGAACACACTGCCCAGCCAATGCTCGTACTGCGGAAATGCCTGCATCTCCCGGCGCTTGAGCTGCACCGCGCCTGCCACCTGGCCGCCATCGAATGCTGCAATCAGGTGCGGGAAGCCTTCCGCATCCTGCGGCTGGTTGAGCCGCTGCAGTTCCTGCTCCAGCGACACGCCGGCATCCCGGCCCCATTGCGCGTTGTACCACTGTGCCAGCTGCAGCCTTTCCGGCGCGTCGGCGGAGAGCACTTTGAATTCCACGGCGAAGCCTCAGTTCCGTTGTTGACCAAGGGGATCACGTACGGCACCCGAAGGGAAGCAGCCGAGCATGGGCTCGGCTCTACACCTGCGCGAAGTCCTTCAGGATCTCGCCGATGCCGCTGGGCGAGATCTCGAAGCCCAGCGAGGTACCCGGGTTGATCACCACGCCGTAGCCGCCCGGCACGCGACGCAGCACGTCCAGCATCAGCCAGCGGACCTGGTGTTCGGCCTGCTGGCTGTAGATGCCCACCCGCGCCGGATCGGTGAACACGGCCACGTGCAGGGTGCCCTGCTTGTCGAACAGCAGCGGATCGAAGCCGCTGCCATCGGGGGTGACCAGGCTGCCAGTCAGCAGCACTACCTCGGAGGCGACGAAGGCCTCCATGAACGCGCGGATCGGCACTGTTCCGTCCATCGCGGCCTTGAGCAGGGTTTCGATCGGGGTCTGCGGGGCAAGGTCGGTCATGGCGGTGCGGTGAGGCAATCAGGGGTGCCCATTGTAGAGCCGAGCCCACGCTCGGCTGCCACCATCTGCAGTCCGGGGAAGCGCAGCCGAGCGCAGGCTCGGCTCTACAGCCGCCCGGCCCGGGTCTCCCAGCGCCCCAGACGCTGGTCGCGAGACTGCTGGTCTGCCATGGCCTTGTCCAGTTCGGCCTGCAGGGCCGGCTGCTGCACCGGTGCATCCAGCACGTACACCTTCACCCCGTGCGCCGGCACCTCCACCTTCAGCGCGCGCTTCACCTTCATCTCGCCGCCGTCCAGCGCATCACGCCAGGTACCCGCCTGCAGGTACCGGTCCACTTCGATGCTGCGCACAGCATCGCCCTTGTTCAACAGCACCAGCGCAGTCTGCGCCACGTCGGCGTGCTGCAGCACGCGGAAGAACACCGCTTCATCGCCCTGCAGACGTTCGTTCACCTGCAGGCCGCGCTGCAGCGCCGGCGTTGCCTCACGCAGTTTGGCGATGCGTTGCAGCGGCGCGAAGATCGGGCTCTGCGGGGCAGCATCCACCCGCGGCTGGCCGAAGTAGGCGCGGTTGCCGGCGTGTTCCGCACGGCCGCGCATGAAGCCGGTTTCCGAACCGTAATAGACCACCGGAATGCCACGTGCGGTGAACAGCCAGTTGTGCGCGTCGATGAAGCCGTTGTCGCTGGCCTGCAGGCGCGGCATGTCGTGGTTGTCGTAGAAGCTCATCAGCTCGTACGGATTGGCGTACGGACCACCGGTCAGGTGCAGCGGCTCGGACAGGGTCTCAAACCCCTTGCCGGCGGTGCCGAAGGTCTGCTCCAGCGCGCCGCGCAGCGGGAAGTCGAGCACGCTGACATTGGCGTTGGCCGGCCAGGTGTGTTCCGCGATGCTGGCCGCGTTGTAGTCGAACGCTTCGCCGAACATGAACATGCCCGGGTGCTGCGCGCGGATGCGGTTGACGAACGCGTGCCACCACGGATGCGGCAGCCAGCCGATGGTGTCGATGCGCAGCGCATCCACGCCCTGCGCGGTCCACTGCAGATAGGCCCCCACCAGGTAGTCCATCACTGCCGGGTTGTCCTGATTGAAGTCGCTCAGCTCTGCCAGGTTGCCGTCGAAGATCGATCCGTCCTTGCTGTCGACCGGGCCGATGGCGTTGTAGAACGCGTGCAGCGGGTTGTGCTCCGGGTCCAGCTTCTGCGGCGGCAGGTTCTGGTGGTCGGCGATCAGCGTGCCGTTTTTGTCGAAGATCTGGCCGAACTGCGGCTGCCGCTTCGGCATGGTCCAGGCCGGCGACCCGTGGTTGCCGACGATGTCCAGCACCACCTTCAGGCCTGCGCCGTGCAAGCCCTTGGTCAACCCGGCAAAGTCCAGGTCCTTGCTGGGCAGGTGTTCATCGAGTTTGTAGAAGTTGATGCCCCAGTAACCGTGGTAGCCGGTCTTGCCACGGTCGGTCAGCGTGCTCGTGCAGCTGATCGGCTTGCTGCCGGTGAAGGCCTCGTCCGGGTTGTCGACGATCGGGGTGATCCACACCGCGCCGAAACCGAGGTTGCGGATGTAATCGGCGTTGTCGAGCACCCCGCGGAAATCACCACCGAGGTAGCCGATGTTGCCGTCCACCTTGTCCGGGCATGGCACCGGGATATCGAAGGTACGGTGCTTGCCGCCCTGGTCGCGATGGTCGTTGGACGGATCACCGTTGACGAAGCGGTCGGTGACCACGAAGTACACCGCGTCGCTGGCGAACGGCTCGGTGGTGCCGACATAGGCCGGGCGTGGCGCGGCCGCAGCATGGCCAGCGAACAACACAAGGGATACAGCAACAGACAGAGCACCACGCATCACACCACCTCCGGACGGGACGGAACCCGCAACACGCACAGACCCGCAATCAACAGACTGCAGCCACCCAGCACCAGTACATGCATCGGCTGGCCCCCCAGCCATGCGCGCAGGGCGAAACCGAGTGCGCTGGCCGCGACCAGCTGCGGGATCACGATGAAGAAATTGAAGATGCCCATGTACACGCCCATCTTCGCCGCCGGCACGCTGTCCGACAGCAGCGCATAGGGCAACGACAGGATCGAGGCCCAGGCAAAGCCCACGCCGACCATCGACAGCAGCAGCCACTGCGGATCGTCGATGAACATCATCGAGATCAGCCCTGCCCCACCCAACCACAGGTTGACCAGGTGGCTCCAGCGCAGGCCGATCGCCCGCACCATCGGCGGGATCAGCAGCGCGGCCAGTGCGGCGAAGCCGTTGTAGGCACCAAACAGCACGCCCACCCAGTTGGCGCCTTCGTTGTAGGCCGCTGATTCGACGTCGGTGGAACCGAAGTGCATGCCGGCCACCGCGCGCGTGGTGAAGATCCACATCGCGAACAGGGCAAACCACGAGAAGAACTGCACCCAGGCCAGGCGGCGCATGGTGATCGGCATCGCGCGCAGGTCACCGACGATGGCGGCCAGCATGTGCGTGCCCGGCAGTACCCGCGCCGCCGCCAGCAGTGCGCCATAGCCCGCGCACAGACCGGCCAGCACGTAAAGCATCCTGTCGCCCTGGCGCCACGCGATCAGTGCCGCCAGCAGCACGCCGAGCCCCAACCACAGCGCAACCTGCGCCCATGGCGCAGGGCCGCTGACCGCAGTGCCGGCGTGGTGCGCCGGCGGTTCGGCGTCATCGAAGCTGGCCAGCTCGTCGGGCGAATACTCACGTGTGCTGACCACCGTCCAGGTGATCGCTGCCAGCAGCACCACCGCGCCGAAGTAGAACGCATAGCGCACGGTATCGGGCACCTCGCCCGCCGCCGCCGTATTGGCAACCCCGAAGTGGGCCAGGATGAAGGGCAGGAAGCTGGCAACGATCGCGCCGACGCCGATGAAGAAGCTCTGCATCGCATAGCCGGCCGGGCGCTGCCGCGGTGCCAGCTGGTCGCCGACGAAGGCGCGGAACGGCTCCATCGATACGTTGATCGAGGCGTCCAGCACCCACAGCGTGCCGGCCGCGATCCACAGCGTCGACGAGTTCGGCATCACCAGCAGGGCCAGCGTTGTGAGCACCGCGCCGATCATGAAGAACGGCCGGCGCCGTCCCCAGCGCGTCCAGGTGCGGTCGGACAGGTAGCCGATCACCGGCTGCA
Source organism: Stenotrophomonas sp. 82F1 (assembly GCF_056861525.1). Classification (NCBI taxonomy): domain Bacteria; kingdom Pseudomonadati; phylum Pseudomonadota; class Gammaproteobacteria; order Lysobacterales; family Lysobacteraceae; genus Stenotrophomonas; species Stenotrophomonas sp. 82F1. Next base: position 159,800 of record NZ_JBSPUD010000005.1, read on the forward strand.
CCAGCAGGCCGGTCAGCGGCGCGGCGATCCACAGTCCCGGCACCGCCTCCATGTCCGCACCCAGCGTTTCGAAGATGCGGCTGGCGTTGGCATTCTGCAGGGCGAAACCAAACTGGATGCCAAGGAAGCCGAAACACATGTTCCAGATCTGCCAGAACGACAACTGCGGCTTTGCAGGACGACTCATCGTGCGTCCTCTGCTGCCGTCACCGGCGCGACCTTCAGTGCGTGCACCTGGGCCTGGTTGAGCACGCCATCGCGCCCGCCCTTGCCGCCGGTGTAGTGCGCGAAGTGCTGCAGCGCGCTCATGTTGAAGCCCTCTTCAAGGGTCACCGTGCAGCGGCCCTTGGGCACCGCGAAGGTTGCAGCGGTCGAGTCCTGCGCCGCGACGCTGTGCGGCAGAGCCACCGTGTGCCGCTGCGGCGGCTGGCCCTTGCACTGCACGGCCAGCTGTTTCACCGCTGCGGTCACACCGGTGTTGATCGGACCGTTCGGGTTGCTGTACTGAAGGCGCAGGCGCGCGTGGCCCGCCCTGGCGGCGCTGAACTGCCACTGCCGGCTGCCACGCAGCATCTGCTGCGGACCGACGCAGACCATCGGGCTGTGCAGTGATTCCAGCGCACCTTCGCGACGGGTCAGGCTCAGGCAGTGCTGCAGGCCATCCTCGCCGATGCGCACCTGGCCCTTGCTGGCCGAGGCCGCGACACCGTCCTGCCACAGCACCTGGCCGGCGGCGACCGCGACGGTCCAGCCCCTGCCGCTGCGCTTTGCCTGCGGCGCCAGCGGCGTGGCCGGCGCACGTGCATTGGCATCGGCGCGCGGCATCTCGCGGCTCACCGCTGCCGGCGCGGCGACCAGCTGCACGGTCGTCGTGGCGCCGCGCGTGCGCGTCTTTCCTGCGACCAGCAAGCCAGCGCCCACCTGCTTCGGGCGCTCCAGCACATAGCGCTTGCCGCCCGACTCCAGACTGATCCGCTTCTGCTTCCCGAACAGCTCCGGCACCAGCTCGGCCGGCAGCTTGGGCTGCACGCGACCGTCGTCCTGCACGCCGAACACACCCTCGGTCACCATCGACAGATAGCCGGCCACCGACCACAACTGGCGCTCGGAATTGACCACCGGGCCGCTCAAGGCGCCTTCGTCCACGTGCACGGCCTGGGTGACCAGCTCGTAGTTCTCCATGTTGGAACCGGCCAACGCCGCCCCTTGCATCAACGAGCGGATCTCCGCGGCGATGCGTGGCGCGTCGTCCACCTTGCGCGCCGCGCGCAGCGAGTAGGCGCTGACGAACGGCCAGATCGCGCGGTTGTGGTAGATCGGCTGCTGCGCTTCCTGCGGCCACACCACCGGGCTGCCGGCAGCACCCATCGGATAGCCCGCCAGCGCCCGGCGCGCGCGCTCGGCAGGCAGCACGTCGGCAAGGATGCCCAGCGACAGGCCAAGCAGATCGATCTTGGCGTACGGCACCGGGTGCGCCGCTTCGCCGATGTAACTCATGTACTGGCCCATGTCTTCGCGCCAGAAACGCGCGTCGATCTGCACCGCCAGTGCGTCGGCCCAGGCCTTGTACTGCTCGCTGCGTTCGCCGCCCCGCTGCGCGGCCATCTGCTGCGCCAGGCGCAGCGCCTGGTAGTGCAGCACGTTGGTGGACAGCGCATAGGAATCGCCGATGAAGCGCACGTCCTCGCGCGTCCAGTCCGGATAGGTCTGCTCGCGCCAGTCGAGGAACGAGGTCTCGCCGCGATACAGGCCCATCTGCGCGTCGAACACCATCGCCCGGTCCTGCGCCAGCGTGGCCTGCAGCGCCTGCCAGACCTGATCGGCAAACGCAGGATCATCCAGCAGGTGGCGTGCGGCGAGAAACCACACCACGCGGTCGCTGCTGATAGGCCAGCTGCCACCGGAGCCGGTGTCCTGGGCCACGAACAGGCCAGGCGTATGCCCGTCGCGCGCCGCCGACAACTTGAACTGCAGCGACTGCCGGGTGCGCTTCGGGTCCAGCTTGGCCAGCGCCAGGTCGGCAGCGAAGCTGACGTCGCGCGTCCACACGTACGGCCAGCGAGCGCCGGTCTGGAAGCACCCGCACGGTACCGGGCGGCCTTCATCGAAGGCCGGATCGCGGATCGCGTCCACCCGGTCCTGGTCCATTTCCTGCTGGGCCAATGCGAACAGCGCATCGAACATCACGCTGCCGGTCTGGCTGCGCATGGGCGCGGCGGCGATGCGCACCTCGCCCTTGACGGCATGCAGGATGAAGCTGCCCTTGGCAGCGGCTTCGGCACGCGCCTGGCGGCCGTCGAATGTCAGGTCGGCCGCGTGCGCGGTCGTCCCCAGCGCTGCCCCCAGGGCAGCGGTCAGGCAAATGATCTTCAGCATCGAAGCGGCAGACCGGCTTGCGCCCGTCGACCTCCCTCCCTCTCTGCACCGTTGTGGGTCCGCACTGCCGTTGCCGGCGTGCGGGCGCGGCACCTCCCTCAAGGTGCCTTGGCCCCATGGTAGACGCGGGGCTGTGGGCTGCGTCCAGCTGCATACGTATTCATGGCGCGCAGTACCGGCGCGCCTGCCGCGCTGGCTTATGGTCCGGGTCTGTCAACGGCGCCTTGGGAGGGGAAATGCCGACGTCACCCACAACGGTACGCGCAGTGTTCGCGCACGCCTTCGGCCTGGCCCTGCTGGGATTGGCCACGCTGGCACAGGCGGCGGCACCGCAGATCGCCAGCGTCGAATCACCGGACAAGGTATTGAAGGTCAGCCTGGTGCTGGACGGCGGTACCGCACGCTACCGCGTCGAGCGCCTTGGCCAGACCGTGGTGGCCGATTCGAAGCTGGGTTTTGAACTGCGGGATGGTCGCCTCGACCGCGACTTCAGCCTGCTGGCGCAGGAACGCCGCAGTGTCGACGACCGCTGGGAACAGCCGTGGGGCGAGCGCCGCCTCACCCGCAACCGCTTCAACGAACTGACCGTGCACCTGGCCGAAACCACCGGCAGCAAGCGCCGGCTGGACGTGGTGTTCCGCGTCTACGACGACGGCCTGGGTTTCCGCTACGTGTTCCCCGAGCAACCGAACCTGCGCGAAGCGATCATCGATGACGAACTGACCGAGTTCGCCATCGCACCGGAGTCCACCGCCTGGTGGATACCCGCAGGCGAACCGATCCACTACGAATACCTGTACCAGCGCACGCCGCTGCGCGAAGTGCCACTGGTGCACACGCCGATGACCCTGCGCAGCCACGACGGCCTGCACGTGGCCATCCATGAAGCGGCCCTGGTCGACTATGCAGGCATGTGGCTGCGCCGCACCGATGGTCAGCGCCTGCGCGCGCAGCTTTCGCCTTCGGCCGAGGGCTGGAAGGTACGCCGCGCCCTGCCCTTCGCCACGCCATGGCGCACCCTGCAGATTGCCGACCGCGCCGGCGGGCTGGTCGAGTCCGATCTGATCGTCAACCTCAACGAGCCCAATGCGCTGGGCGACGTGAGCTGGGTGAAGCCGGCCAAGTACCTGGGGGTGTGGTGGTCGATGCACCTGGATGAAGAAAGCTGGGCGACCGGACCGAAGCATGCGGCCACCACCGCCAAGACGAAGAAGGTGATCGACTTCGCCGCCGCGCACGGCTTCCGTGGCGTGCTGGTGGAAGGCTGGAATCCGGGCTGGGACGGCAACTGGGTCGGCAACGGTTACGACTTCGACTTCACCCGCGCCACGCCGGATTTCGACATCGAAGCACTGTCGGCGTACGGGTTGAAGAAGGGCGTGCACCTGATCGGCCACCATGAAACCGGCTGCGCCATCGAACACTACGAAGACCAGCTGGATGCTGCGCTGGACCTGTATGCGCGGCTGGGCGTGGATCAGTTCAAGACCGGCTACGTCTGCGACGACGGCCAGGTCGATCGCCGCAACCCGGCCGGCGGCCCGCTGTGGCGCGAGTGGCACGACGGGCAGTTCATGGCCCGTCATCACCTCAAGGTCGTGCAGGAGGCCGCGCGCCGGCACCTGTCGGTGAATCCACACGAGCCGATCAAGGACACCGGCCTGCGTCGCACCTACCCGAACTGGATCTCGCGCGAAGGCGCGCGCGGCATGGAATACAACGCCTGGGGACAGCCACCGAACCCGCCCGAGCATGAGGTCAACCTGGTGTTCACCCGCATGCTGGCCGGGCCAATGGACTACACCCCCGGCATCCTCAGCCTGAAGGGCCGCCACGGCCAGGCCATCCCCAGCACGCTGGCCCGCCAGCTGGCCCTTTACGTGGTGCTGTACAGCCCGATCCAGATGGCCGCGGATCTGCCCGAGCACTACCTGCAGCACCGCGACGCGTTCCGCTTTATCGAGGACGTGGCGGTGGACTGGGAGCAGAGCCGCGTGCTCGATGGCGAGGTCGGCGACTACGTGACGATCGTGCGCCGCGACCGCAACAGCCGCGACTGGTTCCTCGGCAGCATCACCGATGAGAACGGCCGCGTGCTGCCGGTGTCGCTGGGCTTCCTGGAGCCGGGCGTGCGATACCGCGCCGAGATCTACCGCGATGGCGACGGCGCGGATTTCCGCAGCAATCCCTTCGCCTTCAAGGGCGAGACCCGCGAGGTCAGCAGCACCGATTCACTCACCCTGGTGCTGGCGCCGGGCGGCGGGCAGGCAATCCGATTTACACCGGTCCACTGAACGCTTGCCGGCCTGCGCGCCCCTGTAGCGCCCGAGCCCATGCTCGGGCGGCGGTGCGCAGCACCGGAACGCAGCCGAGCGTGGGCTCGGCTCTACGGAACGATGCACCTGAAAGCGATTACAACCCTGCAAACGCCATTGAATACGTATGCAGGGTGATTCCCACGAAGAACGCGCTGCCTACCATAGCGGCGACGACAGCGGCCACCGCGTCGCACGTCCTCGACAGCATCGGGACGACCACGAATCGCACTACAACATTGCCTGGGAGGGGAAAATGTTGAACCACAAGCGCAGTGCGCTGAGCATCGCGTTGGCCGTCGTACTGACGCCGTCGCTGGCAGCAGCACAGTCCACGCAGACCACCACCACCCCGCCGACCGGCACCGCCGCCACCAACCTGGATACCGTGCAGGTCACCGGCATCCGACGCGGCATCGAAAGCGCCATCGCGACCAAGCAGGACGCCACCTCGGTGGTCGAAGCGATTTCCGCCGAGGACATCGGCAAGCTTCCCGACGTCAGCATCGCCGAATCGATCTCGCGCCTGCCCGGCCTTGCCGCGCAGCGTGTGGCCGGTCGTGCACAGGTGATCAGCGTGCGCGGCCTGTCGCCGGATTTCGCCACCACCCTGCTCAACGGCCGTGAAGTGGTCAGCACCGGCGACAACCGTGGCGTCGAGTTCGACCAGTACCCGTCCGAGCTGGTCAACGGCGTAACCGTGTACAAGACCCCGGATGCGGCACTGGTCGGCCAGGGCCTGTCGGGCACCATCGACATGCAGACCGCACGTCCGCTCAGCTTCCCCGACCGCGTCATCGCGATCAGCGGCCGCTACCAGAAGAGTTCGTTGGGCCGCGCCGCCGACACCGATCCGTACGGCAACCGCTTCAGCGCCAGCTACATCGACCAGTTCCTGGACAAGACCCTCGGCATCGCCATCGGCTACGCGCACAGCGACATGCCGATCCAGGAAAACCAGGTGGGCCTGTACGAGCCGTGGACCACCGAGCACACCACCAACGGCAACCGCCCCGGGGTTGCTGCTGGCACCTACTTCACCGACGGCATCAAGGCGTTGCGCCGCACCGGCAATAACAAGCGCGACGGTGTGATGGCCACGATCCAGTTCCGGCCGAACAACAGCTGGACCAGCACCTTCGACGCGTTCCATACCGAGGCGGAGCAGATCGACACCGCCAACCAGTTCGAGCTCAACCTCAGCAACTACAACGGCAACTACACGCCGGGCCTGCTGGTCAGCAATCCGCAGGTCAACGCCAATGGCACCTTCACCGGTGGCACCGCCAGTGGCGTGTACCCGCTGGTGCGCGGCATGTACAACAAGCGCAAGGACAAGATCGATGCGTTCGGCTGGAACAACGAGTTCACCTTCGGCAGCGTCAAGCTGGTCGCCGACCTGAACTATTCCAAAGCCACCCGTGACGAGCTGAACCTGGAAAACAACCTGCAGCTGACCCCGATGCCGCAGCTGGATACGGTCGGTGTGCAGTTCCGCCAGGACGGCTTCTCGCAGATCAGCCCGGGCCTGAACTACTCCAACCCGGACGCGCTGTTCCTGACCAACACCATCTACGGTTCTGGTTACGGCAAGGTGCCGAAGGTGGAAGACCGCCTGAAGGGCGGCAAGCTGGCCGCGACCATCGCCCTGCCCGAAGCAATGGCGTCGTGGGCACCGGACTTGGATATCGGCGTGAACTATGCCGACCGCCGCAAGGTGAAGACGCAGTCTGAGGGCAACATCCTGCTGGGCGCACAGGGCGATGCCAACATCGCATCGGACCTGCAGTACCGCCCGGTCAACCTGGGCTTCGCCGGTCTGGGCACCATCCCGGCCTGGAACGTGCCGGGCGCGGTCGGTCGCTACATGACCTTCAATCCGGTCGACAACCTCGACTACCTGATTCCCAAGTCGTGGACGGTGCAGGAAAAGATCACCACCGCTTGGGCGCGCCTGAACATCAACACCGACATCGGCGTGGTCGGCGTGCGCGGCAACATCGGCGTGCAGATGCAGCACACCGACCAGAGCTCGAACTCACGCTACTGGGACAGCTCGCAGGCGGCCGGCAACAACATCCAGCCGTACTCCGATGGCCGCAAGTACAACGACTGGCTGCCGAGCTTGAACCTGGCCTTCATGTTCCCGCACGAACAGACCCTGCGCTTTGCTGCAGCCAAGCAGGTCGCCCGCCCGCGCGTGGACCAGATGCGGGCCGGCCTGGAGTTCGGCGTGGATACCGGTACCGGTCGCCCCGGCGGCAGTGGTGGCAATCCGCTGCTGGATCCGTGGCGCGCCACCGCGCTCGACCTGTCCTACGAGAAGTACTTCGGCGAAAAGGCCTACGTGGCCGCCGCGATCTTCTACAAGGACCTGAAGAGCTACGTCTACACCCAGTCGGTGGATAACTACGACTTCACCGGGCTGCTGGGCAACTATGTGCCGCCGCCGGGCATGGTGGTGCCGGTGCTGCCGACCGGCACCTTCTCGACCCCGGTCAACGGCAAGGGCGGTACGCTGAAGGGTCTGGAGCTGACCGCGTCGTTCCCGCTGGAGATGCTGACCGACAGCCTGCGTGGCTTCGGCGTGCAGGCCAGCGCGACCTTCAACAAGAGCGACATCCAGATCCTGGATCCGGAAAGCGCCTCCAGCGTCGGCACCGACCCGATCAGCCTGCCCGGCCTGTCCAAGCGCGTGTACAACTTCACTGCCTACTATGAGCGCAGTGGCTTTGAAGCACGTGTCAGCCAGCGTCGTCGTTCGGACTTCATCGGCGAGATCGGCAACTTCAACGGCAACCGCACCCTGCGTTACGTGGTGGGCGAGAACGTGACCGATGCGCAGATCAGCTACACCTTCAGCGACAGCAGCAGCCTGCGCGGGCTGACCCTGCTGCTGCAGGGAAGCAACCTGACCAACGAGCCGTACCGCACCTATGCCGGCACCAAGGATCGCCCGCTGGAGTACATCGAGTGGGGCCGCACCTACATGCTGGGCGTGAACTACAAGTTCTAGGATCAGGATCAGTAGTGCCAGGCCATGCCTGGCAACGACATCAATCGGCAGAACCGGAAACCCGCTGCGCAGGCAGCGGGTTTTCTTTTGCGCGCGTGCCGACAGATGACCGGCAAGGCCCATCCACGCATGGCGTGGATCTACCCGATCGCATCGCCTATCCACGCATGGCGTGGATCTACCCGATTGGCATCGCATCCATGCATGACCGGGATCCATTCGGCACAACCCCGGTAGATCCACGCCATGCGTGGATGCCGATCGCCGGAACATCGCCTCTCCGGTAGATCCACGCCATGCGTGGATGCTCTACACCGCAACCGCGCCCACAAAAAAGGGACGGGGCGCTTCGGCCCCGTCCCGGCAAGTACCGCCACCGGAGAAATCGGTCAGCTGCGTCGTGCGCAATACACCGCGCGCGGCGGCAGCTGGAGTTCGTTGCCCTGTACCGTCCCCGCATCCGGGCCCGGTACGGCCACCTGCTGCCAGGTACCCGCGGGCAGCGGATGGGTCACCGCCTCGGCCGACAGGTTGAAGGCCAGCAGGAGAGTTTCATCTGCAAGCATACGCTCGAACAGCAGCACTGGCTCGGCACTGTCCAGGAACCGGATGTCACCGTGCAGCAGGGCCGGCTGGGTGCGGCGCCAGGCCAGGAAACCGCGGAAGGCCGACAGCACCGACTGCGGATCCTGCGCCTGCACCGCCACGGCCGCCGCCTGGTGCTCGGCCGGGATCGGCAGCCACGGCTTGCCGGTGGTGAAGCCGGCCAGCGGCGCGTCGATCCACGGCAGCGGCGTGCGGCAGCCGTCGCGCCCCTTGAAGTTCGGCCAGAAGGTGATGCCATACGGGTCCTGCAGCGCCTCGAACGGCACCTCGGCCTCGGCCAGGCCTAGTTCCTCGCCCTGGTACAGGCAGACCGAACCGCGCAGTGAGCACAGCAGCGCCACCAGCATCCGCGCCAGTCGCGGGTCGGCCGGATGCCCACCCCAGCGGCTGACCGCCCGCTCCACATCGTGGTTGGACACCGCCCAGCACGGCCAGCCCTGGGTCATCGCCGCTTCCAGGCGCGACACCGTGTCGCGGATGTAGGCCGCGCTGTAGTCGTTGACCAACAGCTCGAAGCTGTAGCCCATGTGCAGGCGGCCATCCTGGGTGTATTCGGCGGTGGTCGCCAGCGAGTCCTCCGACGAGATCTCGCCCAGGCTCACCGCCCCCGGGTACTCGTCCAGCAGGGCACGCAGCTGCTCCAGGAACGGCAGGTTCTCCGGCTGGGTGCTGTTGTAATAGTGGTACTGGTAGGCGTACGGGTTGTCCGCGCTGAAGCCGCGGCCGACGCGCTTGTCGGCCGGCTTGGGCGGGTTGTCGCGCAGCTGCGCGTCATGGAAGCAGAAGTTGATCGCATCCAGGCGGAAGCCATCCACGCCCCGGTCCAGCCAGAAGCGCACGTTGTCCAGGGTCGCCTGCTGCACCTCCGGGTGGTGGAAATTCAGGTCCGGCTGGTCCACCAGGAAGTTGTGCAGGTAGTACTGCTCGCGGCGCGGCTCCCACTGCCAGGCGCCGCCGCCGAACAGCGACAGCCAGTTGTTGGGGGGCGTGCCGTCCTCGCGTGGATCCACCCACACATACCAGTCCGCCTTCGGATTGCTGCGGTCCTGCCGGCTCTCGCGGAACCAGGCATGCTCGATCGAGGTATGGCTGAGCACTTGGTCGATCATCACCTTCAGGCCAAGACCATGCGCCTTGGCCAGCAGCCGGTCGAAGTCGTCCAGGCTGCCGAACAGTGGATCGACATCGCGGTAGTCGGCGATGTCATAGCCGAAGTCGGCCATCGGCGATCGGAAGAACGGCGAGATCCAGATCGCATCCACACCCAGCGCGGCGATATGGTCCAGGCGCTGGATGATGCCCGGCAGGTCGCCTACCCCGTCGCCGTTGGCGTCGAGGAAACTGCGCGGGTAGATCTGGTAGATGACGGCTCCGCGCCACCATGGATAGTGCGACATCGACAGCCCCCCTCCGGGCATGCGGGACCCGCTGCAAGCGGGCCGAAAACCAACTCCCGCAAGCTTAGCGGCGGCCCGGGACGATGGCGCCGCCTGCATACGTATTCACGCCGGACGCCGTGCTCGGCGGTCCGCAGCGGCGGCCTGGGAACCGGTTTCCTCCCCAATTCACAGGCAACGCCTATAATCAGGGATGAGCCTGAAAGCCTGATCGCATGACCATCACTGAAGACACCCGTCCCGCCCTGGGCCTGTCCCAGATCCAGTCGCTTGCCGCAGCCGACATGGCTGCCGTCGATGCCCTGATCCGCCGCCGGCTGTCCTCGGATGTGGTGCTGATCAACCAGATCGCCGACCACATCATTTCCGCGGGCGGCAAACGCCTGCGGCCGATGCTGGTGATGCTGGCCGGCCATGCCGTCGGCGGCGCCGGCCCCGAGCACCACCAGCTGGCCGCGATCATCGAGTTCATCCACACCTCCACCCTGCTGCACGACGACGTGGTGGACGAATCCAGCCTGCGCCGCGGCCGCAGCACCGCCAATGCGCTGTGGGGCAACGCGCCGAGCGTGCTGGTGGGCGACTTCCTGTACTCGCGCAGCTTCCAGTTGATGGTCGAGCTGGACCGGATGTCGGTGATGCAGATCCTGGCCGACACCACCAACCGCATCGCCGAAGGCGAAGTGCTGCAGCTGCTGCACGTGCACAACCCGGACACCGACGAAGCGGCCTACCTGCGTGTGATCGAGCGCAAGACCGCGGTGCTGTTCGCCGCCGGCACCCGCCTGGGCGCACTGGCCAGCGGCGTCGATGAAGCCACCCAGCAGGCCCTGTACGACTACGGCATGCACCTGGGCTACGCCTTCCAGATCGCCGATGACGTGCTGGACTACTCGGCCAACGCCGACGAGCTGGGCAAGAACCTCGGTGACGACCTGGCCGAGGGCAAGGCGACGCTGCCGCTGATCCACGCGATGGCGCATTCGGATGAAGCCACTCGCCAGCGCCTGCGCGAGATCGTGCAGAACGGCGACGCCTCGGCGATGCCGGAAGTGCTGGCCGCGATCCACGCCACCGGCGGCCTGGACTACAGCCGCCGTCGTGCCGAGGAATATGCGGAAGCCGCCGAACGCGCGCTCGACGGCCTGGCCGACAACGACGCCGTCGCCGCCCTGCGCGGCCTGGCCCGTTACGCGGTACAGCGTTCGCATTGATGAAGGAGTGCCGACCCACGGTCGGCACCTACCAGGGCAGGTGGGTGCCGACCGTTGGTCGGCACGGAAACATCGGTGGGTGGCCCCCCGTGGGGGGGACCGGAACAACCGGGGGCGCCGCCCCGTGGGCGGCACGGAAACATCGGTGGGTGCCGACCGTTGGTCGGCACTACATGAAACGCTCCTCGAAGAACTCATCCAGCGCCTTCCAGGCACGCTTCGCCGCACGCTCGTTGTACTGGCAGCCCGGCGGGCTGTTGGCATCGCGCTCGGCAAAGCAGTGCACCGCACCGCTGTAGTTGGTGAACTCCCAGTCCACCTTGGCCGCGTCCATTTCCTTCTGGAAGCTGCCGATGTCCTCTGCGGTTACGCTCTTGTCGTCGGCGCCGTTCAACACCAGCACCGAAGGATGGCTGCCACCGGCCTGCGCCGGCAAGGGCGACCCGAGCCCGCCATGCAGGCTGACCACACCTGCCAGCGGCGCACCGGCACGGGCCAGTTCCAACACCGTGGTGCCACCGAAGCAGAAGCCCACCGCGCCGATCCGGCTGGCATCCAGCGGTGCCTTGCCCGCCTGCGCCTTCAACACGTTCACCGCCTCCAGTGCCCGCGCCCGCAGCAGCGGCCGGTCGTTGCGCAGCTTGGTCGCCACCGGCCCGGCCTCGGCATCGGTCTTCGGTCGCACGCCCTTGCCATACACATCGGCCACCAGCACCACGTAGTCATCGCCCGCCAGCTGCTTGGCCTTCTCGATGGCCGATTCGTTCACGCCCTTCCAGTTCGGCACCATCACCAGGCCAGGGCGCTTGTCATGGTCGCCATCGTCATAGACCAGCACACCGCTGAAGGTCGTACCCTGGTGTTTCCACTCCACCGGCTGCGTCTTCATCGCCGCCCACGCTGGCATCGCCGCCAGCCCCAGTACCATCGCCACACCGCAACGCCAACGGTTCATGCGCCTGCTCCAGAAAGAGGGGACGGAGGGGATTAAGCCGTAATCGCCCCTCCCGCGTCGCATTCTGCATTGGCTGCGTGACGCAGGTGTGGTTGGATACGACCTGATCCCCTCCGTCCCCTCTCTGCATGAACCTTGTTGATCGCTTTCTGTCTGGCCTGATCCCGCGCTTGCCCGAGGACGATGCCCCGCAATGGGCATGGACCGAAGGTGCCAGCGAGGCCGATCTGCAACGCCTGCGCTCGCAGTGGCCGCAGGTTCCCGACAGCCTGGTGGAGCTGCTGTCGCGCGTGGATGGCACGCACTATCGCGAATACCCGAAAGGCGAGGTCTGTGTGCTGATGCTGGGCTCGGACGTGGGCGACTATCCCTACTACCTGCGCTCGGTGGCACAGATCTTCGAGGACCAGCAGCAGTGGGACGACAGCATCCGCTCCATCTACGAAGAATGGCTGGATGACGAACCGGACATCCTCGGCGAAGGCATCGACGCCGACCTGCCAATGAACCGCCGGCTGTGCTTCTCGCACTGCATGAACAACGGCGGCACCTCGATGCTGTATCTGGATTTCGATCCTGCGCCGGGCGGCAGCGTTGGCCAGGTGGTGCGCTATCTGCACGACCCGGACAGCTACGTAGTCATCGCGCCCAGCTTTGATGCGTATCTGCAGCAGTTGATTGATCGCGATTACGCGTTCATCAACGAAGACGAATGAAGGCAGCCGAGCGTAGGCTCGGCTCTACAGTAGATCCACGCCATGCGTGGATGGCGGTTTCACCCGCGTTCGATCCAATGCAACGTCCCAGGCTCAAATGCCAGCAGGTCCGCCGCCTCCAGCTGATCCCGCGACCAATGACGTTCCGGCGGTTTCGGCTGCCGGGCGCCCACCGAACCGTCGTAATCGCGTACCAGCAAGCCAATGCGCGCGGCCCCGGACTGCAGCAGCGCATCAATGCGCTGCAGCCATTGCCCGGCATCGCCCAGGGCTTCATCCTGGCGCCCCTGCTGATCCTGCTCATGTCGCGCCAACTGCTCAGCCAGCGCGCGGGCGATCTTGGCCTCACTCCAGCCCTTTTTGCGCCAGCGTTCGGCATCGCCCTCCCACTCCGGTTCGGCCCGCGCCGAGGCCAGCGCCGTACCGCAATCGCAGTGGCCCGCGCTCAGCCAGGGCTGCCAGCCGGGGCCGACGGCCGCCTGCAGGCTGGGTGAATCCTGCACGAACAACCGCCGGCCGCTGCGTTCCATGATCGCGGCGGCGTCAACGTGCGGCAACGAAGCAGGCAGGAACAGGGTAATGAAGGTGCACATGCGGTCCACCAGGCCAGTCCAGGAATCAACACATGGTAGATCCACGCCATGCGTGGATGGATGCATGCGGGGTCAATCCGGGGTCAGAGCCCTTTCCTGCGGAAAGGGATCCGACCCCTCAGCCGATCCCGATACCCGGAATCGCGCTGATGGTGTCCGGGTCGAACCCGGCCAGCTCGGCGAAATGCCGCCCGCGTGCGACGTAATCGCGATAGGCGCCATAGCTCGGCGCGCCCGGCGACAGCAGCACCACCCCACCCTGCTCGCCCAGTGCGCGACGCGCCAGCGCCATCGCGTCGGGCAGATCGGCAGCAGCATGCAGGCCGAAACGGCCGGCGTCGGCCAGCGGCTGCAGCATCGCGTGGATGCGTGGGCCGTTGCTGCCCATGGTCACGATCTCCACCGGCGGCACGTCGTGCGCCATGTGCTGCATGAAGTCGGTCCAGTCCAGCCCGCGATCATGCCCGCCGACCAGCAGCGCGATGCGCTGGCCGGCGAAGCACTCCAGCGCGGCCAGGCTGGCGTGCGGCGTGGTGCTGATCGAATCGTTGACGTAGGTCAGGCCATCGGCCTCGCCAATCCGCTGCAGGCGGTTCGGCAGCGGCCGGAAATCCTGCACGGCTGGCGCCAGCGCCACCGCATCCAGGCCCAGCGCCTCCAGTGCGGCCAGCACCGCGCACAGGTTGCCGCGGTTGTGGCGCCCCGGCAGCGGCGTGTTGCGGGTATCAAACACCCCCTGCTCGCCGCGATGCACGATGTCGCCGCGCATATGCCAGCCCTGCGGCTGGTTGAACCAGACCACCTCGCTGGCGGGCAACGACAGCGCGGCCAGATGCGGGTCCGCGGCATTGAGCACGGCAACGTGCGGCGCGGCGCCGGTCACCAGCTGCAGCTTGTCTTCGATGTAGCGTTGTTCGCTGCCGTGCCAGTCCAGATGTTCCGGGAACAGGTTCAGCACCACGGCCACCTGCGGGTGCGCACCACTACGCGCGACCTCGCCGGTCTGGTAGCTGGACAGCTCCACCGCCCAGTACGCAGGCGCCGGTTGCGGGTCCAGCACTTCCAGCAGCGGCAGGCCGATGTTGCCGACCAGACCGGTGCGATGCCCGGCTGCGCGCAGCAGGTGCGCGACCAGCGCGGTGGTGGTGCTCTTGCCCTTGGTGCCGGTCACGCAGATGGTGTCGCGCACGGTGCCTTCGGCATCGGCATGTTCGGCAAACCACAACGCCGTGCCACCGATGAAGGCGGTGCCCTGCTCCGCCGCCGCCAACGCGATCGGCAGATACGGGCTGATCCCGGGCGACTTGATCACCACCTCGAAAGAAGCCAGTGCTTCGGCCGTGGGTTCGCCGCGGACATCCAGCGCGCCCTGCGTTTCCGCACGCGCGGCCTCGACCTCGGCGGCCGGGCAGAACAAGCTCAGGCCAAGCGACGGCAGGCGCGCGCGCAGCACTGCAAACGCAGCACGCCCCTCACGTCCCCAGCCCCACAGCGCTACGCGCTTGCCTTCAAGCTGCGAAATCTTCACGCACCCGTTCCCACAGCGCCGCCGGAATACGATGTTCGCCCTGCAGCTGCATCAACGGTGCCAGCTCCAGTTCGGCTGCATCCAGCTGCGGCCGGATTTCATTGCAGAAACGCTTCACCAGCGCGTCTTCCCTCCACTCCGGGCGCTGCGCCAGGGTTGCCATCGCCGCACGCGATTCGCGGCCTTCGCCCACGCATTCGAACGGCTTGTGGTCCTGGAATTCCAGCAGCGCGTCGAAGCCACCGGCCTGCTCGATGTCATCCAGCAGGTTGCGGCCGAAGATGCGCACCAGGCGGGTTTTCGGCATGAACGGGGCCAGCGCCAGGAACACGAAGTGGCACTTCGGGCAGACGCCGCACCAGCGGTTCACCGGGCGCTCGCCAAGGATGTGGAAGTTGCGGTTGCAGCTGGAGAAATGCGCGTCGTAGAAATCGCTCTTGGCGAACTGGCGGGCCACCGCCAGCTCCGACATCGGCCGCAGCAGCGAGTAGTACTGCAGATCAGCGGCTACCTGCTTCTGCACGTACTCGCCAAAGGCCTGCTCGAACGCCCAGCCCTTCGACCACTGGTGGTTGACCTCGCCGGTGCCCGGAATCTGGCTGCCGTAGCTGGCCGAACGTTCGTTGGAGAACACCACCTGGTCCACGCCCTGCAGCACTGCCGCCAGCACCATGATCGCCGAGTTCACCGCGGTGACCGGGATGTGCCCGTTCCAGGCGCCCTGACGGTTGAGCTCGAACAGCTCCGGTGCCAGCGCGCGGCCGAGGTTCAGGGTCGGCAGGCCGGTGCGTTCGGCGCAGGCGCGGATCAACTGCGAACCACCGATCCAGGTCACCGTCTCGTCCACGCCGGCGCGACGCAGTGCTTCGATGCTGACCAGCGAATCCTTGCCGCCACCGATGGCGACCAGCGCATGCGCCTGCAAGCCCAGCTCCGGTGCCTGCACCGGCTGACCCTGTACCGGCAGGCGGAAGCGACCGCGCAGGTTCAGGCCGTTGCGGTAGGCGAATTCGCCCAGGCCGTTGAGGTAGATGGTTTCCACCAGCGCCGCCGTATCGGCGTCGATGCTGTAGCTGTCGATGCTGACCGTATCGGGCACACCGGCCTTGTAGTAGCTCACGCCGGCAATCAGGTGCAGCAGCCGCAGCGCGCGCTGCACGGCGTCGGCACGGGCCGGTTCCAGTACGAACGGGGCGCCCGGCACGGTCACGGTTTCCACCATCTCCGGGCCGTCATCGAAGGCGTAGACCAGCTTGGCCACGCCGGTGTCCGCGGCGAATTCGCAGCGGACGAAGCGGAAGCGGGAAACCTGGTGTTTATCGAAAGCAGTCATGGTGAATCCAGTTCAAGCACGGTCAGGCACGTGCCCGCGCGCAGGCGCGGGACGTGTCGGTGGGCGGGTGCAGGGCGCGCAAGGCGGCAATCATTCGATCACGTCCTCGCGCGGCATCGCCCGCTGGTTGTAGGTGTTGGACATCACATAGCCGTACGCGCCGGCGTCGGCGATCAGCATCACATCGTCCGGCGCGGTCGACACCGGCAGCTTGCGGCGCTTGCCGAACACATCGCTGGATTCGCAGATGGGACCGACCACATCAAACGCGGCTTCGGCGTAACCGCCCTGGCGGCTGAGGTTCTCGATGTCGTGCCAGGCGTCGTACAGGGCCGGGCGCATCAGCGTGTTCATGCCGGCATCCAGGCCGACGCGGCGCACGCCGTCCTTCTCCACCACCTGGGTGGCGTGGGTCAGCAGCACGCCCGATTCGGCCACCAGGAAGCGACCCGGCTCGATCGCCAGGCGGAACGCCGGATGCAGCGCCTTGACCTCGGCCAGGCCCTCGGCCCAGGCCTCCAGGTCGAACGGCTCGTCTTCGTCGCTGTACGGAATCGGCAGGCCACCACCGATGTCGATGGTGTGCACGCTGCCGATACGGCGCGCGAAACCGGCCAGCTCATCGCACATCAGGCGCCAGTGCTGGGCTGTTTCCACGCCACTGCCCAGGTGCGCATGCAGGCCGACCACGCGGGTGCCCAGCTCGGTGGCCGCGCGCACGAACTCGTCCACGCGCGCGATCGGCAGGCCGAACTTGGATTCCTTGCCACCGGTGCGGACCTTGGCGTGGTGGCCTTCGCCACGGCCCAGGTCCACGCGCAGCCACAGCTCGCGGTTGCGGAACAGGTCCGGCCAGCGCTGCAGGGCTTCGACGTTGTCGACGGTGACGGTCACGCCCAGCGCGAACGCCGCTTCGTACTCGCTGCGCGGGCAGAAGCTGGGGGTGAACAGCACGCGCTTGGGCGACAGTTCCGGAATGGCCTGGAACACATGCTTCAGCTCACCGTGCGACACGCACTCCAGGCCGAAACCTTCGGCTTCCAGCAGCTGAAGGATGGCCGGATGGCTGTTGGCCTTGATCGCGTAGTAGCGCTGGTCGATCGGCTTGATCGCCGCCAGCGCGCGGGCACGCGCCCGCACCGTCGGCAGGTGGTAGACGTAGCGCGGTGTGCCGGCATCGGCCAGCTGCAGCAGGTGCGCCCGCTGGCCGCGCCACCACGGCGTACCACGCGGACGCACGGTGCCGGCGATTTCGCGCCAGCGCGGGCCGAATACTTCGGTCTCTTCCACCGGCATCGCGCCGCTGTCGATCAGTTCGGCGTGCAGGATCGGCAGCAGGCCATCGGCATCGGCTTCGTCGATGACGAAGGTCAGGTTCAGGTCGTTGGACGACTGCGAGATCATGTGCACGCGCTCACGACCGAAGGTCGCCCAGACGTCCGACAGCTTGTGCAGCAGCGAGCGCATGCCCAGGCCGACCAGGGTGATCGCCGCGCACGGCACGATCACCTTGACCTTGCAGATCTGCGACAGGTCGGCCGACAGCGCGGCCAGCACATCGGTGTTGACCAGGTTCTCGGACGGATCCAGCGACACGGTGACGTTGGTCTCGGCCGAACCGATCAGGTCCACCGACAGGCCGTGCTTCTTGAACAGGCCGAACACATCGGCGAGGAAGCCGACCTGCTGCCACATGCCGATCCCTTCCATCGACACCAGCACGATGCCGTTGCGACGGCTGATCGCCTTCACCCCCGGCACCGGCGCGGCGTTGCCGTCGATGCTGGTACCCGGCAGTTCCGGGCGCTCGGTATCGAGGATCGCCATCGGCACGCCGGCATCGCGGCACGGCTTGATCGAGCGCGGGTGCAGCACCTTGGCGCCGGTGGTGGCGATTTCCTGCGCTTCGTAATAATCCAGGCGGGTCAGCAGACGCGCGTCCGGTACGTCCTTGGGGTTGGCGCTGAACATGCCCGGTACATCGGTCCAGATCTCCACGCGACTGGCGCCGAGCAGCGCACCGAAGTACGCCGCCGAGGTATCCGAACCGCCGCGACCGAGAATGGCGGTGCCACCGTCGGCATGACGCGAGATGAAACCCTGGGTGATCAGCAGGCGCGTGGGCTGCGCACGGAAGCGCTGCGCCCACTCGGCATCGGCACGCCACTGGCAGTTCACCGACAGGCGTTGCGACCAGTCGCTCTGGTTCGGCTGCGGTGGCAGCGCGTCCAGCCACTGGCGCGCATCCATCCAGCCGAAATCCAGGCCGCTGGCGCGCAGGTAGGCCGCGCCCAGGCTGGAAGACAGCAGTTCACCCTGGCCCAGCACTTCGGCCTGCCAGTCCAGCGGACGGTTGGGCGCACGCGGGTCGTCCAGCAGGCCCTGCAGTGCGGCCAGGCGCTCGGCCAGCACCTCGGTGCCGAGGCCCAGCTCTTCCAGGAACCCCTGGTGGCGTTCGACCAGCGCCGCCACGCGATCGCGGCTGTCCGGCGCGCCATCGGCAATCGCGGTCAGTTCGTTGGTGACCCCGGACAACGCCGAAACCACCACCAGCACGCGCGATCCGGTCTCTTCCGCCCGTTTTTTCGCCAGCTTCCCGATCGTGTCCCAGCGGTGGCGACGCGACACCGAGGTGCCGCCGAACTTCAGTACGATCCAACGATCGACAAGGGGGGAAGCTGACATGGATAGGCTATGTGTAATGTGGGGAAGCCGCCCTTGGGGGCGGAACCTTCGATTCTAAGCCCAATACACCCGTCAATGACCGCCTACCGTTACCTGCAGCTCGATGTCTTCGCCCACCACCCCGGTACCGGCAACCCGCTCGGTGTCGTGTTCGACGCGGATGGGCTGTCCACCGACCGCATGCAGGCCCTGGCCGCCTGGCTGAACCTGTCCGAGACCGTGTTCTTCCTGCGCCCCACCGCTGCCGGCGCCGACTACCACGTCCGCATCTTCACCCCCGCCAGCGAGCTGCCCTTTGCCGGCCATCCCAGCGTGGGTGCCGCCTGGGCGGCGGTCACCTGCGGTCTGGTGCAGCCACGCGACGGGGCCCTGCTGCAGCAGTGCGCGGCCGGCCTGCTGCCGGTGCAGGTCACGGGCCCGGCCAACGCGCCCACCATCCGCCTGGCCAGCCCAGCGGCGCGCCTGCTGCCGACAGCACCGGGCGCCGTCCCGGAAGCGCTGCGCGCCGCCACCGCTGAAGGCCAGTGCGCCGAACTCTGGGAAAACGGCCCGCGCTGGTGGCTGCTGCCGCTGCGCGATGCCGACGCCGTACGCACGCTGGTACCGGACATGGCCGCCCTGCGCGACTGGAGCATGGCCACCGATGCGCTCGGCGCAGCGGTGTTCGCGCTCGAACCCGGTACCGGCCATGACCTGGTGGTGCGTGCGTTCTGCCCTGCCGATGCCCCCAACGTGCCCGAGGATCCGGTGACCGGCAGCGTCAACGCGCTGATCGGCGCCTGGCTGCGGCAGCGCAATGCGTTGCCCGGCGAGAACGGGAGCTATGTGGCCAGCCAGGGCCGCGAGGTCGGCCGCGACGGCCGCGTCCAGGTCACTGTCGATGCACAGGGCACGGTATGGATCGGTGGGCAGGTGCAGCCGGTGATCGACGGCAACATCCGCTGGTAGCGTCGCCCCCGGCGGCCTGCCGCGCTGCGCGCTCGCGGGGCACGGCCCCGCGCTACCCTATGCGGCCTGTTTCCTGGAGTTCCCGCCTGATGTCCGCACGCCGTTTCCTGCAGCTGGATGTGTTTTCCCCGCGCCCGGGCGCTGGCAATCCGCTGGCTGTCGTGCTCGATGCCGAAGGCCTGGACGATGCGGCAATGCAGGCCATCGCCCGCTGGACCCGCCTGCCCGAAACCACCTTCGTGTTCCCGCCACAGGGCCCCGGCGCCAGCTACCGGCTGCGCATGTTCAGCCCGCAGAAGGAAGTGCCGTTCGCCGGCCATCCCAGCGTCGGCACCGCCCATGCGGTACTGCAGGCGGGCCTCGCCCTGCCCCTCGATGGGCTGCTGGTACAGGACGGCATCGCCGGGGCGCTGCCACTGCGCGTGACCGGTGAAGGCGCGCAGCAGCGCATCGCCATCCGTACGCCGCGTGCACAGCTGGCCGAGACCGCGGCAGCCGACGATCCGCGCCTGCAGCCCGCCGTGCAGGGTTGGCCGCTGGGTGCGCTGCCACCGGCGCGCATGCAGGGCGGTCGCAGCTGGTGGGTCGTGCAGGTTGCGGACGAAGCCGCGTTGCGCGCCCTGCGCCCCGATTGGGACGCGATCGCCACGCTGGCTGAATCGACCGACAGCATGGGCGTGTTCGCCTATGCCTTTGCCGATGGCAGCGAAGGCTACGACCTGGCCGTGCGCGCCTTCGTCGGCAATGGACGCCGCTTCGAGGATGCGGCTTCAGGCGCGGCCAACGCCGTGCTGGCGGCCTGGCTGGACCTGCGTGATGCCCTGCCGCGCGGCCGCCAGCCCTTCGAAGTCAGCCAAGGCCGCGAAGTCGGCCACGATGCACGCCTGACCCTGCTGGTCGACGAAGACGGCGAGGTCTGGTCCGGCGGCCAGGTGCAGACGGTGATTTCCGGCACCATCGACTGGTGATTGCCCGCACGCGGGGTAGCGCCGGGCCATGCCCGGCGTCTTTCCGCCGCGCTCGCCGGGCATGGCCCGGCGCTACCAACTTCTCAGCCCAGCTCGGCTTCCAGACTGATCGGCACTGCGCTCAGCGCCTTGGAAACCGGGCAGTTCTGCTTGGCGTCATCGGCGATCGCGCGGAACTGCGTCGCATCGATTCCGGGCACCACCGCCTTCACTTTCAGCCGGATCTGCGACAGCTGCGGGCCGCCTTCCATCGACAGATCGACCTTGGCTTCAGTATCCAGCGAGGTCGGGGTGAACCCGGCTTCGCCGAGCTTGGCCGACAGCGCCATGGTGAAACAACCGGCGTGCGCGGCAGCGATCAGTTCCTCGGGGTTGGTGCCCTTTTCATCACCGAAACGGCTGTTGAAGCCGTAGCGGGTTTTGTCCAGCAGACCGCTCTGTGGCGTGCTCAACTGGCCCTTGCCCGACTTCAGGTCGCCTTCCCAATGCGCGGTAGCGTGTCGCGAGATTCCCATGTCCTGCTCCGTTGTGGCTGCGATGAACCAATACCCTGGCACGCACCGCGTTAGCCCTGCGTCGCTCCGCCGCATGCGCCGCGCCTGTCCCGAGCCAGCGAGTGGACACTTCTTCGCCATCACTCCGGCGATTTTTCCCTTGTTTTCAGTCATTTCGCCAACCCGACCGAAAACAACAACAGCGCAATGCAGTGCACCACCGCCCCCGCTTCCCCCACGGCCGGCCATGTACTGAATCGGCCTGGATATGAAAAAACATGCACTTTCAGCGCTCCAGGCTATTGGCGGCGCCCAAGAGTTGCCCTACATTGCGCTTGCCGACGGGGTTCGGCGCCGACCAAACAACCAACCGTTCACGGAACAGGAAACCATGGCAAAGACCGCTAAGAAGGCTGCCCCGAAGAAGGCAGTGAAGAAAGTCGCGACGAAGGCTGCCGCCGCCAAGCCGGCCGCTCCGAAGCCGATCAAGGAAGTGCTGACCAAGTCGGGCCTGGTTGCACACATCGCTGAAGTCTCCGGCGTTGTCGCCAAGGACGTCCGCGCTGTGCTGGCCTCGCTGGAAGGCGCTGTCGCCGCTTCGGTGCACAAAAAGGGCGCCGGCTCGTTCACCCTGCCGGGCCTGCTGAAGATCAGCACCGTCAATGTGGCAGCCAAGCCGAAGCGCAAGGGCATCAACCCGTTCACCAAGGAAGAGCAGTGGTTCGCCGCCAAGCCGGCCACCACCAAGCTCAAGGTTCGCCCGCTGAAGAAGCTCAAGGACGCTGCGCTCTAAGCGCGCGCCCTGCAGCGGATACCTGACGGGACGGCCTTGGCCGTCCCGTTTTTTTTTGCCCGCTCTCCAGTAGATCCACGCCACGCGTGGATGCCGCCCCTGCGACCCCGCAACACAGCGTTTCCCGCGCCCACGCAATCACCCGCACAGGCCCGCCGCCCATGGCCGCGTCGCTGTTTTTCCAGTGCAGGAACGAACCGGGTGGAACACTGCGTGCAGCCCCGGCCATCGCCGCCGACCGATGCCTTGCCTATGGTGGAGCCATTCCTCCCCACCAGCGCGAGCACCCCTCATGGCCAGCCCCTCCACCCGCTACCGGATCTCGGTGACCCCGATCGAAAAGGACGGGCACCAGTGCACCGGGCGCTGCACCATCGAACTGGAACACCGCGCCAGCCGCGACCTGATGCGCCTGCTGGAATCAGCCCCGCGCACGGCCGGGCTGAGCGGCGACGAACGTGCCACCCTGGTGGTGGCGACCCAGCTGCTGCGTGACATCGTGCAGCGCCATGCGGACACCGACGGGCATGCGCTGGCCGCTATCGCCGCCCAGGTGCTGCCGGCGCTGGATGCGCTGGAGCAGCTTCCCTCTTCGCGCTGAGGCGGCCCCGGCCGCTACACTGCCGCCTTCCAGGTCGCCTCGGGGAGGAGGCAGACATGCGCGGTTTTCTTTGCTTGTTGATCCCGTTGCTTGCGGTGGGGTGTTCCAACCCGCCGCCTCAGGCGGATTCCACGACACCAGACTCAGCCCCCGCCGCAACCACCGCTTCCGCACCAATGACGGAAGTGGCATCGGAGGCAGCTTCCCTCGACGCCATCACCATCGACCCACTGTATGGCGCCGTTGCCATCGGCAGCGAATCGCCCGCAGCGATGCTCAACCGCTACATGCTCGACCTGCTCAACCAGAACAAGGCGCGCAGCGATGCGGCCTGGGCCTATGCCCCGGCCGACCCGCATCACGCTGACGACGCCGTGCTGCGCCTGCTGCCCGACGTACGCAACCTGCGCCTGGACAGTGATGTGGCGGTGCCGCGCGACGATGGCCAGCCGCCGCGCCTGCTGCAGGTGCCGGTGAAGATCCGCGCGGTGACCGCCGAGGGCACCTTCCGCTACCACGGCTGGTACCGCGTACAGCCCAGTGCCGACGGCCGCGCCTGGCAGATCCAGTCGGCCAGCCTGCAGCCAACGCTGGACTGAACCGTTGCAGCGGTGTGTACCCGCGATTCAGCGGGCAAAGCTACTCTGTAGGCCTCTTCGATCCTTCTTCCGGTCACCACCATGCGCCTGCGTTCCCTGATGACCCGCCTTGCCGCCTCGACCGTGCTGATTGCTGCCGCGATCGGTGCGCAGGCCGCCCCTTCGATCTCCGGTCGTGAACTGGCGGTCGGCGCCAGCGACGTGCAGCAGTACCTGGACGGCAGCTTCCCGCGCACCCAGGACGCACTGGGCGGCCTGATCGCGCTGACCATGAGCCACCCGCAGCTGAGCCTGCCGGCAGGCGAACGATTGAACCTGGGCATGGACGTGGCGCTGGCCACTGCGGGCGGCAACCCGGCCAAGCTGGGTACGGTGAAGCTCAGCAGCGGCCTGCGCTATGACGCGCAGACCCAGGGCTTCCACCTGCAGCAGCCGAGCGTGGACGACTTCACCCCGGCCAGCCAAGGCGGCCACCTTGACTCGCGTACCCGCGGCCTGCTGAACGCATGGCTGAGCGACTACGCCCAGCGCGAACCGATCTACAAGCTGGACCCGGCCGTGGCCGGCCTGCTCGGTGCCCTGCAGGTGCAGTCGGCGCAGGTGAAGAACGGCAAGCTGGTGGTGACCTTCAACCAGAACCTGGGCAACCTGGTGCCGGCCGGCGTCCTGGGCAAATAAGCAGCCGCCAGATGCGGTAGCGCCGGGCCATGCCCGGCGGCTTCTGCCCTTTCCGCGCTTCGCACTCGCCGGGCACGGCCCGGCGCTACCGCATCACACCATCACGCCGCCAGCGCCTTCACCAGCGCCTCGCTGAAAGCGGGAATGTCATCCGGCTTGCGGCTGGTGATCAGGTTGCCGTCCACCACCACTTCCGCGTCGCGCCAGCGCGCGCCGGCATTGGCCAGGTCCTGCTGCAGCGACGGCCACGACGTTACCTCATGTCCCTTGGCCAGCCCGCTGTTGATCAGCAGCCAGGGGCCGTGGCAGATCGCCGCCACCGGCTTGCCGGCCTCGGCCACGCCGCGGATGAAGTCCAATGCCGCTTCGTTGGTACGCAGGGTGTCCGGATTGATCACGCCGCCGGGCAGCACCAGCGCATCGAAGCGGCCGGCATCGGCCTCGTCCAGCGGCTGATCCACGGCGACCGAATCGCCCCAGTCCTTGTCCTTCCAGCCCTTGATGCTCGCCTCCTTGGCCGGCGACACCACGCTCACGCGCGCGCCCTCCGCTTCCAGCAGGTGCTTGGGTTCGATCAGTTCGGACTGCTCGAAACCGTGCGTGGCGAGGATGGCGATCTGCTTGCCGCGTAGGCGCTGAGTCATGTCGTGCTCCAGATGAAGGGGAGCGGACAGGGTGGGCGAAGGCGCATTGAACGACGGTGACCCGGCCGTGCACGGCAGGTGGAGAAACGCACGGGTAGCGCCGGGCCATGCCCGGCGGCTTCTGATTCGGCCCGCGCCTCGCGCTCGCCGGGCATGGCCCGGCGCTAGCGGATCAACGCTTGGGCTGCAGCATCGTGCCGGTGCACTTGGGCGAACCGCAGCGGCACTCCCAGATCTTCTTCAGCTTGGCCGTATGCCGCTCGGCCAGGGTGATGCCGTAGTTGTAGGTCAGCTCTTCGCCGGCCTTGATGTCGCGCAGCGCCTCGATGAACACCTTGTCGCCGCGGCTGTCACCGTCTTCGTCTTCCTCGATCACCGCCTCGCAGTTCGGGTCGCAGCTGTGGTTGATCCAGCGCGCGTCGTTGCCCTTGTAGTTGGCATCGATCACCCAGTCGTCGTTGAGGGTGAACAGGAAGGTATGGCCGCTTTCCACATCGCCACTGTCATCGGCATCGACATCGCCGTGGCTGCGCAGCAGGCCCTTGTACTGGATCACGCGCTCGCCCTGCTTGATCGGGGCCACGGAAAACACACCGTTGCCGTGGATGGCGGACTTGCGGGCTTGGATCTTCTTGGGCATCGGCAAGAGACGTTTGCAGCGAAAGGAACGTTGATTCTCGCCCATTCCGGGTGATTGCGAAAATCACCCCCATGCCCCAGCATGTCGCCCCGTCGGCCGCCCTCGGCCGCCGACCTGCAGCCGGCCCCAAGCGCCCGCTGAATGGCCGGGTTGGATGCCGGCGAATAAAAGCGTACAATTTCAGTCCGCTTTAAGAACCACTCGCATCCCATGTTGCGCGTCACCAAGCTCACCGATTACGCCACCGTCGTACTGACCGTGCTCGCCGCCCGTCCGGGCGAGGTGCTCAGTGCCACCGAGCTGGCCGAATTCACCGGTCTGGAGCCGCCCACCGTCAGCAAGGTGCTCAAGCCACTGGCCCAGGCCGGCCTGGTCGAAGGCCTGCGCGGCGTCCGCGGCGGCTACCGGCTGACCCGTCCATCGATCGAGATCTCGCTGTTTGAAGTGGTCGAAGCCATGGAAGGGCCGTTGGCCCTGACCGAGTGCAGCCACGACCACCACCAGTGCGGCATGGCGCCCAAGTGCGGCGCACGCAGCAGCTGGCGGCTGATCAACGACGTGGTCTCCGAGGCCCTGCGCGATGTCAGCCTGGCGCAGATCCTGCCCCCTCTTCCCCTTGTCGACGAAGAACAGCGCCGCACCATCGCTGTCGACGTCGTCTCCTGATCCGTAGGCAGCCCCCCATGGCCACCGAAACCATCGAAACCGTCGCCAGCGACGACACCCCCAACCGCGAGATCCACGAGCAGCTCGGTCGCAAGTATTCGGCCGGCTTCATCACGGACATCGAGTCGGACTCCCTTCCCGCCGGCCTGGACGAGGACACCATCCGCGCCCTGTCGGCGAAGAAGGAGGAGCCGGAATGGATGACGCAGTGGCGCCTGGACGCCTACCGCCACTTCCTGACCATGCCGATGCCGAACTGGGCCAAGCTGCAGATCGCCCCGATCGACCTGCAGGCGCTCAGCTATTACTCCGCGCCGAAGGGCCCGAAGTACGCCTCGCTGGATGACGTGCCCAAGGAACTGCTGGACACCTACGACAAGCTGGGCGTGCCGCTGCACGAACGCGCCAAGCTGGCCGGCGTGGCCGTGGATGCGGTGTTCGATTCGGTCTCCGTCGGTACCACCTTCCGCAAGGAGCTGGCCGAGAAGGGAGTGATCTTCTGCTCGATGTCCGAAGCCATCAAGGAACACCCGGAACTGGTGCGCCAGTACCTGGGCACCGTGGTGCCGGTCGGCGACAACTACTTCGCCGCGCTCAATTCGGCGGTGTTCTCCGATGGCAGCTTTGTGTTCATTCCCAAGGGCGTGCGTTGCCCGATGGAACTGAGCACCTACTTCCGCATCAACGCCGGCCACACCGGCCAGTTCGAGCGCACGCTGATCATCTGCGAAGAGAAGGCGTACGTGTCCTACCTGGAAGGCTGCACCGCGCCGATGCGCGACGAGAACCAGCTGCACGCCGCGGTGGTCGAACTGGTGACGCTGGACGATGCCGAGATCAAGTATTCCACCGTGCAGAACTGGTACCCGGGCGATGAGAACGGCGTCGGCGGCATCTACAACTTCGTCACCAAGCGTGCCGAATGCCGTGGCGCGCGCAGCAAGGTCACCTGGACCCAGGTCGAGACCGGCTCGGCGATCACCTGGAAGTATCCGTCCTGCGTGCTGCTGGGCGACGATTCGGTGGGTGAGTTCCACTCGGTGGCGCTGACCCACCATCGCCAGCAGGCCGACACCGGCACCAAGATGATCCACGTCGGCAAGCGCACCAAGAGCAAGATCATCAGCAAGGGCATCAGCGCCGGCCGCGGCCAGAACACCTACCGCGGCCTGGTGAAGATCGACCGCAATGCCGACGGCGCGCGCAACTACACCCAGTGCGATTCGCTGCTGATCGGCAAGCAGTGCGGCGCCCACACCTTCCCCTACATCGAGGTGAAGAACCCGGGCGCGACCGTCGAGCACGAGGCCACCACCTCGAAGATCTCCGACGACCAGCTGTTCTACTGCCGCGCCCGTGGCATCAGCCAGGAAGACGCGGTGTCGATGATCGTCGACGGCTTCTGCAAGCAGGTGTTCCGCGAACTGCCGATGGAATTCGCGGTGGAAGCCAAGAAGCTGCTGGAAGTCTCGCTGGAAGGTTCGGTGGGCTGATCGCCCGCCCTGCCCTCGCACAACGCATTCTTTTTACCGGCGGGCCGCGGCCCGCACCACGGAAACCCCCACCATGCTGAAGATCGAAAACCTCCACGCCCGCATCGGCGACAAGGAAATCCTCAAGGGCCTGTCCCTGGAAGTGAAGCCCGGCCAGGTGCACGCCATCATGGGCCCCAACGGCGCCGGCAAGTCCACCCTGGGCAATGTTCTGGCCGGCCGTGACGGCTATGAGGTCACCGAAGGCAGCGTGCAGTTCGAAGGCGTCGACCTGCTCGACCAGGACCCGGAAGCGCGCGCCGCTGCCGGTCTGTTCCTGGCGTTCCAGTACCCGGTGGAAATCCCCGGCGTGAACAACACCTACTTCCTGCGCGCCGCGCTGAATGCACAGCGCAAGGCACGCGGCGAGGAAGAACTGGATTCCATGCAGTTCCTCAAGCTGGTTCGGCAGAAGCTGGCCGTGCTGCACCTGAAGGACGAACTGCTGCACCGTGGCGTCAACGAAGGCTTCTCCGGTGGCGAGAAGAAGCGCAACGAGATCTTCCAGCTGGCCGTGCTGGAGCCGAAGCTGGCGATCCTGGACGAAACCGATTCGGGCCTGGACATCGATGCGCTGAAGAGCGTGGCCGACGGCGTCAACGCGCTGCGCAGCGCGGACCGCTCGTTCCTGGTCATCACCCACTACCAGCGCCTGCTGGACTACATCAAGCCGGACGTGGTGCACGTGCTGGCCGATGGCCGCATCGTCAAGAGCGGTGGCCCGGAACTGGCGCTGGAACTGGAAGCGCACGGCTATGACTTCCTGAAGGACCGGGTCGTGCCCGAGGCGGCGGTCTGATGAGCGCCCTGCTCGACTCCATGGCCCAGGCCTTCTGCGGCAGCGATGCGCGCCGCGAAGTGCTCGACAGCGTGCTGCGCGACGGCCTGCCCGGCGCACGCAGCGAAAGCTGGAAGTACACCTCGCTGCGCCAGCTGGAGCGCCGCAGTTTCACGGCCGCGCCGTTGGCCCCGGCGCTGCTGGATGTCGCCGTGCTGGAGGACATCCCGGCACCGCGCCTGGTGTTCGTCAATGGCCGCCTCGACGACGCGCTGAGCGACGTGCAGGGCCTGCCGGCCGGCGTGCAGCTGGAAACGCTGTCTTCCGCACTGGCCGCTGGCGAGGACGCCGTACGCTTCCTCGGCCGCCGCTATGAGCGCAGTGACGAAGTATTCGCCCGCCTCAACGCTGCCCTCGCCGATGAAGGCGTGGTGCTGCGCGTGGACGACGGCGTGCAGGTCGAGGTGCCGCTGCAGCTGGTGTTCGCCAGCGTCGCTGGCGACACCGACCTGGCCTGGCACCACCGCCACCTGATCGAACTGCGTGCGGGCGCCAGCCTGGGCGTGGTCGAGCACCGCTTCAGCGTCGGTGACTCGGCGCACCTGGACAACACCGTGCTGCACGCCCACGTCGCCCGCGATGCGGTGCTCAAGCACGCCCGCGTGCAGGCGGGCAGCGCGCGCCAGACCAGCTTCCTGCGTACCGACGCGGTACTGGCCAAGGACGCGCAGTACCACCGCGTGGACCTGGAGCTGGGTGCCGCGCTCAGCCGCCATGAACTGAACGTGCGTCTGGAAGGCGACAACGCCCAGCTGACCGCCAATGGCGTGCTGCTCGGCACCGGCCGTCGACACGTCGATACCCGTCTGGGCATCGACCATATCGCCCGCGACACCAGCGCCGAGCTGCAGTGGCGTGGCGTGGCCGCCAACCGCAGCCGCGTGGTGTTCCATGGCGGCATCCAGATCCGTGCCGGCGCCGATGGCACCGACGCCAACCTGTCCAACAAGAACCTGCTGCTGTCGGCCGACGCCGAGATCGATACCCAGCCGACGCTGGTGATCGACGCCGACGAAGTGAAGGCCGCACACGGTGCCACCGTCGGCCAGCTCGACGCCAACGCGTTGTTCTACCTGCGCTCGCGCGGCCTGCCGCAGGCCCAGGCGCAGGCGCTGCTGAGCGCCGCGTTCTGCCACGAACCGCTGAAGGTGCTGCCCGAAGCGCTGCGCGAGCAGCTGGCACGGCGCTTGGACAAGGCGCTGGCCGAGGCGGGCGTGGCATGAACCTGTCCACCCCGCGACCGATCGAAGCACCCGCCGACGCCCCCGACTGGGCGCGCGTACGCCTGGACTTCCCGCTGCTGATGCGCGAAGTGCACGGCAAGCCGCTGGTCTATTTCGACAACGCCAACACCGGCCAGAAGCCGGTGCAGGTGATCGGCGCGGTGGACGAGTTCTACCGCCGCTACAACGCCAACGTCAGCCGTGCCGTGCATGCGCTGGGCACCGAGGCCACCGACGCCTACGAGGGCGCGCGCAACAAGCTGGCCCGTTTCCTCAACGTGCGCAGTAATGATCTGGTGCTGTGCAGCGGCACCACCTTCGCGATCAATCTCGTTGCCTACTCCTGGGCGCTGCCGCGGCTGAAGGCCGGCGACGTGATCCTGGTGTCGCGCATGGAGCACCACGCCAACATCGTGCCGTGGCAGTTGGTCGCCCAGCGCACCGGCGCGACCATCCGCGTGGCCGAGATCACCCCCGACGGCGCGCTGGACCTGGACGGGCTGCGTGCGGCGATGACCCCCGAGGTCAAGCTGCTGGCCGTGGCCCATGTCTCCAACGTGCTCGGCACCATCAACCCGGTGCGCGAGATCTGCCGCGAAGCGCGCAAGCGCGGCATCATCACGGTGGTCGACGGCTCGCAGGCCGCACCGCACCGCAAGGTCGATGTCACCGCGATCGGTTGCGACTTCTACGCCATCACCGGCCACAAGATGTGCGGCCCGACCGGTACCGGCGCGCTGTGGGCGCGTCGCGAGCACCTGGATGCGATGCCGCCGTTCCTGGGCGGCGGCGAGATGATCAAGGAAGTCAGCTTCGACGGCACCGTGTTCAACGATGCCCCGCACAAGTTCGAAGCCGGCACCCCCAACATCGCCGGCTTCATCGGCCTCGGCGTGGCGGCCGACTATCTGCAGAACGTCGGCCTGGACCACGTGGAAGCGCGCGAAGCCGAGCTGCTGGCGCACTTCACCGAAGAGCTGCGCCGGGTCGATGGCCTGCGCATCATCGGCGAGGCACCGGAAAAGGCCGCGGTGGTGTCATTCCTGATCGACGGCGCACACGCGCACGACCTGGCTACACTGCTGGATCTGGAAGGTGTAGCCGTGCGCTCGGGCCAGCACTGTGCGCATCCGCTGCTGCAGTACTACGGCGTGGCGGCGACCTGCCGTGCGTCGTTGGCGTTCTACAACACGCATGAAGAGATCGAGCGGTTCATGACCGCGTTGACGAAGGTGCGGAAGTTGTTGGGGTGAGTTTCCAGCAGCAGCTGGGAGAGACGAGAACGCCGCGGAAGACCGCGGCGTTTTTGCTTCTAGCGACTTCCCAAATTGACCCGCTATATGACGGCCGTAAAAGGCGGCTTGCGGAGAAAAAATCACATATACCAACCAATGCAATTCCACACAGAACGCCCGCGAGGCGCGAACTTCCGTTATGCATCAGACGAGCAACGACAAGCCGCACCAACAAGGCTCGCCAGGCACCTGCCACCAACCCAATCGACTCATCCGCTACAAACTCAATTGAACGCCTTCCATTACACCCATCCGATCTACATCCACTGGAGCACTTGGGGATCTGGGAGCACCATCGCGATTCCAGCGAAACGTGCCGGTCACCCGCAAGAATTTTTTCTCCCCATCCTCAACCGAAGGGATCTCTCGAAAGGCACCTGGACTTGATTCTGGATAGGCCACCAATGAACTGAATGAGTCCCTTGCGTCCAGTTCATCACGCGAGGGAAAGAACAAGATCGCACCATTGACCTGATCCATCCATGCATGGAAAGAAACCAATCGCCCGTCAAATTTTTCTGGCTGAGACAACAGCGCAGACATCGTGGTCATGCACGTTTCAGCTCCCAACTCATTTCCACGAAATTTACAGGCGCTTGGAGTTCCCGCGGAGCCCACATCTTGACTGGATGAGGAACAAGCGCCAAGGATGAAAACTAGCGTAACGACTGCAAACCACCGGCGTCTGGGATCCATCATTTCACCTTAAAGAAGTAGTCTTCGGCCGCAATGTACGCGCCAGGGCTCGTTCTAGCATTGACCGCTCCATTCATGCCTCTGAAGTCGAATCCCATGACGGAACCGCTAGGAGTGGCCACATAGCTGTTAACACCTGCAGATCTTGCTCTCTCCAGATCACCGCGGTAGAGACTCCCCTCCCATCGACCACCGCAAAAACAGGATCCCTTCCAGTAGCTGAATGCTGTATTCACGGGATGTGTATGGGCAATGGCCACCCTGACACCTGGGCCTGCGTAGTTGTTCTGCCCTTGAACTACGCTACCCGCTCCAGCGCCCGCAGTGGCATCACCCAAAGCAAAGTTGACAGCTGTGTAAGACTGATCGGAAAGCTGCGCGATATCAGCCCCTACTTCCAAATTGGTTGCACTGGTTACAGGCCGCGCAACTTCCGCAAAGTATCTGGCAGATCTAGCCTCCGAACTTTGTCGATTAGGAATACTGTTCGCCCTGTCGATGTACGCTTGCGGATCCCTCTTGATTGCCGCCAACTGCCCGCGAGATAGACTTTTTCCGCCTGCATTCTCGGTCATTCTGCAGTCCCAGTCCTTCCCGCACGCTCGCCGTCCATCAGGGTCGATTAGGCTATATGGGTTTGCATTTGCATATCGATACCGGCCAAAAGCATTCACCGAGCTCTGGAAAGCCGAAACCGGATCAACGCTCAGGAACGATGAAGTTGTCGGATCATAGTACCGCTGCTGCATGTAGCTCAGACCTGTGCCCGAGTCCGTCACATGCCCGGTGTACCCAGGACCATCTTTCAACGGCCGATTGACCACGGCCCCATACGGTTCATACACCCTCCGCTCGATTACATTTCCGGTGGCATCGGTTATCGCCACCGGTGAGCCCAAGGCGTCGGTGTGGATGTATTCCACCACTTCCTGGGCCGCAGCCGGTGCAGCACCGGCCATAGTCGCCACCACAAGAAGCGCTGCGCGAATCAGTAGAGAAGTGATTCCATTCATGGCTCAATCCCAGCTCAGTACGCCGCGGGTGACGGTCCGGTCCGCCGACCACGGCGAGCAACCGCCTGCATTGCAGGCACGCACGCGATAGCTACCTGCGCAGTAAGTGCCGCCACTTTCCGCAACATAGGTGTTCGGACCGGTGTACAGCCGCTGCCCACCACCACCACCACTCTCCAGGTGGTACTCCGTCGCGTCGGCAGTCGGCCCCCAGCCCACTTCGCACCAGACCTGATACGGCGCTTTGCGTGTGGTCAGCCATTTGGCAACGTTAAAATTCGGCGTCCCTGGCGGAAGCGCGACGACGACCGTCACGATGCCCGAGTAAGGGCTGCACCCCACGAAGTTGCAGGCACGCACGCGATAGGCATAGCTGCCCTTGCCACGGTCCGCGCCGAAGCTGTTCGCACCACTGTTATGCACCACGGTCCAACCACCGCCGTTGGCGCTCTCCTCCAGGATGAAGCTTTCGCTGTTGGCCGGCACTGACCAGCTGAAGCTGTACTGCGGCACATTCACCAGGCCCGGCGCGCTGATCACCGGCTCGATCGTCGGCGCACCGATCACGGCAACCGCTGCAGATCCCGACCACGGCCCGCATCCAGCGCCGTTGCAGGCGGCCACGCGGTAGGCATAGTTCCCCACACCACGTGCGGGCGTTGCAAAGGACACCACATGTGCATCCACCAGCGTCACCCACCCACCGCCATTGGTGCTTTCCTGCAGCGTGTAGCGGTCAGCACCGCCAATTCCGTTCCAGCCGATGCCAATGCTGCCCGGTGCCGAACGGGCCGGCGCTGATACTCCCGGAGCACTCGCAGGTGGGTAGACCACTGCCACCGCAGCGCTGCTGCTGTAGCTGGTGCAGCCCACCGGATTACACGCACGGACGCGATAGTCGAAGCTGCCTGCGGGTTTTCCGCTGAACCCCTTGGATTGACCCGCCGCATTGTGGACCTGGCTCCAGGCACTACCATTGGCACTCTCGTCGAGCTCAAAGCGCTCTGCGCCGGCAGAGGCCGACCAGCTGATGCTGTAGCTGCCGTTGAATGCAGTTGCCGGTACGCTCAGCGCAGGCACTGCAGCCGGCGGCAGCTCGACGGCGACCGAAGCGGTGTTGCTCCAGTCGCCACAGATCAAGCGACAACCACGCACACGGAACTGATAGGTGCCCGTAACCAGATCGGCACTGGTGAACGCCTGTGCCGCACCATCGAAGATCGTGCTCCAGGCTCCCGCCTGGGCACGCTGCAACTCGTAGCGGTTGGCGCCACCGGCCGGACTCCACGTCAGGTTGACGCTGCCCTGGGTGATGTAGCCCGGGGCGCTCAGTGCCGGAACACTGGGTGCAGCCTCGCCGTGCACCTGCGCCACCAGGCTGCCGGACAGGTACAGATAGTCCGTCTGCTTTCCCGTACGCTCATTGCGCTGGAAGCGCAGCACGCCGCCATTGTCATAGAACGAGTAGATCGTGCCCGCTTCGCTGTTCCAAGCTTTTACTCGGCGCCCATGCGCGTCATACAGATAGGCTTCCGTCGTCCCCACGGTACGCAGGCGGTTGCCGTAGTCGAAACCAAACGCCTGACCATTGCGGATCGAAAGATTGCCCTGCACGTCATAGCCGAGACCGACAACGGTCGCGCTGTTGCCGGTATCGACAACGTTGACCAGGCGATTGGTGGGATCGAAGTAATGCGTACGATCCCGGCTGCCGACCTTGGCCCGGCGCAGGTTGTCCAGTGCGTCGTACTCATACAGCGCATTGCCAAAGCCGGGCGCAGTAACCGAGCGCAACCGGTCCAGCCCGTCGTAGGCCATGTCACGATTACCTGGCGCACCCGGCAAGCCATCAGAGATGGCCATCACGTTGCCACCTGCATCGTAGTCGTAGCTGTCGTCCAGCACCGCGGCCGCAGCGGTGGCATCGCGACTTCGGTCAGGAAGACCGCGTGCATTCTGGGTCATCGTATGGACAACGCCGTTGCCATAGACGAAGCGTGCCAGCGCACCGTTGGCAAAATAGCTGGCCTCCCTCGCATAGCCGCCTACCGATGTAGCGCGGCCGAGCGCATCCGGGACATAGCTGACGATGCGCCCGCCCGGGTACGTGTTGCTGGCCAGCGTGCCATTGCCCTCGTAACCATAGGCGAAGTTCAGCGTACCCAAGTCCAGATGCTGCAGCGTCTCGCTGCTGAGCAGGCGGCGACGGTTGTACTGATAGCGATTGATGACCGGCGGACGCCCGGCATCGTTCTGCGTACTGATTTCTGCGGGCAGGCCATCCGGTGTATACGACCAGGCCTGGTTGCCGCGGCCATCGGGGAAGGTCAGCGCCTGCAGGCGGTTGGCGGCGTCATAGCTGCGCTGTACCGCACGCCCACTGGCAAGTGCCTCGGCGCGATTGCAGTCGCTGGCGTTGGTCAAACCCGTACCGGCAGCCGACCATAGGACATTGCCGGCAGCATCGTAGTCCTGCACCGTCGCCCCGGTTTCCGGCTCGATGGTCTTGCACAGCTGCTGGTAACCGTCATAGACATAACGGCGGGTCAGCGCCTGGCTGCCGTCGGCGCTGCGACGGGTGATCGCCAGCGGCTTGCCGAGAACGTCGCGCTGGATCTCGGTCACTACCCCTTCTGGATGCTGCAGTGTCAACGGCATCTCATAGGTCGGCTGGTCATAGGCCAGGTGCCGTGTTGTGGTCGACTGCCCGCGTGGATTGGTTACTTTCACCGACAGGTTGCCCACGAACTCGGTGCGAGTCACCAAGGCACCCAGTTCGGACGACTGACTGACCACGACCGGTCGACCCAGCGCATCGTACTGCGTGCTGGCGCCACCAAGTGACGCGTTGATGTCGGAAAGCGAGCGAACAGGATAGGACGCGAACACCGTTTTACCACTGGTGTCGTAGCGGGTCACCACTGCGCTATCGAGAACGTTGTCTGCATTTTCAGTGAGCAGCACCGGGCGGAACATGGCGTCCAGATAGGTGTCGGTCCGTCGTCCGCCCTGGGTTCGGGAATGTTTCCAGGCACCGGCCGGCACGCCGAACTGCGCGCTGCCCAACCGCTGCAGGTCCATGGTGACCGCATTCCAGCTCACGGTGTCGCCACCGGGGAACTGCTGGCTGCGCAGGCGCCCCATGCTGTCGTAGCTGAAACTGGTGGTCGCACCGATTTCATCGGTCAACGAGGTGATCCAACCGTTGTCGTCCACCACAACGTTGCGCGTCGCTCCATTGGGAGATTCAGTCGTGGCTGGCATCCGCAACTGCTGCGG
Organism: Stenotrophomonas sp. 82F1; assembly: GCF_056861525.1. Taxonomy (NCBI): domain Bacteria; kingdom Pseudomonadati; phylum Pseudomonadota; class Gammaproteobacteria; order Lysobacterales; family Lysobacteraceae; genus Stenotrophomonas; species Stenotrophomonas sp. 82F1. The sequence continues at coordinate 195,441 of NZ_JBSPUD010000005.1, forward strand.
CACACCGCGTTTCCAACCGGAAAGATGGCTGGTGTTGCCACGGCCGTCGGCGACCGACGCAACCGTACCGTCGGCTGCGTAGGTCACCTGCTGTGCCAGACGCCCGAAGGCATACGCACGTATCGGCAACGCATTGGTCGTGTCGAACTCGGTGCGTGATTGCTCAACACCATTGACTACGCTACGCGCTGACTGACCGTTCACCCATAGTGCGAGGTTGTCATAGTAGGTGGTTGCGCTGGTGCGACTCTGCCCGGAGGAGTTGCCCTCGACGACAGTCACTTCGCGTGCAAAAGCGTCGAATGCCTGCACGGTGCGGGTGAACTGCACGCCATCCTGTTCCACGACAGTGGACTGGACAGGACGGTTGTAGTGCGCCTTGAGATCGTTCGCACCGTACTTGAAGTCCTTGCCGGCTTCCTTCGGGAATGGCGCCGAGTCCAGCTGGGCGTCGGGATAGTAGTTGTTGCGATCAACGCGCACGACAGTGCCGCCCGAACGCGTCGTGGTCGACAACAGCAGACCATCATTGTAGGCAACCTCCTTGCCGAACTCGTACACACGCACGACGCCGTCGGGCAGCGTTTCGGTGGTGATCTTCGGTTCTGCCTGGCCCGGAGGAATGGCCGGTCCACCGAGATCCTGCGCGTAGGCGCCATCAAGATTGGTGTACTGATAGGTCCACTGCGCAGTGGGCATACCTGGACCACTGATTGTTTTCGCTACCAGCGACTGTGCGTCGCGATAGATCGGCGTGTAGTTCCAACCATCAGCAAACAGGTGATTGTCGCCGGAAGTCTGGCAGTCCAACTTGACGTTCTTCCGGCCGTGACGGAATGGCCGGAACAGGAACGACCCCACGGCGCCCGAAGGATGCTGGACAGTCGCGGTGATTTCAGTTGGCACAATCTTGTTCATCCGTGAACAGGTAGCCGGATAACTCATGTACTCCCAAATGTTCTGTCCCGTGTACTCGGGGTACTTGTGTGTGACCCACAGGGGCGGCAGGTTGTAGATCCACTGCGTACCATCGGGCAGTGTCACCGTTCGCATAATGTCCGCTTCGGTATAACCGTAGGTCCACGTCCGACCTGCTGCGGTAGCCGAAGCGATCAACCCGTTTGCGGTGTACGCCAGGCTGATCTCGCGTCCGTCGCTGGCGACCATGCGCTGCAGCCGGTCGCCGCTCCACTCATAGCGCACCCAGTTGCCAAAGCGATCGACGATCTGCGATGGGTACAGGAACACGCGTTTGCGTTTCAGCATTGCGTTGCTTTCCGGGCCATACGGCTGCAGGGTTGCCTCGGTGTTGTAACGGGCCACCATCCAGTCGAAGTAGTACTTTGTGCCATCCGGTGCATGGCCGAGGAATCCCTCACCCGGCTGACCGCTCTTCAATGCGGTCAAACAGCTGAAGGTCCATCCGCCTTTCGTGTTCCAAGGTGCCGGCTGACCAAACTGCGGCTGCGGCTGGCGCGGGTCACCGTTGCCGCCGAGCACCGGCTCTCCGCCGCCCCCCGGCAGGGAGAGGCGCACGCCGTCCCAGAACGTATGGGTACTGAATGTAACGATCTGGGTATTGCGGCGATTCCAGACATCGAGCGCCGGCGGCGCGCCCACCGTCGAACAGCGCGCTGCTGGCGCCCAATAGCCGGCAGCAGCAGTTTCTGGCAGGTCGCCGTAGACACCAGACAACGACGGAATATCCAGGCCCCAATCGGAGAACGGGCTCTCGCTGCTGCCGTCACCATCGCTGTAGCTGCGGCTCAGCGTCATCGGCAAGCTGCCATTGCCCGGGATCGAAATATCCGTCGCCTTGAAGCTGATCGAACCGTCATACAGGTTGACCTGCTCACCAAAGATCTCGCCCTTCAAGGGCTCGACCAGGTCGCCGTACTTCAAGCGCTTGTCGTACTCCTCGCGCCAGGTCGGCACGATCTGGGCAGAGGCGGCGACCGGTGCGAGTACGCACAAGGCCAGTGCTGTCAGAAGCAGGCGCTTGGCGGCGCTGGCGGCGCGCGGATTGGAGGTGGCACGTGACTGCATGAAGATCCTCCCTGGATCGACCTTCCTCGAGAGCCCCGCCCACATCGCGCCACTGTCGATGCTCAGATCGGACGGTGCCCACTCCGGCAGACAACCACACGCTTGAACGCGGTGGGCGGGTATTGCTTCATTTATGAATGAAAAATGAAGGCTGCGTCAACAAGGCGTATCCGACACACTTGGCAAAGCCAGCAGGATCAGCCACCTCCCCGCTTGCCCCCACGCCACCTAAAATGGCCCCATGAGCACCCTGACCTTCCGCGCCGCCACGTCGGCCGACATCCCCGCCCTGATCACCCTGGTCACCTCGGCCTACCGCGGCGACGCCAGCCGCGTTGGCTGGACCACCGAAGCCGACCTGCTGGACGGCGCCCGCATCGACGCCGAAGGCATCCAGGGCGACCTGGATCGCCCGCGCTCGACCATCCTGCTGGCCGAACGCGACGGCCAGCTGGTGGCCTGTGCCCATGTCGCCGACGTCGACGGCAAGGGCTACTTCGGCATGTTCTCGGTCGACCCGGCCCAGCAGGGCGGCGGCGTTGGCAAGCAGCTGATGGACGCGGCCGAGGCCCACGCCGCGCGCGAATGGAACGTGCCGGTGATGCAGATGACGGTGATCGACGTGCGCGATGAACTGATCGCCTTCTATGAGCGCCGCGGTTACCAGCGCACCGGCATCAAGAAGCCGTTCCCGTATGGCGACGAACGCTTCGGCATTCCCAAGCGCGACGACCTGCGCTTCGAGATCCTGGAAAAGCCGCTGGCCGGAGCCACCGCGTGAGCGAGGCCTGGACCTTTGTCTGCGCTGGCGTCGAACTGCTGCCGGGCGAAATGAAGAGCGTGTTCGACGAAGTCACCGGTACGCCGATCGTAGTGTTCAACCTCGACGGCGAACTGTACGCGCTGGAAGACCAGTGCACGCATGAGGAATTCGAGCTGTCCTCCGGCGAGTTCAATATCACCGAGGGCAGCGTGGAGTGCGTGCTGCACGGGGCGCGCTTCGACGTGCGCGATGGCCGCGCCCTGTGTGCCCCGGCCTATACCGCAGTGCCGAAGTTTCCGGTGAAGCGCGAGCACGACGCGGTGTGGACCCGCGACGACCGCGATTGAAGTCCAGGGCATCCACCCATGGGGTGGATCTACTGGAACAGTCTGAGGGGCCTTTCAGGGGCCCTGCGGGCCACCCGGAACCGGATGCTGGGCCCGTACATGCGAATCATTATCGTTGATGTTATCCTACGTAACATCTTCGTAATGCCCCCGCCTGCGCCATGGCTTCGTCCGCGCCCACCGCCACGCTGTGCCAGCTCGCCCGTCAGGGGTGGCCGCTACTCGTGGCCGCGCTGCTGACGCTGCTACTGGGCTGGTCGGCGCTGCACGAAGGACGCGGCGGTGGCCACGCCCCCAACGCTGGCTGGCAGGCGCATCTGCACGATGTCGAGCAGGTCGCTCCGCTGCCGGCGCCTTCCGGCGACGAATGCCCACACCACGCCGCCCCCGCCCCGGAACCTCCGGTGGATGGTGAAGGTGGCACGCCCTGCGCCGGCACTGCCCTGCCGCGTGCCGCGCTGGTGGCGCATATCCCGCTGTGGCACTCCGATGCCCTGCGCTGGCAGCTGCACGACCCCTCGCTGCGCCTGAATCCCGGCCACGCACCTCCGGCACCGCGCGCCATCTGAGGCGCCCTGCGGCCGTTGCCGTGCGCCTGATTGCGTTTCCGGCCAGCCGAGCATGGCCCGGCTCCATAGAACCCACCTCCTGCCTGTCGCCACGCGCCCAGCCGTGCTGGCCGGCCCTCGCTCATTCCCTATCCAAGCCACCGCCAACCTGCCCATGACCCACATCAAGACCCGCAAGTACGCACCTCGCGTTTCGGTACTGGCCACCGCCACCCTCGCCGCCGGCTTCGCGCCGCTGGCGGCACAGGCGGCCGACGACGCCGGCGCCAGCCAGGCCACCGAACTGGACAAGGTCCAGGTGCGCGGCAGCTGGTTCAACCCGTCCTCGCCGAAGTTCACCGCTGCGCTGCTGGACACCCCGAAGTCGGTCTCGATCGTCTCGGAAAAGCTGATCGCCGAAACCGGTGCGACCAACCTGCAGGATGCGCTGCGCATGGTTCCGGGCATCACCTTCGGTGCCGGCGAAGGCGGCAACCCGACCGGTGACCGCCCCTTCATCCGCGGCTTCGACTCGCAGAGCAACATGTTCGTCGATGGCCTGCGCGACGTCGGTTCGCAGACCCGCGAAGTGTTCGACCTGGAGCAGGTGGAAGTGGTCAAGGGCCCGAGCTCGGCCTACGGCGGCCGTGACTCCGGTGGTGGCAGCCTCAACCTGGTCAGCAAGACGCCGAAGCTGAAGAACGAGACCACTGCCAGCATGGGCATCGGTACCGACAGCTACGCACGCGGCACCGTGGATGCCAACTACGTGCTGGGCGATGGCATCGCCGCACGCCTGAACCTGATGAAGCACGAGTCGGACATCGCCGGTCGTGACGCGGCCAACGTCAGCCGCTGGGGCATCGCGCCGTCGATCGCGTTCGGCCTGAACGGCCCGGCGCAGCTGATCGCCAGCCACTACCACATGCAGAGCGACGACCTGCCCGACGCGGGCGGCTTCCCGTACGGCAACCCGAACGGCGCACCGGTGTCGAAGTGGGTCGACGGCCGCCCGATGGTGCCCGACCGCAACAACTACTACGGCCTGGTGGATCGCGATTTCCAGCGCACCCGCGCCGACATCAGCACCCTGGACGGCAGCTACGACTTCGGTGGCCACAAGCTGCGCAACATCGCGCGCCTGGGCAACACCAGCAACGATTACCTGTGGACCCAGCCGGACGACAGCCAGGGCAACCCGAACAACTACGGCACCTTGTGGCGCCGTACCAACAGCCGCGCCGTCGACGTCAAGAGCTTTGCCGACCAGCTGAGCCTGACCGGTGCGTTCCAGACCGGTGCGCTGAAGCACAGCTACAGCGCCGGCCTGGAATACAGCGACGAAAAGATGACGCGCGGCAGCTACCTGATGACCCCGGGCACCAACAACCCGCTGACCAACAGCAGCAAGTGCCCGACCACCGGTGCCGCCACCGGCTACAACTGCACCAGCTTCGACAACCCGAACCCGAACGATCCGTGGGCGGCCACCCATGCGGTGTACCGCAGCGACAAGGCGCTGGACGTCGAGCAGCGCACCAAGACCACGTCCGCCTACCTGTTCGACACCATCGAACTGAACGCGCAGTGGATGATCAACGTCGGCCTGCGTTACGACGACTTCTCCACCACCCTGACCACCCCGGTGGCCGGCAAGGCGCCGACCCGCGTGCGCAACGACAATGACTTCCTGAACTACCAGGCCGGCATCGTCTTCAAGCCGGCTGCCAACGGCAGCATCTACCTGTCCTACGGCACCTCCTCCACCCCGCCGGGCATGGACGGTGGCGACGGTTCCGATGGCCTCAGCGCCACCGTGGCCGACCTCAAGCCGCAGGACACCAAGAACCTCGAACTGGGCACCAAGTGGGACCTGTTCGACAACCGCCTGAACCTGACCGCGGCGATCTTCCACACCGTGATGGACAACGCGCGCGTGACCGTGGAGAACGGCACCAGCCAGAACGCCGGCAAGAAGGAAATCAACGGCGTGGAACTGGGCTTCACCGGCCAGCTGACCGATGCCTGGAGCCTGTACGGTGGCTACACCTACCTGGATTCGGAACTGAAGGACAACGGCTTCGTCTGCGCCGTGTCCGGCCGTACCTGCCCGTCCAACGTCTACGTGCCCTCGCCTTACAACGGCAACGTGTTCCCCAACACCGCCAAGCACAGCGCCACGCTGTGGACCACCTACCGCTTCCCGTTCGGCCTGACCGTCGGCGCCGGTGCCAACTACTCCGACAAGCAGTACGGTGATGTGGCCAACACCAAGTGGATCCCCAGCTACACCCGCTTCGATGCGATGGCCAGCTACGCGATCCAGGACAACATCAGCCTGCAGTTGAACGTGCAGAACCTGACCGACAAGACCTACTTCACCAAGGCCTATGCGTCGCACTACGCGAGCATCGCTCCGGGCCGTTCGGCCACCCTGGCACTGAACGTGAAGTTCTGATGTAACCCGCAGCACCCACACGGCGGCAGGATCTCCTGCCGCCGTTTTTGTTTCCGGCGATACTCCGCGCATGGCTTCCAACACCCCGTTTGATTCCGACGCACTGGCAGACCTGCTGCTGCACGACCCGCAGGCCGCCTTTGCGCGCGTGCGCGATGCGGCACAGGCCGGGCAGGTCGAGGCGCAGCTGCTGCTGGCGCAGATGCACATGGAAGGCAAAGGCACGCCGGAAGACGCTGCTGCGGCACTGCTCTGGTACGAGACCGCAGCCAACAACGGCGCGCCGATGGCGATGAACATGCTCGGCCGCTGCCATGAACTGGGCAAGGGCACCCCCGCCAATCCTTCGCTTGCCGCGGTCTGGTACCGGCGCGCGGCCGACACCGGTCTGGACTGGGGCCTGTACAACCTGGCCAACCTGCTGGCCACCGGCCGTGGCGTGCCGCAGGACCGTGCACAGGCACTGGCGCTGTATACCCGCGCGGCGCATCTGGGCCACGCCAAGTCGATGAACCTGCTGGCCCGGCATCTGGAGGACGGACTGGACACCGGACGCGATCCGCAGGCGGCGCTGGCCTGGTATCGGCGCGCGGCCGAGGCCGGCGATTTCCGCGGCCAGGCCAACTACGCCTCGATCCTGCTGCAGGCCGGTGAAATCGAACAGGCCGTGCACTGGCTGCGGTTGGCACTGCAGCACGGCAGTCCCGCCTTCATGGCGCATATCGTGCCCGAGCTGGCCGCCTCACCCCACCCGCAGGTGCGCGCCCTGGTCGCACCATCCGCTTGCTGAGGACTTCCGCATGCTGCTGCACATCCCCGACATCCTTCCTGCCGAACAGGTCGCTGATATCCGCCGCAGGCTCGATGCGGCCGACTGGACCGATGGCCGCGAGACTGTCGGCCACCTCGGCGCGCAGGCCAAGCACAACCAGCAGCTGCCGGAAGCTTCGCCGCTGCGCCGCGAACTGGGCGAAACCATTCTCGTGGCGCTGGCCCGGCAGCCGCTGTTCTTCAGCGCGGCGTTGCCGCTGAAGTACCTGCCGCCGCGCTTCAACCGCTACAGCGGCGGCGGCACCTATGGCTTCCATGTCGATGGCGCGGTGATGAACCTGGCCAACGGCGAGCAGCTGCGCTCGGACATCTCCTGCACGCTGTTCCTGTCCGATCCGGACGAGTACGACGGCGGCGAGCTGATCATCAGCGACACCTACGGCGAACATGAAGTGAAACTGCCGGCCGGTGATCTGATCGTGTACCCCTCCAGCAGCCTGCACAAGGTCAACCCGGTCACCCGAGGCGCGCGCGTGGCCTCGTTCTTCTGGGTGCAGAGCATGATCCGCGACGACGTGCAGCGGCGCCTGCTGTGGGAGATGGACACCTCCATCGAACGCCTGCGACAGACCGATGGCGATGCTGACGCGGTGCTGCAGCTGACCGGCGTGTACCACAACCTGCTGCGACGCTGGAGCGAGGTCTGAGCCGATCAGGCCACCCCTTGCGACAATTTGGCAATCATTCTCATTTGCAACGGCTAACGGGTCTCATTACAATCACGCCCCGTTGACGCCGGATGTTCCGGCCAGCCAGGGATTTCCGCTTGCGTCGCCCGTTCCGCCCCCGCCCGCTTCGGCTTGTACAGCTCGGCACCGCCATGCGCGGCCGTCGGCCTGCGCTGGCCAGCCTGCTGGCGTGGGTGGCGATGTTGACGCTGTTGCTGGGCACCCTGCCGCTGCTGCCCGTGGCCCATGCGGCTGCAACCCAGGCGCTGCAGCAGCCGCTGGAAGAGCGCGGCGGCGAAGGCCCCCTGCAGGAAGAAGCACCGGCCAAGCTGCGGCGCTGCGCTTCTGCACCGGCCAAGTCCACTGACAAACCGGCGCCGCCACTGCTGCTGGCCAGCCACTGGCTGCGTACCGAACTTGATCTGGTTCCCTCCGCGTCGGCTCCGTCCGGCGCGCGTTCGCACTGGCCGTTGGCCGCACCAGACATGCCCTGGACCGATGCGCCCGGGCGTCGCCAGCAACGCGGCCAGGCGCCGCCGCTCGCCTGATCCACGGCACGCTGTGACCGCCTGCGCGGTTGCATCGGCTCGCCGCTGCCTGCTTCACCTCTGCCGCCCCTGATCGGGCCATCCCTGCCCTGCCGCGCGCGCTCCGCGCCCGGCATCGCGCTGCCTTACATCCTTCGAGGTATCTGCCATGGCCCAGCGCCATCGTGTCCGTTCGTCCCTGTCCCGCCACCTGTTGACCAGCGCCGTGCTGGCCGCCGTCGCGGCTCCCGCCTACGCCAGTGGTGCCGCCAGCGGCGCACCGCAGACCCTGGACAAGGTGGTGGTGACCGCCTCCGGTTTCGAGCAGAAAGTGGTCGATGCACCGGCCAGCATCAGCGTGGTCAGCCGCGAAGAGCTGAGCAAGCGCCCCTACACCAGCCTGGTCGACGCCCTGCGCGACGTCGAGGGCATCGACGTCGGCCTGGAAGCGACCGACAAGAACGGCCGCGCCACCATCTCCATGCGCGGCCTGCCGTCCGAGTACACCCTGGTGCTGATCGACGGCCGCCGCCAGAGCAATGCCGGCCAGCTGTATCCGAACAACTTCGGCGGTGGCCAGTTCGCCTACCTGCCGCCGCTGGATGCGATCGAGCGCATCGAAGTGGTGCGTGGCCCGATGTCCACGCTGTACGGCTCGGATGCAATGGGCGGCGTCATCAACATCATCACCCGCCGCAACCAGGACAGCTGGCACGGCGCGGTCACCCAGGGCTTCACCGTGCAGCAGGACGATCAGTTCGGCAATGCGCGCAGCACCGACCTGTACCTGAGCGGCCCGCTGGTCAAGGATCGCCTCGGCCTGGCCGTGCGCGGCAGCTACTACGACGCCAAGGCATCCAATCCCGAATGGGACGCACTGACCCTGCCCGACGGCACCTTGTGGGAACGCAGCATCGGTTTCGGTGGCGGCGGCAAGTCGGTGGCCAACACCAACTGGAACACCGGCGTGCGTCTGAACTTCCATGTCAACGACGACCACGAGCTGTGGCTGGACTACGACGTCTCTCGCCAGAAGTACGACAACAGCGAGGGCCAGACCGGCACGCTCGACAGCCTGGCCAGCCTGTGGCGCGTGGGCAATGCGGTGGTCCCCAATCCGAATGGCAACGGCACCGTCACCCGCCGCGTGGTGCAGCCGCGCGTGGGCTACACCGCCTACCAGCGCTACGAGCGCGACCAGCTGTCGCTGACCCACCAGGGCCGCTACAGCTTCGGTACCTGGCAGACCTCACTGACCCACAGCAAGAGCAACAACCTCGGCCGCTCGCTGCCGCTGACGCTGGACGAGCGCGCCGGCCTGCAGACCCTGTGGAACGACGTCTGCCGCCGCACCGGTGCCGCCAGCAACTGTGCCGCCGGCCGCAACAACGCGCTGGGTGCACTCAACGCCAGCGAACAGGCACGCCTGCAGGCATTCCTGCCGCGTCCGCTGCGCACCATGGAGCTGGAAGGCTACGTGCTGGACACCATGCTCGACCTGGACTTCGCCGCACACAAGCTGACCGTGGGCGGCCAGTACAACGACACCGACATGGTGGACGGCGTGTTCGGCATGGACGGTGCCGGCTACCGCAGCAACACCAGGCAGAAGCACCGCATGTGGGCGTTGTTCGCCGAGGACAACTGGTCGCTGACCGACACCCTGACCGCCACCTTCGGCCTGCGCTACGACGACCACAACATCTTCGGCAGCCACCTCAGCCCGCGCGGCTACCTGGTCTGGAACGCCACCGATGCCTGGACCTTCAAGGGCGGCGTCAGCACCGGCTACAAGACCCCGCGTCCGGACCAGCTGTTCCCCGGCATCACCGGCTTCGGTGGCCAGGGTGTGCTGCCGCTGGTGGGTTCGCCCAACCTGAAGCCGGAAACCAGCACCAACTACGAGCTGGCCGCGTACTACGAGGGCCAGCGCTGGGGCTTCAACGTCACCGGTTTCATCAACAAGTTCGAAGACAAGATCGCCAGCGGCGGCACGTTCCCCAACTGCGAGGTGGCACCTGCCGGCAGTGGCTACTGCGTGGACATCGGCCCGGGCTGGGCCTCGCTGGGCTACAGCACCTTCACCCAGAGCGTGAACATCGACAAGGCCGAAACACGTGGCGCGGAACTGGCCGGCCACGTCGACCTGCTGGACAACCTGCAGCTGCGCGGCAACTACACCTGGACCAAGAGCGAGCAGACTGCCGGTTCCGGCAAGGGCCTGCCGATCACCGGCACCATGCCGGCCAAGCACATGGCCAACGCCAGCCTGAACTGGCAGCTCAACGATGCCATCAGCCTGTCGTTGATCGGCGAAGGCCGCTACGACCGCTACCGCGACACGATCCTCGATGCCGGCGGTGCCAGCCACACCCGCTACTACGAGGACTACACGATCTTCCACCTCGGTGGCAGCTGGAAGGCCACGCAGTGGCTGACGTTCAACGCGCGGGTCAACAACCTGTTCGACAAGAACTTCGTCTCGCAGTCGTGCCTGCTGACCAGCCCCAGCGAATACAACTGCGTGGACGACTACGCCACCAAGGACCAGCGCCGCAGCTACTGGATCTCGCTCAACGCGAAGTTCTGAGGCCGCGACCGGTAGTGCCGGCCGCTGGCCGGCATCGCCCGGCCCTGGTAGATGCCGACCTTGGTCGGCACCGCCCGGCCTTGGTGGGTGCCGGCCTTGGTGGGTGCCTACCTTGGTCGGCACCGCTCCATCCACGCATGGCGTGGATCTACTGCCCATACCCAACTTGGTCGGCGTTTCATCCGCGCATGGCGTGGATCTACCGGTCCGCACTACCCCTTCAGAGATACACAACGACATCTAATTGCGAGCAATTCTCATCAATGATGTAATGGCCAGTATTCATCCGTCCCGAACCGTGCCGTGAGCCGTCCCGCATCTTCCACCGTGCAGCAGCAGAGCCGCGGCTTCTGGCTGCGTACCCTGCACCAGTGGCACTGGATCAGCTCGGCGGTCTGCCTGATCGGCATGCTGCTGTTCGCGGTGACCGGGCTCACGCTGAACCATGCGGCGAAGATCGAAGCCAAGCCAGAAGTGCAGAACCAGCATCTGGAACTGCCGGCCGACGTGCGCGGCCAGCTCGGCACACGCGAGGACGGCAACGCGCCGATCCCGCGCCCGGCCCGGCAATGGCTGGACGAGCAGCTGGGCATTTCCATCGGCGGCCGCCCCGCCGAATGGTCAGCCGAGGAAATCTATCTATCGCTGCCACGCCCCGGCGGCGACGCCTGGCTGAGCATCGACCGCGAAACCGGCGCAGTGGAGTACGAATCGACCTCGCGCGGCGCGGTGTCCTACCTCAATGACCTGCACAAGGGTCGCAATGCCGGCCCCGCGTGGGGCTGGTTCCTGGACGTGTTCGCCGTGGCCTGCCTGGTGTTCTGCATCACCGGTCTGTTCCTGCTGCACCTGCATGCGCGGCAGCGACGCATGACCTGGCCGCTGGTCGGCCTGGGCCTGATGATTCCGCTGCTGATCGCCCTGCTGCTGATCCATTGAACTTCCACCGTGATTTCCATCCGTTTCTCCGGAGCCGCCCCATGCGCGTCACCCTGACCATCGCCCTCAGCGGCCTGCTGGCCACCTCGCCGGCCTACGCCACCACCCTCGACATCAACGTCGAAGTGCCCAAGCTCAACGTGGCCGAATACCACCGCCCGTATGTGGCGGTGTGGCTGGAGGGCGCCGACCAGAAGGTCGCCGCCAACCTGTCGGTCTGGTACCAGCAGACCAGCAACAGCGAAGGCCATGGCACCAAGTGGCTGCCCGACCTGCGCCAGTGGTGGCGCAAGAGCGGCCGCACCCTGCAGGTGCCGGTGGATGGCGTGACCGGCCCGACCCGCCCCGCCGGCAAGCACGCGCTGTCGTTCAACGACAAGCAGCCGGCGCTGAAACAGCTGGCCCCGGGCAACTACACCCTGGTGGTGGAAGCGGTGCGCGAAGTCGGCGGCCGTGAACTGCTGAAGATCCCCTTCACCTGGCCGGCCACCGCCGCACAGAACGGCCGCGCGCAGGGCGCCACCGAACTGGGCCAGGTCACCCTCGCCGTCAAGCCTTGATCAAGCAGGGTCGGATCCCTTCCGCAGGAAGGGCTCTGACCCCATCGCCATATCCTCGGGGTCAGAGCCCTTTCCTTTGGAAAGGGATCCGACCCCTTCCAACTGGAGTCTTCCGCATGAAGCGCACGCTCGTCCTCGCCGCCGCTCTGGCCGCTGCCCTTCCCTTCTCTGCCCTGGCCCACAAGGCCTGGCTGCTGCCCTCGCAGACCGTGATCGCCGGCAACGCGCCGTGGATCACCGTCGACGGTGCGGTCTCCAATGACCTGTTCTATTTCAACCACGTGCCGCTGCGCCTGGAATCGGTGGTGATCACCGCCCCGGACGGCAGTACCGTGCAGGCGCAGAACGCGGCCACCGGCAAGTACCGCAGCGTGTTCGACGTCGAGTTGAAGCAGCAGGGCACCTACCGCATCGCCTCGGTCAACGACGGCCTGTCGGCCACCTATGAACTGAATGGTGAGCGCAAGCGCTGGCGCGGCAATGCCGCCACCTTCGGCGAACTGCCCAAGGATGCGAAGAAGCTGGAAGTGAGCCAGTCGGTCGGCCGCGTGGAGACCTTTGTCACCAACGGCGCGCCGAATGACACCGCGCTGAAGCCGACCAACCGCGGCATCGAGCTGGTGGCCGTCGGCCATCCGAACGACCTGTTCGCCGGTGAGGAAGCCACTTTCCGCGTACTGGTCGACGGCAAGCCGACCGCAGGCCTGGAGTTCGAGATCGTGCGCGGTGGCACCCGCTACCGCAATGCGCAGGACGAGCAGAAACTGACCAGTGACGCCAAGGGCGAGATCAAGGTGACCTGGCCGGAAGCCGGCATGTACTGGCTGGAAACCGGCACCGAGGACAAGAAGACCTCGGTCAAGCAGGCTGCCAAGCGCCGCCTCAGCTACGTTGCCACGCTGGAAGTGCTGCCGCAGTAATGGGGGATCGCGATGCCGGGCAGGCCCCGGCATCGCGTCCGCACCGCCCGACCATGACCGATTCCCTGCTCGACATCGCCCGCCTCGGCGGCACAACCATGGGCACCACCTGGAGCGTGTCGCTGGTCGCGCCGCGCCAGCGCGACCTGCATCCGCTGCACGCCGGCATCCAGGCGCGGCTGGACGACGTGGTCGCGCAGATGAGCACCTGGGAAGCGGGTTCCGACCTGAGCCGCTACAACCGCGCCGACGCGGGTCACTACTGCGTGCTGCCGGCCGAAACCCGCCATGTGCTGGCCTGCGCGCAGGCCATCGCCGCCGCCAGCGGTGGTGCCTTCGATCCCACCCTCGGCCCACTGGTGGCGCTGTGGGGCTTCGGTGCGCATGCCGGTGAACGACGTGCACCCAATGCCGTCACGCTGCAGGCAACCCGCGCACGCTGCGGCTGGCAGCGCCTGCACTGGCAGGACGATGCGCTGCTGCAACCGGGCGGACTGGAGCTGGACCTCTCGGCGATCGCCAAGGGCTTCGGCGTCGACCACGTCGCCGCGTGGCTGCGCGGCCAGGGTGTGAACGCCGCACTGATTGAAGTTGGCGGAGAACTGGCAGGCTATGGGCGCAAGCCTGACGGCCAGCCGTGGCGCGTGCTGGTGGAGTCGGCGCCGGAAGAAGATGCCCACACCGATACGCCACCGCGTGTACTGGCGCTGGATGGAAAGGCAGTGGCCACCTCCGGCGATCGCTGGCACCAGTATCAGGACGATGGCGTTGCCTACAGTCACAGCCTCGACCCACGCAGCGGCACGCCGGTGCGACAGGTCGCAGCCGCGGTCACCGTGGTCGCCGACGACGCGATGCACGCTGACGCCTGGGCCACCGCACTAACCGTGCTCGGTCGCGACGCGGGCATCGCGCTGGCAGAGCGCGAAGGGCTGGCCGCACGCTTCCTGGAGCGCACCGCCGATGGCCCGCGCGAAACCCTCAGCAGTGCCTTCCAGCGACTGCTGGATGAGCAGGCCGCATGAGCACTCGTTTCCCGCGCGCAACCCTTGGCAACGTCGTAGTGCTGGTCCTGCTGGCAGTGATCGGCTTCGCCCTGCTGCGCCTGCACCTCGGCGAAGCGTGGTGGCAGGGTGCGCCGCCGTCGCGGCAGTGGGGTATCGCACTGGCCGCCACCGCGCTGTATTCACTGGCGTGCACCGTGGTGTGGTGGCGCAGCCGTGCGCGCGATGACACGACCGAAGGCGGCGACCAACCGATGCTGCTGGTCTGGTCCAGCCAGACCGGCTTTGCCCGCGAACTGGCCGAGCGCAGTGCGCAGGCCCTGCGCTCGGCCGGCGTGCCGGTGCGCCTGCGCGGTCTGCACGAAGTGGATGCGCCCCTGCTTGCGGGCAGTGCGCGTGCACTGTTCATCGTCAGCACCACCGGCGAAGGCGATGCACCCGACCACGCCCTGCCCTTCCTGCGCCAGGTGATGACCACGCCGCCGCCTCTGGGCCACCTGCAGTACGGTGTGCTCGCGCTGGGTGATCGCAGCTACGGGCATTTCTGCGCGTTCGGCCACCAGCTGCACGACTGGCTGCGTCAGCATGGCGCGCATCCGCTGTTCGATGCCATTGAAGTCGACAACGCCGACCCGGCCGCCCTGCGCCACTGGCAACAGCTGCTCGGCCAGCTCGGCGGCGACGCCAGCGAACTGCCCGATTGGACACCGGCCCAGTACCAGCCGTGGACGCTGCTGCAGCGCAGCCACCTCAACCCCGGCAGCGTCGGTGGCCCCGTCTACCGGCTGCGCCTGCAGCCACCGACCGACAGCAGCGCGCACTGGCAGGCGGGCGACATCGCCGAGGTCGGACCCCAGCACGCCGAACAGAGCACGCGCGACTGGCTGCAGGCGCAGGGCTTCGATGCCAACACTGTGTTGGACGACGGGAATACGCTGCTCGCCCGCGTTGCACGCTCGCATCTGCCCTCCTTGGTTGCTGCGGGCGATCTGCCTGGCTTGTTGGCGGCACTGCAGCCACTGCCGCATCGCGAATATTCCATCGCCTCGGTGATGGACGACGGCGCCGTGGAGCTTCTGCTGCGCCGTCAGCTGCGTGCCGATGGCACACCGGGCGTTGGCAGTGGCTGGCTGTGCGACCACGCCGTCGTCGGCGAGCCGGTGCAGATGCGCCTGCGCCGCAACGAGAATTTCCACGGCGTCGCCATCGATGTTCCGCTGCTGCTGATCGGCAACGGCACCGGTATCGCCGGTCTGCGTGCACACCTGCACGAGCGCGCACGTGTTGGCGGCGGTCGCACCTGGTTGTTGTTCGGCGAACGCTCGGCCGCGCATGATTTCCACTTCGGCGATGAGCTGCAGGCGATGCTCGCCAACGGCACGCTGACCCGCCTGGATACGGTATTCAGCCGTGATGGCGGCGCGCATCGGTATGTGCAGGATCGCCTGCTGGCCGAAGCGGCCACGCTGCGGCAGTGGGTCGGTGAAGGCGCAACGATTCTGGTCTGCGGCAGCCTGCAGGGCATGGCCCCGGCAGTGGATGCGGTGATCGAGCAGGTGCTCGGTGCCGACGGCAAGGAAGCGCTGCTTTTGGCCGGTCGTTACCGGCGCGATGTGTATTGAGCGAACCATCGGGGTCGGATCCCTTTCCGCAGGAAAGGGCTCTGACCCCAACCGCAGCCGAGCATGGGCTTGTATGTTCCTCCCGGCTCCTACGAGGTATGTAGGAGCCAGGGTGGAGGGACCGTCAACATGATATCTGCGGGTAGCAGCCGACAGACGAGCCGAGCGATCCCCATCCCGCACCTTAACGTCGGCACCTTAACGTCGATAAAGGATCTAGCGGCCTTTGAGGACCGCCGATGTAGGCAAGCCAACGTGGTGCGGTACCACCCCAGCCCCTCAACAATAGCTGGGAGTTGCGCAGATGTCAGAT